>NZ_PDJO01000001.1:3404486-3711815 GCF_002563775.1 Thioclava sp. ES.031 | reverse complement strand
TGGAGGGGCCGTTGTCCGGCACCACCGAGGTGATGTGGTAGCCCTTGATCCCGAAGGCGAGCCAGATCCCTGCGAGGATATAGGCCACGAAGGCCACCATGCCCGCAACGGAGCCGATCTCGGTTGCGCGGACTTTCACCGCGCCTTCGGTCTTCACCGAGAGCCATGCCGCGCCATGCATCATCAGCATCGACAGCGACACCACGCCTGCCAGCAGCGCGTAGGGGTTCAGCAGGCCCAGCAGCTTCATGATGAAGTTGCCCGGATAGAGCGGCATCAGCATGTCGTTGAGCTCGAAGGGCACGCCTTGCAGCACGTTGCCCACGGCGACGCCGAAGATCAGTGCCGGCACCGCGCCGCCCACGAAGAGCGCCCAGTCCCAGCCGTTGCGCCATGCAGCCGAGTCGCGCTTCGAGCGATACTTGAAGCCGACGGGGCGCAGGATCAGCGCCGCGAGCACGAGGAACATCGCGAGGTAGAACCCCGAGAAGCTCACCGCGTAGAGGGGTGGCCAGGCCGCGAAGATCGCGCCCCCGCCGAGGATGAACCAGACTTGGTTGCCTTCCCAGACCGGGCCGACCGTGTTGATCGCCACGCGGCGCTCGCTATCGGTCTTGCCGACGAAGGGCAGAAGGGCCCCCACGCCCATATCGAAGCCGTCGGTGAGCGCGAAGCCGATCAGCAGGACGCCCAGCAGCAGCCACCAGATGACGCGCAGAACGTCGAAGGGGATAAGTTCAAAGAGGATCATGTTCCTTACTCCGCAGGCATGGTGACAGGGGCGTTGCCATCGCGACCGGACAGGCGGTCGTCATGGCGCTGCAGCCACTCTTGAGTGACCTCGACATCCTGATACGGGCCTTTTTTGATGTATTTGATCATCAGACCCATCTCGATGATGAAGAGCACGGTGTAGAAGGCCACGAAGCCCAGCAGCGTGAACAGCAGGTCGCCCACCGACAGGTGGCTGACCGAAAGTGCCGTCGGCAAAACGCCGTCCACGGTCCAGGGTTGGCGTCCGAACTCGGCGGTGAACCAGCCCAGTTCCGCGGCGATCCACGGGGCAGGGATGACGATCACGGCCAGACGCAGCGCCCAACGCGGATATTGCATGCCCTTCCAGTTCGAGACGACGAAGAAGTAGACCATCAGCGCGATGAAGGAGAAGCCAAGCGCCACCATCAGGCGGAAGGACCAGAAGATCGGCCAGACCGTCGGGACGGTGTCATCCGCAGCCATCTTGATTTGCGCATCGGTCGCCTGACGCGGATCGTCCACGTAGCGTTTGAGCAGATAGGCATAGCCCAGATCGCCCACGTTTTCGTTGAACTGCTTGGTGACTTCGGGCGGGACGTCGCCCTTGGCTTCGCGGATCTTCAGCAGGTCGTCATAGGCGACGATACCGTTGCGAATCCGCTCTTCCGAGCCTTTCACGAGCTCGTCGATCCCGGTGATCTGCTCGGTCAGCGAGCGGGTGCCGATCAGGCCCATCACCCACGGGATATGGATCGCGTATTTGGTCTCGCGATCTTGTTGATCGGGAATGCCGAAGAGGGTGAAGGAGGCGGGGGCCGGTTCGGTCTCCCACATCGCTTCCATCGCGGCGAGTTTCATTTTCTGGTTGTGAGTCGTCTCGTAGCCCGACTCGTCACCGAGGATGACGACCGACAGGGCCGAGGCGAGACCGAAGGCGGCCGCAACCGCGATCGAGCGGCGGGCGAGTTCGAAATGACGGCCCTTGAGCATGTACCAGCTCGACACGCCCATCACGAAAACAGCCGCCGTGACATAGCCGGCCGACACCGTGTGCACGAACTTGGCCTGCGCGACGGGGTTGAACACGACGTCGAAGAAGGAGGTCATCTCCATCCGCATCGTCAGCGGATTGAAATGCGCCCCGACGGGGTTCTGCATCCAGCCATTGGCGATGAGGATCCAGAGCGCCGAGAAGTTCGACCCGATGGCGACGAGCCAGGTGACGACCATGTGCTTGACCGGCGAGAGCTTCTCCCAGCCGAAGAACATCAACCCGACGAAGGTCGCTTCCATGAAGAAGGCCATCAGGCCCTCGATGGCGAGCGGCGCGCCGAAGATGTCGCCCACATAGTGCGAATAGTAGCTCCAGTTCATCCCGAACTGGAATTCCATCGTAATGCCCGTGGCCACGCCCAGCACGAAGTTGATGCCGAACAGGGTGGCCCAGAACTTGGTCATTTGCCGCCAGATGGGGCGGTTGGTCATCACATAGACCGTCTCCATGATCGCCACGATGATCGACAGACCAAGCGTCAGCGGCACGAAGAGGAAGTGATACATGGCGGTCATGGCAAATTGCAGCCGTGACAGCTCGACGATCCCGAAATCCATTCTCGTTCTCCGTTTCCCTACTTGCACCCGACCTCGCCAAAAGCCGAGTTTCTCGGAAATATTATTCCTGGATGCAGCTTATGGGCGGGCGGTCTGCGCCTGACATTGAGCCAAATCAAATTGACGATGTGTCGCACGGAGACGTGAACAGGGGTGAACGACAATATGTCACATGATTTTAGTGGCTTATCGTCGCAGGTCGTGCGTCATTTGAGCGCGATCGTACCCGTGGCGGCGCTCTGATCGGGCTGACGGTGAGACACCAGAAGGAAGCCTGCGTCGGGCAAAAGCGCACGCAATCCGGAGAGAGTCGCGGCGGCCGTCGGCGCGTCGAGCCCTTCGGTCGGCTCATCGAGCAGCAGGATATCAGGCTGGCGCAAAGCCGCACGGGCCAGCGCCAGACGTTTCGTCTGACCGCCGGAAAGACCGGTGCCGCCTTCGCCAAGCCGCGCCTCGAGACCACCGCGCGCGGCGATCACCTCATCGAGCGCGACGGCGCGCAGTGCGGCCCAGGCCGCGTCTTCATCAAGCTGCGCCTCGGGCGGCAGGGCGAGCGCGAGGTTCTCGGCGATGGTGCCGCCGATCAGCTGGCTGCGCTGCGGAACCATGGTGAGCACATCGCGCAGGTCGCCTTCCGGCCAGTCGGGCAGCGCGCGGCCCTTCACCGTGATCTCGCCACCGGAGGGCTTGAGAAGACCGGACAACACGGCGAGCGCGGTGGATTTCCCGGCACCCGAAGGCCCGGCAAGCATCACCGTCTCGCCACGCGCGAGGCTGAAGGTCAGATTGGAAAAGAGCGGCGCGGCGCTCTTGGCACGGGTGAAGGCCACGTTGCGCGACTCGATCAGCGGGGCGTCCGCATCGGTGGGGGCGTGGCCGTCGGGCTGCGGCCGCTCGGGCGTATCGGTCAGGTCCATGACCCGCGCGCCCGCTTCCTGCATCCGCCCGATCTCGGCCATGCCGCGACGGAGCAGCATCAGCGACTCGGCCAGCGCCAGCGCGACGAACAGGCCCACCGCGGCGCGGGCGGGCGTGATCTGCCCGGCCAGTGCCATCTGCCCGGCGATGGCCAGGGCGGCGGCGCCGGCAAGCGCTGTGGTGGCCGAAATTACGGCCCCCACGCGCCGGTCGAGCGCTTCGAGATTGCGCCGCGCCAGCGCCTCGGCCTCGACCTCGGCCAAGGTCTGCGCGGTGGCGGCCTCCAACTGTCCGGCCACGGCCAGATCGGCGCGGGCACGCATGGTTTCCAGCGCGCGGCGGCGGATATTTTGCAGCGCGGTTTCGGCTGCGCGGGCATCGTGGCGGGCGGCGCGGGCCACCCAGATCAGCCCGAGCCCGCCGCCCAGCAGGTAGATCAGGAAGACCGCCAGCCCGATCGGCAGCCCTTCGAGCCACCACAGCATCACAAGCGCCGCGATCTGCACCATGCCGCCTGCGAGGAAGGGGATCACCAGCCGCAGCAACACGCCGTCCAGCGCATCCACATCCGAGGTGATCCGGTTCAGCGCCTGCGCACCGCGCAGCCGCGCCTGTTCCTCATGCGGGCGGCGCGAGACGCCATCCATCAGGTCGATGCGCAGCTTGGCCAGCGCGCGCAGCGTGGCGTCATGGGTCAGTAACCGCTCGCCATAGCGCGAGACCGCGCGGCCGAGCGCGAGACCGCGCACGCCTGCCGAAGGGGTGAAGAAATTGAAGTTGAGGCCCAGCCCCGTGATCCCGGCCAAGGCCGAGGCGGTGATGAACCAGCCCGACAGGCCGAGCAGCGCCGCCCCCATCGCGAGCACGAGGAACGACAGCGCGAGGCCTCGGCTGAAGGCCCATTTCTGATCGGCGATCAGGCGGGCGGTGAGGGTCAGAAGCGTTTTCATGCTGCGCCCTCCAAGTCGATCTGGCGGTCCATCGCGGCAACGAGGGCGGGGTCGTGGCTCGCGACGATCAGGGTGGTGCCGTGGGCGCGCAGCGCCAGTAGCGCCGCAATTACCTTGGCGCCCGTCTCGGCATCGAGATCGGCGGTCGGTTCGTCGGCGAGCACGATCGGGCGGCCCGCGTAATGGGCCCGCGCGATCAGCAGGCGCCGCGCCTCGCCACCCGAGACGCCGCCGCCCATATCGCCCAGCCGGGCGTCGAGCCCGCCGGGAAGGCCCGCGACGACCTCGGTGGCCTGCGCGGCGTCCAGCGCCGCATCGAGATCGCCGGGACGGTTCAGCGTGATCAGCTCGCGCAGGCTCGCATCGGCGAAGCGCGGGCTTTGCGGAATCCAGCCGAAGGCCGCGCGCCAGTCATCGGCGTTTTGCTCGGTCAGCGCGGTGTCGCCCAGCGTGATCTCCCCCGCCTCGGGATGGATCAACCCGACCAGCGCGGTCAGAAGCGTCGTCTTGCCCGCGCCCGACGGCCCGGTGATCGCCACCGCCTCGCCCGGCGCGATGTCGCCATCGGGCAGGGGGATCGGATCGGCGGCCTCGCCGGGTCGGATTTGCAGACCGTGCCAGTGCAGCGGCCCGAGCTGCGGCGCCGTGCCTTCGCCGCCGGTGCCCATCAGCGTGTTGGCCTTGGCGATTTCGGTCTCGGTCGTCTCCAGCTCGGAGGCCACGGCAAGCGCGGCTGCCCGGTCATGCCACGCCGCTGCCAGATCGCGCAGCGGCTGGAAGAATTCGGGTGCGATCATCAGCAGGAAAATCCCTTCGGCCGGGGTCATCTTGCTGCCCCATGTGCCGAAATTCATCCAGCCGATCAGCGAGAAGCCGACATAGACCGCGACCAGCGCCACGCCGATTGCGGCGAACAGTTCCAGAAGCGTCGAGGAGAGGAAGGCCACCCGCAGAACCGCCATCGTGCGGACGCGCAAGTCTTCGGATTTGGTCTCCAGATCGGCGCGCGAGCGGGCCTCGGCGCCCAGAAGCCGAAGATCGGTGATCGCGGCGATCCGGTCGATCAGCAGGCGGTTGAGCGAGCCGATCTCGACCATCTGCTTTTCCGAGGCATCCTGCGCGGCCATGCCCACAAGCGCCATGAAGAGCGGGATCAGCGGCCCCGCGATCAGCAAGATGCCCGCGACCGCCCAGCTTTGCGTGGCGGCGAGCAGGATGAAGGCGAGGGGAATGATCCGGGCGCGCAGGAAGGCGGGCTGGTAGCGCGTGGCCCAAGGACCGAGTGCGCCGAGCTTCTCCGCCGAGAGCGAGGCCAGTTCCGCAGGCGACAGCGCGGCGGCCCCGCTGGCCTGACGCAGCGCCTTTCGGATCAGTGTCTCGCGGCTCTCGCGCAGCACGACCTCGGCGGCATCGGCGGAAAATTTCTGCGAAATCCAGTCAAGCGCGATCCGCACGAGCGCCAGCGCCACGAAACCCGCGGCCCCGGCAAGCGGCGAAAGCGCGGGGCTTACTCCGGGCGCGACCAGATCGCCCAGCACCAGCCCGATCAGTGCGGCCTGCGCGGGCCAGATCAGCGCCGAGGCCACGCCGAGCCACCCGGCGAGCTTCAACTTCCCCGCCACCGGCTGAGCGATACGGGCCAGAACGGCTTTCGGCTTCGGCGCTTCGGTCGTGGCGTCTGTCATAGGGATTTAGGGGTCTTTTTCTCTGTCGCGCTTGGCTGTGGAGATAGCCGGGCAGAGGGTCTGCGGCAATGGCGTGCGACAATCCGCGCCTGTCACGTCTGCGGCACGTTCCGCCAATCGCGCATGAAAAAACCGTTCGGATGAGGGTCCGAACGGTTTTCGAGGTTACCTGTAGCGGGGCCTTAGCAGGGCGCGATGTACTCGCGGCCATAGGAGTCGCGATAGCGGCACTGACCCGGCTCGTTGGCTTTGCCGATCAGAGCGCCTGCAACGGTGCCGACTGCGCCGCCGATCGCGGCGTTCTGGAGGCGGTCGCCGTCATCCGAAACAGCAGCGCCGATCGCGGCACCGGCAACACCGCCGGTCGCGGCAGCGCGGTCTTGTTGCGACATCTGGCAGCCTGCGACGGCAACGGTGGCGCTGAGCGGCAGGATGAGGAACATCTTCTTCATGGTACGTGTCTCCCTTCTGTATCTTCGGACATCCAACGTCGCCCCGCTCTGGGCAGTTCCAAGTTTTTCTTGATTCATTTTGAGCGCCCATCCTGCAGCCGTGATGGTCGTGTGGCTTGACATGCGGGGGCATTCGGGGGTCAAGCAATATGGAACCCTTCGACACAGACGACAGAAAGACACGCCTATGAGTTCGACCGCTTGGCGCGTTCCCCTGATCGGGGCGCTTTTCCTTTTCGCGCTGAGCGCGGTGGTGTTGATGGTCATGCGCCCGCTGATGGCGATCGACGAGACGCGCTATGTCACCGTCGCCTGGGAGATGTGGCAGGGCGGCTCCAAGCTGGTGCCGCATCTCAACGGGGCGATCTATTCCGACAAGCCGCCGCTTCTGTTCTGGCTCATCAATATCGTCTGGAGCGTTACGGGCCCCAGCGAATGGGCGGCGCGGCTGGTTGCGCCCGCTTTCGGGCTGCTGTCGGTCGGGCTGGTGGCGATGCTCGCGCGCAGGCTCTGGCCGGAAGAGCCCGAGCGCGCCGGGCTCGCCGCGCTGATCCTCGGGACGAGCGGGGTGTTCCTGCTGTTCGGCTCCACGACGATGTTCGACACGATGCTGACGGCGGCGACGCTGCTGGGGATGCTCGCGGTCTGGGCGATGCGCGACACCGATCGCTTCGCCCCGGTGATCGGGCTTGGCATCGCGCTGGCTTTCGGCGTCTTCGCCAAGGGGCCGGTGATCCTGGTGCATGTGCTGCCGACTGCGCTTTTGATGCCGCTTTGGGCGACCGGGGCGGAGCGGCCCGCGCTCAAGCAGTGGTATGCGCGGATCGGGATCGGTTTTCTGATCGGTTTCGGTATCGTGCTGCTGTGGCTGGGCCCCGCGATCATTTTCGGCGGAGCCGAATATCGCGAGCAGATCCTGTGGAAGCAAAGCGCCGGGCGGATGGTGGAAAGCTTCGCCCATGGTCGCCCCGTCTGGTTCTTCGTGGCGCTGCTGCCCTTCTTCCTCTGGCCGTGGGGCTGGAGTCGCGCGGGGTTGGCCACGTTCAAACCCTCGCGGCTTTGGGAGGATGCTGGCACGCGCATGGTGGCGGTCTGGTTCGCCACCGCCTTCGTCGCCTTCTCGCTGATTTCGGGCAAACAGGCGCATTACCTCGTACCCGAGCTGCCCGCGCTGGCGCTGATCCTGTCGGGGCTGCTGCCCACGGCGGAGCGTCGGATGCGCTGGCTGCGCCTGCTGTGGCTTCTGCCCGGGGTGGCGACGGCGATTGCCGCGGCATCGGTGCATTTCGGGGCGTTCCCGGAACTGCCCGAGGGCACCGGCTCGTGGCTCTTCGTGATCGCGGGTGTGGCGCTGCTCGTGGGCGGCGCGCTGATCGTGCTGAAGGCGCGGCAGGGTTGGTTCGCCGAAGCCTTCGTCGCGCCGCTGGTGCTGATCGCCATTCAGATCATGGTCTGGCCGATCCTTTGGAAAGTCTACGATCCGGCCCCGATCGCGAGCCTGATCGCCGCACATTCCGAGAATGGCGTGGCCACCACCGATCGCGGCTATGCGGGGCAGTTCTCCTTCGTCGCGCGGCTTGAGAAACCTGTGACGGTGCTTGGCAACAGCGCCGATCTGGGGCGCTGGATGGCGGATCATCCCGGCGGCCTCGTGCTCGCGGCGAAGCCGGTCGAAGGCGTCGACGGGCTCAGCCAGATCGCGGAGCGGCATTTCCGGCAGGACGACTGGAGGCTCTATCAGGTGGCGGAGACGATCGCGCCGCCCGCTGAAGCTGCGCCCGAGGCTGCTCCCGAGGCTGCGCCGACTCCCGCGCCCGACAGCGCAAACTGACCCTTCAAAATAAAAGTCACGCCCGAAGCAGATGCTCCGGGCGTGCCTTCTAACCGATAGACGTCAAGTATTACGACTTGGTCTTCTCGGTGGGCCGCTCATCAAGAGTGACGGAGAGCGTGAGCGGCTTGTTCGCGCGCAGCAGCGAGAGCTGCACTTCGGTGCCCGGCTCGTCGGACCCGATGGCACGGGTCAGATCGCGGGGCTCTTTCATCGGCTTGCCATCGACACCGACGATGATGTCGCCGCGCTTCAGGCCAGCTTTCTTCGCGGGCGTATCGGGCGACACATCGGCCACGAGAACGCCTTCGGGCTTGTCGAGACCCAGCGCTGCCGCGATGTCCTCGCTGACCGGCTGGATCTGCACGCCGAGGAAGCCGCGCTTGACGGTGCCGCTGTTCTGCAGATCGGCGACGACGCCCTTGATGGTGTCGGAGGGCACCGAGAAACCGATCCCGACGGAACCGCCGGTGGGCGACAGGATCGCGGTGTTCATGCCGATCACTTCGCCTTGGGCGTCAAAGAGCGGGCCACCCGAGTTGCCTTTGTTGATGGCTGCGTCGGTCTGGATGTAGTTATCGAACGGGCCCGATTTCAAGTCGCGACCCTTGGCCGAGACGATGCCGGTCGACACGGAGGTGCCAAGGCCGAACGGGTTGCCGATCGCCACGACCGGCTCGCCGACCTGTGCGGTCTGGCTGTCGCCGAAGCCCACGGTCTGCAGGTCCTTGTCGGTATCGACCTTGATCAGCGCGATATCGGTGGCCTTGTCTTCGCCGATCACTTTCGCATCTGCGGTCGAGCCGTCGGAGAAGGTAACCTTAACGCTCTCGGCGCCATCGACGACATGGGCGTTGGTGACGATATGGCCGTCTTTCTGGATGATGAAGCCGGTGCCGAGGCCGGTGATCTCAGGACGTTGCATCTGCTGGCCCTGACCGTTGGGCCCCATGTCGGGCATGCCGAAACGACGCTGGAAGAACTCGAAGGGGAAATCCTGCGGCATCCCCATCTGGGCCATTTCCTGATCGTTGGCCTGCTTCTTGATCTCGATGGTGACCACGGCGGGCATCACCTTCTTCACCAGATCGACGGTGTTGGTGAAGGTTTCGGCGGCGGCCACGTTCGGGACCAGTGCGAGCCCGCTCGTTGCCACGACGCCGGCGCCGAGCATTGCGGTGGTCGCGAGGGTGCGCAGCAGGGGAGCTTTGCGAATGTCCTGCATCTTTCTCTCCTTATTGACAGGGATGCACCCTATGTGAGGGCCTAGCCTGTCAGGAACTCTGCGGGAAGATTGCAGAGCTGTTATCCTTTTCACCTTTAGGGGAGGGGTGCGTGACTTGTGCGGTGGCATCGGCCACATATGTCGCGAACCGAGAAAGCGAGTGCGATGAAACTGCTGTTGATCGAAGACGACGCGACCACCGCCGATTACGTGCTGCGGGGCCTGCGCGAGGAGGGCCATACGGTCGATCATCTCGCGAATGGCCGCGACGGGCTGACACAGGCGCTGGGCGGCAGCTATGACGTGATGATCATCGACCGGATGCTGCCCGAGCTGGACGGGCTTTCGATCACCCGCGCGATCCGCGCCGCGAAGGTCACGACGCCGATCATCTTCCTGACCGCGATCGGCGGGGTGGATGACCGGATCGAGGGGCTCAACGCAGGCGCGGACGACTACCTCGTGAAACCCTTCGCCTTCGGCGAGCTGTCGGCGCGGCTCGCCGCATTGGCGCGCCGTCCGCAGGCGCAGTCGGAGCAGGTGATGCTGGAGGCGGGCGATCTGAAGATGGACCTGATCGCACGTAAGGTGACGCGCGGCGGGCAGGAGATCGACCTTCTGCCGCGGGAGTTCTCGCTTCTGGAATTCCTGCTGCGCCGCAAGGGCCGGGTGCAGACCCGGACGATGCTGCTGGAGGGCGTTTGGGATCTGAATTTCGACCCGCAGACCAATGTCGTGGAAACCCATATCTCGCGGCTCCGGAACAAGGTCGACAAGCCGTTCGACCGTGACCTCATCCACACCGTGCGCGGCGCGGGCTACCGGATCGAGGGCTGATGAAGGCACGTCTGAACCGCGCGGAAATCCTTGCCTCGACGCCGCTGCGGCAGGCGCTGGGGCTGATGGGGATCGTCTTCGCGATCCTTCTGGTGACGCTGGGCTTTGCCTATGTCGCGCTGCGCTCCTCGACCGAGGATTCGATCCGCGCCGATCTCAAGCAGCAGACGGCGGTGTTTCAGGTCGCGGCCAATCCCGAGACTTTGTCGGTCATCGTCTCGGCGGAGGCGCGGGCCTCGGACCCGTCCGAGCGCGCCATCGCCTTCGTGATGTCGGACGGGCGGCAGGTTGGCAATGTGCGGGTCACGCATGAGGGCGACCGCTGGGTCATCTCGCGGCATCCCGAATATGCGCCGCTCTCGAAACATGGATATTTCACGCTGACCATGCCGCTTGCGGGTGGATTGCTGGTGATCGGCGAGAGCCGCGCGCCGATTGCCGAACTGACCTCGACCTTCCTCGCGATCCTCGTCTTCTCCTTCGTGCCGTCGCTCCTGGTCTCTGCCGCCTATGGCGCGTGGGTCGGGATGCGGGCGCGCAAGCGGGTGAGCGCGATCGAGGAGACGCTCGACGATCTGACCGAGGGGCGGCTGGAGGCGCGGGTGCCGCGTGACGAGATCAAGGCCAAGCGCGGCGACGACCTCGCACGGATCGGGGCGCGGCTGAACGTGATGGCCGAGACGCAGGAGGCCACGGTGGCGGCGCTGCGTCAGGTCTCCGCCGATATCGCCCATGACCTGAAGACGCCGATGCAACGGATCTCCGTGCTGCTGTCGGAACTGAAGGAAGCTTTGCCCGAGGACACGCCGCCCCGGGCTCTGGCCGAGCAGGCGGGTACCGAGGCCGAACGCGCGGTGGCTGTTTTCCACTCGCTGCTGCGGATCGCTCAGATCGAGGGCGGCAGTCCGAAGGCGCGGTTCGCATCGGTCGATCTGGGCGCGCTCGCGGCCGATATCACCGAGCTGTACGAGGCGAGCGCCGAAGAGGCGGGCGGGGCACTGACCCTGCAACGGCCCGATGCGCCGCTAATGGTGCATGGCGACCGGGGCCTGCTGGGGCAGATGCTGTCGAACCTGATCGAGAATGCGATCCGTCATGGTGGCCCTGCGCCGCAGATCACGGTGCGCCTGTCGCGCGAGAACGGCGCGATCATTCTCAGCGTGGCGGATCATGGCCCCGGTATTCCCGCAGCCGAGCGCGAGAAGGTTCTGCGCAGGCTTTATCGGCTGGAACGCTCGCGCACGACGCCGGGCAACGGGCTGGGGCTGGCACTGGTTCATGCGGTGGCGGGGCTGCACGAGGCGGAGCTGGAACTGTCCGACAATCGGCCGGGCCTGATCGTGTCGCTGCGCTTCGCCGCGCCGGGTCAGTCGGTCTGATCGGGCAGGTCGATCTCGGTCAGGAAACGCAGGCTCAGCGGCAGGGTCGCGGCCCCCAGTGCGCGGGCATCGGGGCCCACCTGACCCTCGCGCACGATCGGAACTTCCGCGCCCGAGAGGTTGATCTTCGCCAGTTCCGCTTCGGTGGCGCCGACGAGCCGCGCGCGCAGATCGTTGGGCATCCAGCCGTCGATCACCATCGCATCGAGATCGCACAGCGCCGCCGAGGAGGCGGCGACAGTCGCGAGGCCGCGCGCCGCTTTCGCGAGCCAGTCCTCGACGATGTCTTCGGGAAGATCCCACACATCGCGCCGCTCCCAGAGGAAACTCGCATCGAGGCCACGCTCGGCCATGGCCGCTTCGATGGCTGAGAGCGAGGCCACGTCGAGCAATTGGCACTGGCCGCCGTGACCGTCGGGCACCGGCATCGAGGCAAGCGCGCCCGCATTGTTGTTGGGGCCGGTCACAAGCGAGCCGTTCATCACCAGCCCGCCGCCCACGAAGAAGCCCACGAACGCATAGAGGAAATCGTCCGGCAGGGTCTGATCGCCCAGCAGCAGCTCTGCCGAACAGGCGGCGGAGGCGTCGTTTTCCAGCACCACGGGGAACGGGTAGATCGCCTCCAGCTCGGCGCGGATGTCGCGCTCGCGCCAATCGGCCATCGCGCTTTCTTCCAGCCCGAGCGCTACGCCCCAGTCCCACATCCGGAACGGCGCGCCGATGCCGAGGCCCGAGATGCGCTCGCGTTTCGAGGCGGGCAATTCCGTCACCATCCGCGCGATCGCGTCGATGGCGAAGGCGATGGTATCGGCGGCGGTGGGGTAGTCGTGGCGCGAGACGCTTCGCGAGATCGGCGTGCCCATCATGTCGATCAAGATCACTTCGGTGCGGCGACGTCCGACTTTCAGCCCCAGAAAATAGGCGCCATCCGGGTTCAGGCGCATCGGCACCGTGGGCTGGCCGACTTTGCCGCGCACCGGGTCGCAGCGCAGCAGGAAGCCTTCATCTTCGAGCGCGCGCATGATGACGGAAACGGTCTGCGCCGAGAGGCCCGTCATCCGCGCAATTTCGGATTTCGCGAGGGCGCCACGGCGGCGAATCAGCGACATCACCAGCCGTTCGTTGCGGTTGCGCATTGAGGAATGATCCGTGCCAATTTTCACCGGGGCGGTCTTGATCATTTCCATCACGCGCTGGGGCACAATTCATTCTCCGAGGCTGCTCGCGCTTAAGATACGCTGAGTATTTATCCGCTTCCAGAGGGTGTTCTGTCAATTAATAAATCCACGTGATTTATCTATTGACGAGTCGGCCCGGTTTCGCACATGATCTGCTTCGAAGCCGATCGGAGGGACGGCTCAATTCGTTTCTGGGAGGAGACCTGACATGATGAAGAAAACCGCAATTCTCGGTGCAACCGCGCTTGGCCTGATGGCGACGGGCGCTTGGGCGGAAACCACCGCCTGCCTGATCACCAAGACCGACACCAACCCCTTCTTCGTGAAGATGAAAGAGGGTGCGACGGCCAAAGCGAAAGAGATGGGCATCACGCTCAACACCTATGCGGGCAAGCTCGACGGCGACGTGGAAAGCCAGGTCGCGGCGGTCGAAAGCTGCATCGCGGCAGGCGCCAAGGGTATCCTGATCACCCCGTCCGACAGCCGTGCGCTTGCGCCTGCGGTCACGAAGGCGCGGGACGCCGGTGCGCTGGTGATCGCGCTCGACACCCCGTTCGAGCCCGCCGACACCGCAGATGCGACCTTCGCGACCGACAACTTCAAGGCAGGCGAGCTGATCGGCCAATGGGCCAAGGCGAAAATGGGCGACAAGGCCGCGGATGCGAAGATTGGCTTCCTCGACCTCAACCCGAGCCAGGTCTCGGTGGATTACCTGCGCGATCAGGGCTTCATGAAGGGCTTCGGCATCGACATCAAAGACCCCAAGAAGATCGGCGACGAAGACGATCCGCGCATCGTTGGCCATGACGTGACCAACGGCAACGAGCAGGGTGGCCGCACCGCGATGGAGAACCTTCTCCAGAAGGATCCGGGCATCAATGTCGTCTACACGATCAACGAGCCCGCCGCGGCCGGTGCCTATGAGGCGCTGAAATCGGTCGGCATGCAGGATCAGGCGATCATCGTCTCGGTCGATGGCGGCTGCCCGGGCGTGCAGAACGTCAAGGAAGGCATCATCGGCGCGACCTCGATGCAGTTCCCGCTGAAGATGGCCTCGATGGGCATCGAAGCGATCGCGGCCTTCGCCAAGGACGGCACCAAGCCGCAGAACTCCGAAGGTCTCGACTTCTACAACACCGGCGTGACGCTGATCACCGACCAGCCGGTCGACGGGGTCGACTCGATCTCGTCGGAAGAAGGTCTGAAGCAGTGCTGGGGCTGATCCCCGCCTGAAAGATCGGAGGGGCCGCCCGTGCGCGGTGGCCCTTTCCATTGGGCCGGGTGACGGCCCTTCACCCTACATTGCACAAAGAGGATGACGGACATGACCCAGACCGTTCCGCCTCGCGGCCAGTCCTTCGAGCACGGCCTCGACCAAAGCGACAAGACTGTCGCGGCCTTCAAGACTAAGAAACGCGGGCTTCTCGGCACGATCCAGCACGGGCTGCACGGCAATCCGACGATGGTGCCGGTGATCGTGCTGCTGTTGTCCGTCGCCGTGTTCGGCCTGGTCGCAGGGGGCAAGTTCTTCTCGGCCTTCAACCTGACCCTGATCATGCAGCAGGTCTCGATCATCGGGATGCTGGCTGCGGCGCAGTCGCTGATCATCCTGACCGCGGGCATCGACCTGTCGGTGGCCGCGATCATGGTGCTGATGTCGGTCATCGCCGGCAACCTTGCCGTCTATATGGGCGTGCCCGCACCGATCGCGCTGCTGATCTCCTTCGCAGGCGGCACCGGCGCCGGTTTACTGAACGGCTTCCTCGTCACCAAGGTGAAACTGCCGCCCTTCATCACCACGCTTGGCACCTGGTCGATCTTCTACGCGCTGAACCTGTGGCTTTCGGGCGCGCAGTCGATCCGCTCGCAGGATATCGACAAGTTCGCGCCCCTTCTGAAGTTCTTCGGCAACACGATCACCGTCGGCAATGCGCGACTGACCTATGGGTCGGTCCTGATGGTCGTGGTGTTCCTCGTGCTCTGGTATCTGCTGAACAAGACCGCCTGGGGCCGCCACGTCTATGCCGTGGGCGACGACAAGGACGCGGCGGAACTGGCGGGCATCCGCACCGACCGCACGCTGCTGTCGGTCTACGGTCTGGCCGGGCTCGTCTGCGCGATTGCGGCCTGGGCATCGATCGGCCGCGTGGGCTCGATCTCGCCGCAGGCCTTCTACGAGGCGAACCTGCATTCCATCACCGCCGTGGTGATCGGGGGCATCTCGCTCTTCGGCGGGCGCGGCTCGATCCTCGGCGCATTGTTCGGGGCGCTGATCGTGGGCGTGTTCCAGTCGGGGCTGCGGCTCGCGAATGTGGACGTGCTCTGGCAGGTCTTCGCCATCGGCTGGCTCATCATCATCGCGGTCGCTATCGACCAATGGATCAGAAAGGTTTCGGCATGACGCAAGAACCCATTCTCACCGCACGCGGTCTGGTCAAACGCTATGGCCGCGTCACCGCCCTCGACGAATGCGACTTCGATCTCTACCCGGGCGAAATCCTTGCCGTGATCGGCGATAACGGGGCCGGAAAATCCTCGCTCATCAAGGCGATTTCCGGGGCCGTTACGGCCGACGAGGGCGAGATCAAGCTCGAAGGCAAATCGATCTCCTTCAAGAGCCCGCTCGAGGCGCAGGATGCCGGGATCGCGACGGTCTACCAGACGCTGGCGCTCTCTCCCGCGCTGTCGATCGTCGACAACATGTTCGTCGGGCGCGAGTTGCGCCGCGCCGGTCCGATGGGCAAATGGCTGCGGATGCTCGACAAACCCGCGATGCGTGCCTTCGCCCGAGAGAAGCTCAACGATCTGGGGCTGGCGACCATTCAGGACATCGATCAGGCGGTCGAGACGCTGTCGGGCGGTCAGCGTCAGGGCGTGGCCGTGGCCCGCGCGGCGGCCTTCGGGTCGAAGGTGATCATCATGGACGAGCCGACGGCGGCGCTGGGCGTGAAGGAGAGCCGTCAGGTGCTGAACCTGATCCTCGATCTCAAGGCAAAAGGTCTGCCGATCATCCTGATCTCGCACAACATGCCGCATGTGTTCGAGGTGGCGGATCGGGTCCACGTCCACCGGCTGGGCAAGCGGCTTTGCGTGATCGATCCGAAGAACCATTCGATGTCGGATGCGGTCGCCTACATGACCGGCGCGAAGCAACCCGAGGATGCGAACGAAGCCGCTTGAGGGCAGGCGAAAGAGCCAGAAGCGCCCGGTCCAAAAGGCCGGGCGTTTTTCGTTTGGAGGTGAGGGGCGCGCCCGAGCCTTGGGTGGGCGCTTTGATCGGTTCGTGGCTGGGCGCTTTATCTCGCAAGCCCGCAAGTCATTCGTGCCCGCGATGACGTCGCCAATGCGCCCTCCCGGGGGGAGGGTCGGGCGCGCCCCGGGGCTGGTCGCCCCGTGCCAAAAACGCCCCCCTCAACCCCAAAAGAAAACCCGCGCCCTCCCGAGCGCGGGTTTCCCGTGAAACATCAAGGGGTCGTCAGCCGCGGCGACCCGCTTCCAGCGCATCTTCGAAGGTGCGCAGCCCGGTTTTCGGGGCTTGAACCAGCACCGCCATGTTGCCCGGCTTATGCTCGTTGCGCAGCATCTTGGTATGGGCCTGCGGGATCTGATCCCACGGGAAGACCTCGGACATGCAGGGGTCCAGACGCCGCTCCACCATCAGCTTGTTGGCCGAGGCCGCCTGTTTGAGGTTGGCGAAGTGCGAGCCCTGAAGGCGCTTCTGGTGCATCCACATGTAGCGCACGTCGAAGGTGCAGTTGAAGCCCGAGGTGCCGGCGCAGATCACGACCATGCCGCCCTTCTTCACGATCAGGGTCGAGACCGGGAAAGTCGCCTCGCCGGGGTGTTCGAAGACCATGTCCACGTTCACACCCTTGCCGGTGATGTCCCAGATCGCCTTGCCGAACTTGCGGGCCTCTTTCAGCCACTCGTTATATTCCGGCGTGTTGACCGTGGGCAGCTGCCCCCAGCACTTGAAGTCCTTGCGGTTGATCACGCCCTTGGCGCCCTGATCCATCACGAACTGACGCTTGCTCTCGTCCGAGATCACGCCGATCGCGTTGGCGCCCGCGGTGTTCGCAAGCTGGATCGCATAGGAGCCCAGACCGCCCGAGGCGCCCCAGACCAGCACGTTCTGGCCGGGCTTGAGCTCATGCGGGTGGTGACCGAACAGCATCCGGTAGGCGGTGGCCAGCGTCAGCGTGTAGCAGGCGCTCTCTTCCCAGGTCAGGTGCTTCGGACGCGGCATGAGCTGCTGCGCCTGCACCCGGGTGAACTGCGAGAACGAGCCGTCATGCGTCTCGTAGCCCCAGATCCGCTGGCTGGGCGAGAACATCGGGTCGCCGCCGTTGCACTCCTCGTCGTCGCCGTCGTCTTGGTTGCAGTGGATCACCACCTCGTCGCCGACTTTCCAGCGTTTGACCTTGTCGCCCACCTTCCAGACGATGCCCGCCGCATCCGAACCCGCGATATGATAGGGCTGCTTGTGGCCGTCGAAGGGCGAGATCGGCACGCCGAGACCGGCCCAGACGCCGTTATAGTTCACGCCCGCGGCCATCACGAGGACGAGCACCTCGTGGCTGTCGATCTCCCAGGTGTCGACGACTTCCTGCTGGAACGACTGCTCGGGCTCGCCATGGCGTTCGCGACGGATCGCCCAAGCGTACATTTTCGGGGGGACGTAGCCGAGGGGCGGCATCTCGCCGATCTCGTAAAGGTCCTTCTCCGGCGCATCGTAGGGCGCGATACCGGTTTCCTGATCAAGGGCCATGGCTCTCTCCTGTCTGTCCTTGCCGCGCCGCAGAATCGGGCGGTGTTCGTTCAGAGGGATACGCATGGCTGCGCAACTTTTCAATCCCTGACGTTCTGTTTTTGTAATTTTATGTCCCTCTCGATTTTAGGGCTGCGGGCAAACCCCTATTTATCAAGCCTCGCGCCGCGGACGCTGCGTGAAAGCCAGCCACGCCGCGTTGCAGCGAATTGACAGGATCACAAAATTCAATTTAAACCATCCCAGCGCGCAACAATATTGCGCAACGAAGATTCGTATTCCGATGGAGGCCGCCATGACCGACACGATGCCCGCCAAAGACCGCCCCTGGCTGTTTCGCACTTATGCGGGCCATTCTACGGCCGCCGCCTCGAACGCGCTCTATCGCAACAACCTCGCCAAGGGGCAGACGGGGCTTTCGGTGGCTTTCGACCTGCCGACCCAGACCGGCTATGACAGCGACCATGTCCTGTCGCGCGGCGAGGTGGGCAAGGTCGGTGTGCCGGTCTGCCATCTGGGCGATATGCGCGCGCTGTTCGATGAGATCCCGCTCGAGCAGATGAACACTTCGATGACGATCAACGCGACGGCGCCGTGGCTCCTGTCGCTCTATATCGCGGTGGCCGAGGAGCAGGGCGCGGATGTGTCGAAGCTGCAGGGCACGGTGCAGAACGATCTGGTGAAAGAATACCTGTCGCGCGGCACCTATATCTGCCCGCCCAAGCCCTCGCTCGCGATGATCACCGATGTCGCGGCCTATACCCGCGAGCACCTGCCGAAATGGAACCCGATGAACGTGTGTTCCTATCACCTGCAGGAAGCCGGGGCGACACCGCAGCAGGAGCTGGCCTTCGCGCTGGCGACCGCGATTGCGGTGCTGGACGACCTGAAAACCAAGGTGCCGGAAGCGGCGTTCCCCGCGATGGTCGGGCGGATTTCCTTCTTCGTGAATGCGGGCATCCGCTTCGTGACCGAGATGTGCAAGATGCGCGCCTTCACCGAGCTGTGGGACGAGATCTGCCGCGA
Source organism: Thioclava sp. ES.031 (assembly GCF_002563775.1). Taxonomy (NCBI): domain Bacteria; kingdom Pseudomonadati; phylum Pseudomonadota; class Alphaproteobacteria; order Rhodobacterales; family Paracoccaceae; genus Thioclava; species Thioclava sp. ES.031. The sequence goes on along the minus strand of NZ_PDJO01000001.1, from coordinate 3,693,199 downwards.
GCGCTACGGCGTCGAGGACGAGAAATTCCGCCGTTTCCGCTATGGCGTGCAGGTGAACTCGCTGGGCCTGACCGAACAGCAGCCCGAGAACAACGTCTACCGTATCCTGATCGAGATGCTGGCCGTGACGCTGTCGAAAAACGCCCGCGCCCGCGCGGTGCAGCTGCCTGCGTGGAACGAAGCGCTCGGCCTGCCGCGCCCCTGGGACCAGCAATGGTCGCTCAGGATGCAGCAGATCATGGCCTATGAGACCGACCTTCTGGAATATGGCGATCTCTTCGACGGCAACCCGGCCGTGACCGCGAAGGTCGAGGCGCTGAAGGACGGCGCGCGGGCCGAGTTGGAGACGCTCGACTCGATGGGCGGGGCGATCGCCGCGATCGACTACATGAAGTCGCGTCTGGTGGAATCGAATGCCGCGCGGATCAACCGGATCGAAGCCGAGGAAACCATCGTCGTCGGCGTGAACCGCTGGCAGCAGGGCGAGCCCTCGCCGCTGACCGCAGGCGATGGCGGCATCATGGTCGTCGACCCGGCGGTGGAGCAGGAGCAGATCGACCGTCTGAATGCCTGGCGCGCCGAGCGTGACGAGGCTGCGGTGCAGGCCGCGCTGGCTCAGCTCAAGGCGGACGCAAAGGCCGGCAAGAACATCATGGAAGCCTCGATCGCTGCCGCGAAAGCGGGCGCGACCACCGGCGAATGGGCAGGCGTGATGCGCGCCGTTCATGGCGAGTATCGCGGCCCCACGGGCGTCTCGCGCTCGCCCTCGAACCAGACCGAAGGGCTTGACGATATCCGCGAGGCCGTGGATGCGGTCAGCTCGCAGCTGGGCCGCCGCCTGAAATTCCTCGTCGGCAAGCCGGGCCTCGACGGCCACTCGAACGGCGCCGAGCAGATCGCCTTCCGCGCCCGCGATTGCGGCATGGACATCACCTATGACGGCATCCGCCTGACGCCCGAACAGATCGTTGCCAAGGCGATCGAGGACGAGGCGCATGTGGTGGGGCTGTCGATCCTGTCGGGCTCGCATATCCCCCTGATCGAGGAGCTGATGGAGCGGATGCGCGCGGCTGGCCTCGATCACGTGCCGGTCGTCGTCGGCGGGATCATCCCGGATGAGGACGCGAAGAAGCTCCTGAGCTTCGGCGTGGCGCGCGTCTACACGCCCAAGGATTTCGAGCTGAACCGGATCATGATGGATATCGTGACGCTCGCAACCCCGGCCGAAAAAGCCGCCTGAGCGCGCAGCTCGTTTGGGATCGGGAAGAAGCGGCGTCTTCTTCTCGACCCAAATATCCCCGCCGGAGGCTCCCGGCGTCAGACCCCGCGAAAACCGCGCCCTTTCGCCCTTCCGCCCGCCAAGGCGCGCAGGTAAGGTCGCGCCATGACGACCCCCATGATCCAGTTTTCCGAGGACCAGGCCGAGGCTTGGGATGCCGTTGCTTCCGCGCTCGAGGCGGCGGGGGTCGATATTCTCGAAGGCGCGATGACGCCTGAAAGCGGCAGCAAACGCGTGCTGTCGGTGATCGGCAAGGCGGGGTCGGGCAAGACGCTGCTTCTGGCGGAGCTCTATAAGGCGTTGGAGGCGGCAGGCGTCGATCTGGTCTCGGGCGATTTCGAGGGCAAGCGGCGCAAGGAAAAACGCACTTTGGCGATCCTCGCGCCCACGAACAAGGCGGCGAGCGTGTTGCGCTCGCGCGGTGTGCCCGCGACGACGATCCACCGCATTCTCTACACGCCGGTCTACGACCCGGAATACGAGCGGATCGCGGAATGGCTGACCGGGCAGGGCGAGCGGCCCAAGCCCGAATTGCTGATCGAGATGGGCCTGACCGAAGCGACGCTCGACCGGGCGAAGGCGTTCTACGAGCTGCACAAATCGATCCCGGCGGCGCTGGCCTCGGCGGGGCTGCGCGGCTCGGATTTCATCAATGGCTGGAAACGGCGCGAAGACCCGCTCGATATCGGCTTCGTCGATGAGGCCTCGATGCTCGACGAGCGCCAATTCGACGATCTGCGCGAGATTTTCCCGACTCTGGTGCTGTTCGGCGACCCGGCGCAGCTCGCGCCCGTGAACCAGTCGGGCGAGATGGTCTTCGAGCGTCTGCCCGACGAGCGAAAACACATCCTGCACCGTATCCACCGGCAGGCCGAGGATAACCCGATCCTCGATCTGGCGCATATGCTGGGCGATGAGAACCTGACCTTCGAGCAGTTCGAGCGCGAGATCGAGAAGGCCGCCGCCAAGGACGATCGCGTCGTCTGGGCCGAGCGGGTGGAGAGCGATCTGATGGCGCGCTCGCCGGTGCTGGTCTGGCGCAACGCCACGCGCATCCGACTGATCCATGCCTTCCGCGCCGCCCATTCCGCGCCCGCCGACATGATGCTGCCGGGCGAGCCCCTGATCTGCGACGGGATCGAACTGCCCGTGAAGCATCGCAAGAAGCGGATCGATCTGGAGGCGCGCGGCCTGATCAAGGGCGCGCAGGTGATCTATCTCGGGCCTGGCAAGAAGCCCGGTTTCTCGCGGCTGCATGTGATGGGGGCGGAAGACCCGCGGCTCTCGGCGGCCTCGATCGTGAAGATCGAAATGCCCGATGAGGAGGAGCCGTTCATTCCTTTCGCGGCCCGCATGGGCGCGACCTTCCTGCATGGCGCTGCGGTGACGATCCACAAGGCCCAAGGGTCCCAATGGGAAGACGTGCAGGTCTTCGCGCCGGATATCTACGCGGCTTACAGGGCAGGGCGCGTGGAGGCGGGCATCCCGCTGTGGAAGCGCCTCGCCTATGTCGCGATCACCCGGGCGCAGCATCGGCTCTTGTGGGTGGTGCGGGCGCGGCTGGCGCGGCCCTCGGCGCCGCTGACCATTGACGATCTGCCCAAAGGCGGCGGTAAGCTGGAACTGAAAGCCGAACCGCAGGACGGATAGGGCAGGAGCCTCCGGCGGGGATATTTGAGCCAAGGCGAAGGAGGGGCGAGATGGGCGTGATGGTGGTGACCGGGGCGAGCGCCGGGATCGGGCGCGCGGTGGCAGAGGCCGCGCTGGCCGAGGGCTGGCAGGTCGCCTGTCTGGCGCGCTCGGAGGACAAGCTGGCGGAGGTCGCCGCGCAAGGCGACGGGCTGGCCGTGGCCTGCGACGTGAGCGATGCGCAAGCGGTGGAGCGCGCCTTCGCCGAGGTTGTCGCCAGGTTCGGCCGGATCGACGTGCTGTTCAACAATGCCGGGATGTTCCCGCCTGCGGCCTTGCCCGACGAGGTCACGCTCGAGGATTGGGACGCCTGTATCGCGGTGAACCTGACGGGGATGTTTCTTTGCGCCCGGGCCGCATTCGCGCAGATGCGCAGGCAGGCGCCGCGCGGTGGGCGGATCATCAATAACGGCTCGATCTCGGGGCAGGTGCCGCGCGCGAAATCGCTCGCCTATACGACCACGAAACACGCGATCAACGGCATGACCAAGCAGATCGCGCTGGACGGGCGCGATTTCGACATCGCCTGCGGGCAGATCGACGTGGGCAATGCGCGCACGGGGTTGCTGGCGAATATGGATGCGGCGGCGACCAAGACGGCGGAGCCCACGATGGACGTGGCCAATGTCGCGCGCTCGGTGCTGCACATGGCGTCGCTGCCGCTTGAGGCGAATGTGCTCAACATGACGGTGATGGCGAGCGCGATGCCCTTCGTCGGGCGCGGTTAACGCACGAAGCGGAAGATCGCGGCGGCGGCCCAGCCTGCGAAGACCGCAAGCGCGAGTGACAAGAGCCCGTAGAGCGCCGCGTTCTCATGTGCGAGCGTGTAGAGCCAGCGCTCCAGCCCGACTTTGCGCACCTCGATCGCGGATTGGTATTTGTCCACCAGCTTGCCGTCGCGCAGCAGGAAGATGCGGGTCTTGTAGTCGCCCTCGGTGAGGTTCGCAGGCAGCGCGAAATCGGCGCGGAACAGCGTGTTGTCCACGATATGCACGCCGCCGGTCTCGAGCTTGTAGAGCCCCTGCTCCTTTCGGATATCGACGAGCGCTTCGGTGAAGGGGATCGAATCGTCGACGGTGATCGGACCGGAGAAGGCGCGCATCGCGAGCGGAATCGAAATCCGCTGCTGGGTGTCGGTGCGCCGATCGAGGATGTCGCCGAGCGGGCCGGAGGTGGCGACGGCGTAATAGCTGGGGGCTGCGGCGACGCCGACCGAAGCCGTGTTCACCCAGATCCCGAATTCACGCGATTTCTTGCGGATGGTGACCGGGCCGAGCGGCCCTTCGAGCGTCACGATCACCGCGAGTTTCTGCCCTTCGGGCTCCGGCGTCTCGCGTTTGATCGCGCCATAGATCAGGATTTGCGACCCGTCGAAGGAGGTCGTGATCCCGATATTGTCGCGGCTGAGGCCCGCCACGATCTGCTCGTCGGGTTCGGGGCGATTGGTGATCGGCATGCCCGGACGCGCGGGCAGAACCTGTTGGTCCTGTGCTAGAGCGGGCAGGGTGACGGCGCAGAGGCCGAGGGCGAGGAGGGCGGTACGGATCATCATTCGCCCCCCGTCGCGATGGAGTAGAGGTTGCTCGGATGCAGCACGAGGTCGAGGCCGAGCTTGCCCGCGACGAGGATCACCAGCAACGCCAGCAGAATGCGCAGCTGCTCCGCCTTGAGGCGCGCGCCCAGCCGCGAGCCGATCTGTGCGCCGATCACGCCGCCGACGATCAGCAGGAGCGCCAGCATCACGTCGACCGTCTGGTTGGTGATCGCGTGCATCAGCGTGGTGAAGGCCGACACGAACAGGATCTGGAACAGAGAGGTGCCGATCACGACCTTGGTCGGCATGTTCAGCAGGTAGATCATCGCCGGAACCATGATGAAGCCGCCGCCGACGCCCATGATCGCCGCGAGGATGCCGACCGCGACCCCGACCAGCAGCGGCGGGATCACCGAGATATAGAGGCCCGAGGCGCGGAACTTGAACTTGAAGGGCAGCTTGTGGACCCAGGTGTGCTGCACGCGCTTCTTGCGCACGCCACCGCCCTTGCGCTGCTTTTGCAGGGTGCGGATGCCCTCTTGCAGCATCAGCAGTCCGATCAGCCCGAGGAAGACGACGTAGCAAAGCTGCACCGCGAGGTCGATCTGGCCCAGCTCGGTCAGCAGGTTGAAGACGTAGATGCCGCTCGCCGAGCCGAGCAGGCCGCCCACCAGCAGCACGAGCCCCATCGGAATGTCGACCGCCTTGCGTTTGAGCTGCGCCAGAACGCCCGACACGGAGGAGGCGACGACCTGGTTCGCGCCGGTGGCCACGGCGACGGAAGGCGGGATGCCGATGAAGAACAGAAGCGGCGTGATCAGGAAGCCGCCGCCCACGCCGAACAGGCCCGAGAGCAGCCCCACGATGCCGCCGAGCCCCAGCAGGGTGAAGATATTGACCGAGACTTCGGCGATGGGCAGGTAGATCTGCATGAGCTGCACCCGCTGAGGAGGTTGCATCGTTAGTGTCCCCGAAGGGCAGGCGAAGTCAAACCCCGCCGTGCCGCGGGGTTACAACTGTTGCAGATATCGTCGCAAAACCTGTTCGAGCTTGGCCGCGCCCATGGGCGCAATCGCCTTGGTCTGCTCGTGGCTGATATTCTCCTGCGCCATGCCCGCCCCCATATTTGTGATGACGGAGACAGCGGCCACGCGCAGCCCGAGGAAGCGCGCAAGGATCACTTCGGGAACCGTGGACATGCCCACCGCATCGGCGCCGAAGACTTTCGCGGCGCGGATTTCGGCGGGGGTCTCGAAGGTCGGGCCGGAGAACCAGCAATAGACGCCTTCGGGAAGCTCGACCCCTTCGGCTTTCGCTGCGGCTTTGAGCCCGGCACGGATCTCCGGATCATGCGCCTCGGTCAGCGGGACGAAACGCGCATCCGAGGGCTCGCCGATCAGGGGATTGTTGCCCGAAAAGTTGATGTGATCGTTGAGCATCATCAGCCCGCCGGGCTGGATGTCCTCGCGCAGGCTGCCGGCCGCGTTGGTCAGCAGCAGGCTCTCGCAACCGAGCTCCTTGAGGATCTCCAGCGGCAGGCGCATCTCGGCGGGGTTGCCGTGTTCATAATAATGAACCCGACCGCCGAAAACGGCGACGCGAACGCCTTCGAGCGTGCCGATCACCAGCTTCGGATTGTGGCCCGAGACGCCCGCATGGGGAAAGCCCGGAAGCTCCGAATAGGGGATCGCCACGCCCTCGACCTCCTCGGCCAGATGGCCGAGGCCGGAGCCGAGGATCAGGCCGAGGCGCGGGGCCTCGTCGCCCGCGCGCTCGCGGATCAGTTGCGCGAGCTCAGCGCTCTTTGACATAGGGCTGCCCCCCTGCACGCGGCGGGATCGCCTTGCCGATGAAGCCCGCGAGGATGATCACGGTGAGGATGTAGGGCACCGCCTGCATGAACTGGATCGGCAGGGTCACGACGCCCAGATCGATATTCGGATAGCGGTTCGAGATCGCTTCCAGCAGGCCGAAGAGCATCGTCGCCCCAAGCGCCGGAACAGGCCGCCATTTCGCGAAAATCAGAGCCGCCAGAGCGATATAGCCGCGCCCGGCGGTCATTTCCTTCACGAAGCCAGCCGCAAGGCCGGTCGCCAGATAGACGCCACCCAGACCCGCCAGCACGCCGGTGATGGCGACGGCGGTGTAGCGCATCCGGATGACCGAGATGCCTGCGGTGTCGACCGATTCCGGGTTCTCGCCCACCGCGCGCAAGCGCAGGCCGAAGCGGGTGCGGAACAGCACCCACCAGGTGATCGGCACCATCGCGAAGGCGACATAGACGAGGATCGAGTGGCCCGAGAGCAGGTTCGAATAGATCGGACCGAGGAAAGGCACATCCTTCACCGCCTCGGCGCCGGGCAGGGTGATCGGATCGAAGCGTCCGTTGCCCGAGAGTTGCGGCGTGCGACCGCCCTGATGGAACCAGCTTTGCGCGATCAGAACGGTAAAGCCCGAGGCAAGGAAGTTTACCGCGACGCCGGAAATCAGCTGATTGCCGCGGAAGGTGATCGAGGCGAGGCCATGCACGAAAGCGAGGCTCATCGAGCCCCCGACACCCGCCAGAAGGCCAAGCCACGCATTGCCCGTCACCGCCGCGACCGCGCCGGAGAAGAAGGCGGCCATCAGCATCTTGCCCTCAAGGCCGATGTCGAAAATCCCCGCGCGTTCCGAGAACAGACCTGCGAGGCAGGCCAGCAGCAGCGGTGTGCCGAGGCGAACGGCGCTATCGAGAATTTCGATGATCGTTGCGAAATCCATCTCAGGCCTCCTTGCGGGCGTTGGCGCGCGCGACGAAGAAGCTCTCGATCGGTGCGCGCAGCATGTTGTCGAAGGCCCCGGTGAACAGGATTACGAGCGCCTGAATCACGGTGATCAGCTCGCGCGGGATCGTGGTTTCCAGCGCCAGCTCGCCGCCGCCCTGGTAGAGGAAGCCGAAGAGAAGCGCGGCGAGGAACACGCCGAACGGGTGGTTGCGGCCCATCAGTGCGACTGCGATCCCGATGAAGCCTGCGCCCTCGACCGAGTTCAGCACGAGGCGATGCGCCTCGCCCATCACGTTGTTGATCGCCATCAGGCCGGCGAGGCCGCCCGAGATCAGCATCGCTGCCATGACGATCTTCACCGGCGAGATGCCGGCATAGCGCGCCGCCGTTTCCGACCGCCCGAAGGCCCGGATCTCGAAGCCCAGCTTGGTGCGCCAGATCAGCACCCAGACGAGGTAGCAGGCGAGGATCGCCACGAAGAACGACACGTTCGCCGGGACCGATTTCGAGAAGAACTGACCGATCAGCGGGAAGTCATGGAAGGTCGGCAGATGGGTTGCAGGCCCGAAGCGCGCGGTGGCCGGGTCCATCGAGCCGCGCGGACGCAGCACGTTGACCAGCATGTAGTTCAGCACCGCCGCGCCGATGAAGTTGAACATGATCGTGGTGATCACGATATGGCTGCCGCGCTTGGCCTGCAGATAGGCCGGGATCGCAGCCCAGGCCGCGCCGAAGATCGCGCCACCCGCCATCGCTGCGATCAGCGCGATGGTCCAATGCGGCCACGGGAAGGCCAGCAGCACCAGTGCCACGCCAAGCCCGCCGAGCGTCGCCTGACCCTCGCCGCCGATATTGAACTGGCTGGCGTGATAGGCGACCGCGACCGCGAGGCCGGTGAAGATGAAGTTGGTCGCGTAATACAGCGTGTAGCCCCAGCCATAAGGCGAGCCGAGCGCGCCCGAGACCATGACCTTGATCGCCTTGATCGGGTCTTCGCCGATCAGCAGCACCACGATCCCCGAGATCACGAAAGCGATCAGCAGGTTGAGGAGCGGGATCAGGGCCACGTCGACCCATTTCGGTGTCTTTTCCATTATTGGCTCTCCTCGGGCGCGGCGACCTCGGCGATGGTCCAGCCGTCCATGCCGCGCACGTCCTCGCCGCCCATGCCCGCCATCAGGCAGCCCATGCCGGTCTGGGTGGCGGTCTCGACGGGGCCGATGCCCATGATCTGCCCGTCGAACATGACCGCGACCCGGTCCGAGAGCGCCCGGATCTCGTCAAGCTCCACCGAGACCAGCAGGATCGCGGCGCCCTGGTCGCGCAGTTCGATGATGCGTTTGTGGATGAATTCGATCGCGCCGATATCGACGCCGCGGGTGGGTTGGCCCACCAGCAGCAGCGCCGGGCTTCGTTCGATCTCGCGGGCCAGCACGATCTTCTGCTGGTTGCCGCCCGAGAAGCTCTTCGCCGGCAGGCTCGGGATCGGCGGGCGCACGTCGAAGCGTTCCATCGCCTCGGCCGTGTGGGCGACGATCCCCGCATTGTCCATCACGAAGCGGTTCTTCTGATAGGTCGGATCGGAGTGATAGCCGAAGACCATGTTCTCCCACGCGGCGAAATCGAGGATCAGGCCAAGGTGGTGGCGGTCTTCGGGGACGTGCGAGATGCCCCGGCGGCGCCGCGACTGCCCGTCGCTATGTTTGCCGGTGAGGTCGATCTCTTCGCCGTTGATGCGGATATTGCCGGTGCCCTTGGCGAAACCGCCGAGGATTTCCAGAAGTTCGGACTGGCCGTTGCCCGCCACGCCCGCGATGCCGAGAATCTCGCCCGCGCGGATTTCGAGATTGATGCCCTTGAGGCGCTCGATCCCGTCTTCGTCCTTAACGCGGAGGTTCTCGACCTCCAGCACGGTCTTGCCGGGCTGGGCGGCCGTCTTGTCGACGTTGAGCAGAACCTTGCGGCCGACCATCAGCTCGGCCAGCTGCTCGGGCGAGGTCTCGGCGGTCTTCACCGTCGCCGTCATCTCGCCGCGACGCATCACCGAAACCGTGTCGGTGATCTCCATGATCTCGCGCAGCTTGTGGGTGATCAGGATGATCGTTTTTCCTTCCTTGCGGAGGAAATCGAGGATGCGGAACAGGTGATCGGCCTCGGCGGGCGTCAGCACGCCGGTCGGCTCGTCGAGGATCAGGATATCCGCCTGACGATAAAGCGCCTTGAGGATTTCCACGCGCTGCTGATGGCCGACGGAGAGCTCTTCGATCTTCTCGTCGGGATCGACGTTGAGCTCGTATTCCTCGGCGAGACGCTTGAGTTCCTTGCGGGCCTTGGAGAGCGAGGGGCGCAGCAGCGCGCCATCCTCGGCACCAAGGATGATGTTCTCGAGCACGGTGAAATTCTGCACCAGCTTGAAATGCTGGAAGACCATGCCGATGCCGGCGCTGATCGCGGCCTGGCTGTCGGGGATATGGGTGTGCTTGCCTTTGATCCAGACTTCGCCCGCATCCGCCTTGTAGAAGCCGTACAGGATCGACATCAGCGTGGATTTGCCCGCGCCGTTCTCGCCGATGATACCGTGGATCGTGCCGGGCATCACCCGGATCGAAATGTCCTTGTTGGCCTGCACCGTGCCGAAGGCTTTCGAGATGCCTTTCAGCTCGATCGCGGGCGCGCCCGTGGGCGTGGCGGCAGCGTGGGCCGCCTCGGCCGCATCGCTGGCGTTTTCAGTGGCAAGGGCGGCAGTTGCCTGCCGCCCCGCGTTGTTCGACTCTGTTGTGTTCATCACTCGACCGGGCAGCTGTCGTCCGACATGTAGTCATGCACTTCGATCTTGCCGTCGATGATGTCCTGCTTGGCCTTCTCGACTGCGGCGGTCATTTCGGGGGTCACCAGCGACTTGTTGTTGTCGTCCATCGCGACGCCAACGCCGTTATCGGCGAGACCCATGATCTTAATTCCGGGTTTGAGGTCGGGGCCTGCGCTAAAGGCGTCAAAAACCGCGGTATCAACGCGCTTGAGCATCGAAGTGAGAACTTGGCCCGGGTGCAGGTAGTTCTGGTTGCTGTCCACGCCGATAGAAAGGATGCCGCCGTCTGCTGCAGCCTGCAGAACACCGATGCCGGTGCCGCCAGCGGCTGCGTAGATCACGTCCGCGCCCTGGCTGATCTGGGCCTTGGCGATCTCGCCGCCCTTCACCGGATCGTTCCAGGCTGCCGGGGTGGTGCCGGTCATGTTCTGGATGACTTTCGCGTTCGGATTGGTCGCTTTCACACCCTGCACATAGCCGCAGGCAAATTGCCGGATAAGGGGAACATCCATACCGCCCACGAATCCGACGGTGCCGGTCTTCGAGGCCATCGCAGCCATCATGCCGACGAGGTAGGAGCCTTGCTCGGATTTGAAGTTGATCGACTCGACGTTGGGCTGGTCGACAACCATGTCGATGATCGCGAATTTGGTGTCGGGGTAGTCGGGAGCGACGGTGTTGAGCGTGTCGCCGAAGGCGAAGCCGGTCATCACGATCGGGTTGGCGCCGGACTCGGCGAGTTTGCGCAGGGCCTGCTCACGCTGAGCTTCCGACTGCATTTCCAGTTCCTTGTAGGAGCCGCCGGTCTCTTCGGCCCAACGCTTGGCGCCGTTGAAGGCGGCCTCGTTGAAGCTCTTGTCGAATTTGCCGCCCAGATCGTAAATGATCGCGGGATCGGCCAGCGCGGCCCCGGCGCTCAGCGCGAGCGCGGTCGCGGCGCCAAGGAACTTGGTGAAATAGGTCATGGATTACTCCCGAACGTTATGGCCCTGTTGGATAAGCCTGTTGGCGCGCTCGGTTCAGCGCGCGGACCCGGCGATTTGGGCAGAGCTTGCCAAGGGGGTCAAGCGTCAAGTTGTGGATGACGCGGGGTCGCAAGACAAATTTGATTGAACGGTCAGCTTGTCGCTCTAGCGAGCGGCAAAGTGAGAACCAGCGCGTCGATGCGATCGCCCTCCGGGCTGCGGTAATAGCCCTTGCGACGCCCCGATTCCTTCCAGCCGGTCGCGGCATAAAGCGCGCGCGCGGCGTCATTCTCGGCGGAGACTTCGAGGAAGGCGCTTTCGGCCCCCAGTGCCTCGGCTTCCTGCGCGAACCGCTCCACCAGCGCGCGGCCGGTGCCGTCGCGGCGGGCTTTCGGGTCGACGGCGAGGGTCAGAAGCTCGGCTTCGCCCGCGATGACGCGCCCCAGCAGGAAGCCTCGGTTTTCGTTCAACAGAAAGGTGCCGGGGCCGCGCATCAGATCCCGGAATTCGGCCTCGTTCCACGGGCGTGGTGTGGTGAAGCAGGCGGCATGCAGCTCGGCGAGGGCTTCGGCGCGCATCAGTCGAGGATCCTTGGCGGCGGATCGGAGGGCGGAGCGGCATCGGCCGCACGCAGATAAAGCGGCGCGGGGCGTTCTCCGGGGATGAATTCGCGAGAGGCTGCGATCCGTGCGATGGCTTCTGCCGGTGCGAACGCGGCGGGCGCGGCAGCGGCTCCGATCCGTTGGGCGACCTCTTCGGCGGCGGTGCCGATGCAGGTCAGGCCGGGTTCGGCCAAGCCCTCGGGCAGCGCGTCGAGCTCATGCAGATCGAGCGGGATGGCCTGTGCGGTGCGGAACCCTTCGAGATAGGCCCGTTCGCGCGGGGCGGCGACGGCTGCAAGCACCGGACCTTCGCTACCGAATTGCGCCGCGTCGGTGATCGAGACGCCGAGCGCCGGGGCCCGCAGGCTCAGCGACAGGCCGCGCGCGGCGGAGACGGCGATGCGGACGCCGGTGAAATTCCCCGGTCCGATCCCGACGCCAATCCGCGTCAGGTCGCGCCAGCCGACGCCCGCCTCTGCGAGCACCTCTTCCAGAAGCGGCATCAGACGTTCGGCCTGACCGCGTCCCATTTCCTCTTGGCGCGCGACGAGGCAGTCATCACCAGACAGCAAAGCGGCCGCGCAATGCGCGGCCGATGTGTCGAAGCCTAGCGTCAGATCAGGCATTGACCGGACGGACCTCTGAAACCTCGGGGATGTAGTGTCTGAGCAGGTTCTCGATCCCCATCTTGAGCGTCAGCGTCGACGAGGGGCAACCGGCGCAGGCACCCTGCATGTGCAGGTAGACCACGCCACGCTCGAACCCGTGGAAAGTGATGTCGCCACCGTCCTGCGCCACGGCCGGGCGCACGCGGGTGTCGAGCAGTTCCTTGATCTGCGAGACGATCGCGCCGTCCTCGCCGTCATGCTCGGCATGGCCCGAGGGCGCAGCTTCGCCTTCGATCACCGGGGCGCCGGACTGGAAATGCTCCATGATCGCGCCGAGGATCGCCGGTTTCGCGTGATCCCAGCTGGTCGCGTCATCTTTCGTCACGGTCACGAAATCCGAGCCGAAGAACACGCCGGTCACGCCGGGCACTGCGAAAACGCGCTTGGCCAGCGGCGATTTGGCCGCCGCCTCGGCGGTGGGGAAATCAGCGGTGCCGGTCTCCAGCACGGTCTGGCCGGGCAGGAATTTCAGCGTCGCGGGGTTCGGGGTCGTCTCGGTCTGAATAAACATCGCGTGCCTCCTTGGCTTGCCGCTCATATGCGCCTTCCGACTGAATTAATCAAGTAATCGCGGCTATGCGCTAGATGATGCGCGGCGCGATCTGGGCGGGATCGGTGACCTCCGGGCGCCAGAACGCCTCCGCTTCCGGTCCGATCCGCGCGAGAGCGGCCTCGAAGTCACGATGATTGACATGGCGCCAGAGGGCAAAGGCGGTGGCCTCGATGGCGTTGTCGGGGGTCAGGTTGTGATGCGGGCGCAACGCCTGCGCTTCGCGGGTCATCTCGGTCCGGCTGCCGAACGGCCGCGGCGTCGCCATCACATCCCAGTGATACAGGAAGATCGCGCGCAACACCGCAGGCAGGCAATCGGCGAAGGCGATGGCCTCGACAGGGCGCAGCCGCGCACGGAATGTTACGAAGACGCCCTCGATCGCCGTGTAGGTCATGTTGTCGGAGACGAGCCCCATCCGATCGCGCGCATCGGCGAGGAAAGAGGCGAACTCCTTCTGCGCATGGCGATAGGTCCAGGGCATCGGCATCGGTCAGGTGATCTGTTCGAGCTTTTCCTTCGACATCTCGCCCGGCACGATCGTCAGCGGGCAGGGCAGAGTTCCCGCCTGTTTGACCATCTGGCTGACCAGTGGCCCCGCACCGCCCTTGCCGGAGCCTGCGCCGAGGACCAGCACGCCGATCTCGGGATGTTCGTCCATCACCCCGATGATTTCGGGCACCGGTTCGCCCTCGCGGATCACCAGTTCCGGCTCCACGCCCTGACGGTCGCGCATCCATTTCGCGAAGACCTCGAAATGCGCCTCGATCCGCTCGCGGGCTTCTTCGCGCATGATCTCGGCCACGCCGATCCAGTGCTGGTATTCGTCGGGCGGGATCACCGAGAGGATGATCACGCCGCCGCCGGTATGGTTCGCGCGCATCGCCGCGAACCGCATCGCGTTGAGGCATTCGCGGGTATCGTCGAGCACAACCAGAAACTTGCGCATGGCTCCTCCGGGACGGGGTCTCTGCGGATCATCGCCCGGCGCGAGGTCTTTGGCAACCGCGGGGGTGTCGAGGCTCAAAGCGGCGAGCCTTGCGCCCAGTCCATATAGGCCTCGCGCGCCCGCTGCGTGCCCTTGCCGGGCGTGTAGCTGACATCGTCGAAACCTGCGACCGGGGTGACCTTGGCGAAGTTGCCGGTCAGGAAGACCTCGTCGGCATTGCGGAAATCGTCGAGCGTAAGCACCGCTTCATGCACCGTCTCGCCACCCTCGCGCAGAAGCCCCATGATCCGCTTGCGCGTGAGCCCTGCAAGGAAGGTGCCGTTCGGCATGGGCGTGAAATACTCGCCATCCTTCACCATCCAGACATTCGCCGTCGCGCTTTCGGCGACATTGCCCATCGCATCCTGCACGAGCGCGTTGCCGAAACCCTTGCGCTGCGCCTCGACCAGCATCCGGGCGTTGTTCGGATAGAGGCAGCCCGCCTTCGCATCGGTGACGTTATCGGCCAGAACGGGACGGCGGAATTGCGTGGTGGTCAGTGTCGTCGCCTTGCTCGGATCGGGCATCGCCACTTCTTCGAGGCAGAGCGCGAAGCCGGTCTCGCCGGGCATCGGCGCCACGCCCAAATCGGACCCGGCGATCGCCCAGTACATCGGGCGCACGTAAACAGCGGCACCCGTATCGTATTTGCGCAGGCCCTCGCGCGCGATCTCGACCATGTCCTCGGGCGCGATGGTCGGCGTGATCATCAACGCCTCGGCGGAGCGGTTGGTGCGCGCGCAATGCGCGTCGAGATCGGGGACGACCCCGTCGAAAAGCCGCGCCCCGTCAAAGACCGAGCTGCCTTGCCAAAGCCCGTGATCGGCGGCGCGCATGACGGCGATATCGCCCTCGTGCCATGCGCCTTCGAACCAAGTGCGGATGTTTTTGCCGAATGCCATCGGTGCCTCCTTCGTATCGGGCGCGATCCAACCACTCGCGCTCCGCGAAGTCCATACGACCGATTGTATCGGTGTCAGGTGTCGTGAGGTCCGGTCATGGGAACCGGGCCGTGTTAACGGCATCGCAACTGCGACCTGCCTAGGCTTGCGGAAGTGTCGCCCCTTGTGGCTACCCGTAACAGGAGATTTGGCATGACCCCGGCCCGGCGCAGGCGTAAACGTCTCTTCGATCTGACGCTGGCACTTCTGGCGCTGCCCGTGGTCTTGCCATTGATCGCGCTGGTCTGGCTGGCCGTCGCGCTGGTTCAGGGGCGACCGTGGTTCTACGGCGGCGAGCGGATGCACAGCCCCACGCGCAGCTTCCGGATGTGGAAGTTCCGCACGATGCAGGCGGAGGCGGGCGATCATGGCATCACCGCCGGGCATAAGCGCGCGCGGATCACCCCGCTCGGGCAGATCCTGCGGCGGTGCCACGCGGATGAGCTGCCGCAGATCTGGAATGTCCTGCGCGGCGATATGAGCTTCGTCGGTCCGAGGCCGCCGCTTCGCGAGGTGGTGGCGCGTTTCCCGCAGCTCTACGCGCAGGTGCTCGCAAGCCCCCCGGGGATAACCGGGCTCGCGAGCGTGCAGTTTGCACGAAAAGAGGCGCGTCTGCTGGCGCGATGCCGGACGGCCGAAGAGGCGCGGCGGATCTATGATCAGGCTTGCGTCCCCGAGAAAGCCCGACTCGATCTGCTTTACCAAAGACAGGCCTCGTGGCGGCTCGATCTGGCGCTGATCTGGCAAACCTTGCGCGGAGGGATCGCGTGAGGGAAGCGCTCACCGACAAGATCGCGACGCGCCTGATCGCGCTGTCGCGCCTGCGCAAGGCGGTCGTCATCGCGACGCTCGATGCTCTGCTCGCGATGGCGTGCCTCGTGCTGGTGTTGCAATTCGCGCCTGCCTTGAGCCGTGGGGGCCTCGGGGGGGATGCCTGGCTCCTGGTCCTGATCGGGAGCGGTCTCGCCGCAGTGGCAAGCTTTGGCACCGGCTTGGCGCGCCTGCCCCTGAAGGACTTCGCGATGCTGGGGGCGGGAAAGGCGGTCGTCCTCTCCTGCCTCCTTGCACTGGCCTTCTGGGCCGGCCTCGGATGGCGGGGCGGCGACACTGCGCTCTTCTTTGGCTGCGCGTTTTTGTCGGGCATCGTTGTCCAGCGCCGGGCGCTTCTGGTGCTCACGGGATGGCTCTATCGACGCTCGAACGTCGTTTCGCGCATCGCGATCTACGGCGCGACGCCGGAGGGGATCGCGCTGGCACGGGCGTTGCGCGACCGGTCCGGGTTCTTGACCTGCGCCTATCTCGACGACAGCCCGATTTTGCGCGGCGCGACGTTGGACGGGGTGCCGGTTCTGGGGCCCGCGGCGCGCGAGGCGCTGATCCGCAAGTTCAATGTCGATCGCGTCGTCCTCGCCGATCCGCGTCTGCCCGAGCCACGCAAGGCCGCGCTGGCGCGTGACCTTTCGCGCCTTGGATTGCGCTGCGAGGCGCTGCCGGATTTCGCTCTGCTGGTCGGCGGCGCGGATCTTGCCGCGCGGCTCGAACCGGTGCGCCCCGAGCGCTGGCTGGGCCGCAGCGAGATCACCGGGGGCGACCCGCCCGAGGCGGAGTTCTACTGCGGAAAATCCGTGCTCATCTCGGGGGCGGGCGGCTCCATCGGGGCAGAGCTTTGTCGTCAGATTCTCGCCTGTAGCCCGGCGAAACTCGTTCTGCTCGAACTCTCGGAACCCGCGCTGTTCGCCCTCCTGTCCGACCTGACGCCGCTCGCCGCACGCGCGGGTGTCGATCTCGTCACCCGGCTCGGCTCCGCCGGGGACGCGGCGCTGGTACGGGAGATCTTCGCACGCGAGGCAATCGATGCCGTGTTCCACGCCGCCGCCTACAAGCACGTCGCGCTGGTGGAGGAAAACCCGCTTTCCGGTTTCGCGAATAACGTCACTGCCACGGTCTGCCTCGCGCGGGGCGCGCGGGCCGCGAAAGTTGCTCGGTTCGTGCTGATTTCCAGCGATAAGGCGATTGCACCGCGCTCGGCCATGGGTGCGTCGAAACGGATGGCAGAGCTGGTGGTGCAGGATCTTGCGACCCGCGCGGGCGCGACGGTTTTCTCGATCGTGCGCTTCGGCAATGTGATCGGCTCGTCGGGATCGGTCGTGCCGATTTTCGAGCGGCAGATCGCGCAGGGCGGGCCGATCACGCTCACCGATCCTGACGCCACACGCTATTTCATGACCATCGCCGAAGCGGCGCGGCTCGTGCTGATCGCGGGCCGCTGGGAAGTTTCGGGGCGGGTCTATGCGCTCGATATGGGCTCACCGATCCGGATCGGCGATCTCGCCCGACAGATGGTCGAGGCGCGCGGGTTGCGGCTGCGCGGGCCGGACTGTCCCGAGGGAGAGATCGAGCTGTTGCGGATCGGTTTGCGCAGGGGGGAGAAATTGCACGAGGCCCCCGTGACCGGCGCGCATAGCCGCGCAACCGCGCATCCGAAGATCAGGCATGCCCCCGTGGCCCATCTCTCGGAGCGCGAGACAGCCCTGCTTCTGCACGACCTCGATGCCGCCTTGGCGCAGCGCTGCCGGGAGCGGCTGGAGGCGCTCATGTCGCGGCTACGCGGCGAGGAGAGCCAAGTCCCCGCGCCATGTCTGAGTGAGGCGTTCAGCGCACCAAGTGCGGCTGAACGCGATATCGAGGCGGCCGATAGCGGGGCGCGCTGGCAAGATGGAACGTCTGGAAGCCGGGTCGCGTGTTCCGTGACAGGGGACCGGAGCTTCAGTCTCGCTCAGACGCGCGGCATCGTCCTGCCAACGCCAGTGCCATCACGTCCTGTCCCGCCCGGCGCGCGGGTCGCGTCAGGCGAAGGGATCGTGGGGATAGCCGACCGCGCTTAGATAGAGACCCTGCGGTGGGCAGACCGGTCCGCAAGCGGCGCGGTCGCGCGCGGTGAGCGCTTCGCCCACGCGCTCGGGCGGCCAGGACCCGGCGCCGACGCGTTCGAGCGTGCCGACGATCGAGCGGACCTGATTGTGCAGGAAGCTGCGCGCGCGCAGGTGAAACCGGACCTCGCGCCCATGCGGGATGTCGAGCGCCTCGATCCTGATCTCGTCGAGCGTTTTGACCGGCGAGTTCGACTGGCACATGGTCGAGCGGAAGGTGGTGAAGTCATGATGCCCGATCAGATGCGCGGCCCCTTCGCGCATCGCCTCGATATCGAGCGGGTTGAGCACTTGCCAGACCAGCCCGCGGTCATGGGTCACCGGCGCGCGGCGTTGTACGAGCCGGAACAGGTAGCGCCGCTCTAGTGCAGAAAACCGGGAGTGGAATTCGTCTTCGACCCGGGCGCAGGCGAGGATCGCAACCGGTGCGGGGCGCAGGTGATAGTTCAGCGCCTCCGACAGCCGGAACGGGTCCCAATCCTTCGTCAGATCGGCATGGGCGACCTGCCCGGTGGCATGAACGCCTGCATCGGTGCGCCCCGCCGCCGCGATCGTATGGGGGCCGGGTTCGAGCTTCGCCAAAGCCGCCTCGACCGCGCCCTGCACCGAAGGCTGGTCGGCCTGACGCTGCCACCCGGCGAAGGGCCCCCCGTCATATTCGATTTTGAACGCGTATCTCGGCATGGAGCGGCCATAGCCCGAGCGCGACCCGTTTCGCAATCCCCTCCCGGCCATGCGCCGCGATTGCGGGCCCATGCACGGGGCGGCTTGCCCTCGCCATGGCCCGGAGCTACCGATTGCCGGTCGGGCAGAGAAGGGCGCGGATATGAGTTTGACGATCATGGCGGCGGTGCTGGGCGCGGCCTTCCTGCATGCCTTGTGGAATGCGCTGATCCGCCTGGGTGGCTCGAAAATCCGCGCGATGGTGATGCTGTCCATTGCCGAGGCCCTGATCGGGCTCGTCGTGGCGCTGTCGCGGCCCTTGCCGGACAGCGCCGCGCTGGGCTGGATCCTTGCCGCGGGGGTGATCCATTTCGGCTACAAGTTCTTCCTCGCCCATGCCTATGAGCAGGGTGATCTGAGCCGGGTCTATCCGATCGCGCGCGGAACCGCGCCGATGATGGTGGCGATCGTCTCCGCTGCGCTGGCGATCGATGCGATCAGCGGGCTCGAATATGCGGGGATCGCGGTGCTGGGGCTCGGGATTGCCCTGATGGCGCGCGGCGTGTTCACCGATGGCGAAAGCCGCCGCCTGCTGCCCTATGCGCTGGGCTCGGCGCTGGCGACCGCGAGCTATACGCTGGTCGACGGGATGGGCGCGCGGATCTCGGGCGAGCCCGTGGGCTATGTCGGATGGATCATGGTGCTGGGCGGGGTGTTTTTCGCGATGGGCATGGTCGGGCTGCGCGGGACCGTGATGCTGCGCGCCGCGCCGCGCGAATGGGGGATCGCGACGCTTGGGGCGGCGGCGTCCTATGCGGCCTATGCGATCTCGATCTGGGCGATGACCCGCGCGCCGATCGCGCTGGTCGCAACCCTGCGCGAGACCTCGATCCTGTTCGCGGTGCTGATCGGCTGGCTCGTCTTCGGCGAGAAGATGCGGATGACGAAGGCGCTGGCGGCGTTGTTGATCGTCTCGGGCGTGGTGCTGACGCGGGTCTGAGCGATTAAAATCGCGGCTGGCCTTGGTCGTCGCAGCTGGCAGGCATGGCGTCGTCCGCCGGGCGCGCGATCAGGTGTCCGGTCACGATTTGCAGTGGCGTGAAGGGCAGCTCCTGAATCGCGGGCTGGATTTGGCGGGTCACATAGCAGCCGCCGAAACTCTCGGTCTTGCCGTCACGCGTCCGGGCGCTCACCGTCACCCCGAGCGTGGTGTAGATCGAACCTGCCGCGCCCTCCGACATGACCGGGCCGATCGTGACCGAAGCCTCGGCGGTGTTGGCATAGCCTTTCGTGAAATCCGCATAGTCGCCGTTCTTTTCGGGATCGGCGAAATAGCTCCAGGCGCGGGCGTAGTGATGCAACGAGATTGCGTTATAGAGCGAGCGGATCAGCGCGGACGGGGTCGAACGGTCATCGAGATAATCCGGCGCGGCCATGGCCGATTGCGCGGAAAACACGAGAGCCAGAAGTGCGAGACTGCGGCGCATGCGACCTCCGTTTCGCGGCCCGTGCGGCATGGATCGCCGCGCCGGGGCCGCAGTTCGAGTCAGCTTCGCTCGGGCACGAGTTGTTGCACGATGCCGACGAGCAGCAGGTAGATGGACGTGACGACCAGCCCCCAATGCGCCCAGCTTGCCGGGTCGAAATCGACCCATGCGGCCCAGCCCGCGAAGAAGGTCCACAAAAGCGCCATCGGCAAGGAGACCACGCGCCAGCGCTTCGTGCGCACGGGGTGAATGAACTTGAGCGGCAGGAACATCGCGATGGCGAGCGCCACGACGACGAGCAGGATCGTCCAATAGCCGGGCTTCAGCGCGAACAGCACCAGCACCAGCATGTTCCACGCACCCGGGAAGCCCTGGAACGAATTGTCCTTCGTCTTCATCCGGGTGTCGGAGAAATAGACGACGCTGCCATAGGTGATCGCGATGATCGCGAGCCAGCCCGTCCATCCCGGCAGCAGGCTCGACTGGAACAGCGCGAAGGCGGGGATGAAGACATAGGTCAGATAGTCGATGATCAGGTCCATCAGGACGCCGTCATAGAGCGGGAAATTCGCCTTCACATCGTAGCGCCGCGCGAGCGGACCATCGATCCCGTCGACGAAGAACGCGGCGACGAGCCAGAGGAACATCAGCGACCATTCGCCCTCCGCAGCCGCGAGAAGCGCGAGCATCGACAGCACGGCGCCGGTGGCGGTCAGGAGGTGAACGAACAGGGCTTTGATGCGGATATCCATGCGCCCCCTGATGCCGGATTTGCGACGCAGGGGCAAGCGTCGCTTCAGGCGCGCGGATGGCTCTTATCGTAGATTTCCATCAGTCGCGCGGCATCGACGGCGGTGTAGATTTGGGTCGTGCCGAGGCTCGCATGGCCCAGCAGTTCCTGAATGGCGCGCAGGTCGCCGCCGGCCGCCAGCAAATGCGTCGCGAAACTGTGACGCATCGCATGCGGGGTCGCCGTGGAGGGCAGGCCCAGCGACATGCGCGCCCGCTCCATCGCCTTGGAAATCATGCGCGGATTGAGCGGCTTTCCGCGTGCGCCGTAGAACAGTGGCGCATCCGGCTCGGCAGGGTAGGGGCACAGGCGCATGTACTCCGCGACGGCCTCGCGGGCGGCGGGCACGACCGGCACGAGCCGCTCCTTGTCGCCCTTGCCGCGGATGCGCAGCACCTCGGGCAGGGGGTGGTCCTCGGCGCGCAGGGCGAGCGCTTCGGAGATTCGCAGCCCGCAGCCGTAGAGCAGCGTCAGCACGGCGGCGTCGCGCGCGGCGATCCACGGCTCCATCGCCTGCGTGTCGACCTGCTCGATCATCCCGGCTGCGGCGTCCTCGTTCAGCGGGCGCGGCAGTTTGCGCTGATATTTCGGGCTGCGGGTCGAGAGGATATGGCTCGCATCGAACCCGTCGCGATCGGCGAGCCAGCGGATGAAGCTTTTCACCGAAGAAAGCGCGCGGGCGAGCGAGCGCGACGAGACCTCGCGGCCGCGTTCATGCGCCATCCATGCCCGCATATCGGAGGGTCCAAGCTCTGCGATCCGTGCGGTGCCCAGGCTCTCGCCATGATGGGTTTGCAGAAAACCCAGGAAGCTTGCCACGTCGTGCCGGTAGGCGGTGATCGTGTGATCGGAGGCGTCGCGCAGCCCGCGCAAATGGCTCAGCCATTCGGCGAGCGCGTCTTGCAGCCCTGCGGACGGCTCCGCCATCAATCCAGCCAGCGGCGCATCGTGCGTTCGAATACGCCTGCGAAGAAGGCCAGAAGATCGGTGCCCTGAGAGGGCTTGAACTGATGCGGGTCCTCGGCGGCCATGACCAGCATACCGGGCAGGCGGCCCTCGCCCAGATCGAGTTGCATCAGCGCCTCGGAGCGCACCCAGTTCGCCGCCTCGCCGAAGATCGCCTCGGAGCCCGGTACGGTCTGGCGCAGCACGACCTGTCGCGGCTGTCCGCCACGCCCGCCGCGCATGTATTCGGTGATGAAGCCGGGTTCGGCCACGCAAAGCACCTCGCCCAGCTGGCGCAGCGCCGGATCGTTCTCGTTCTGGTGGCTTTCCAGCACGAGGCGCACCGCGTCGACGCGCAGAATCTCGGCCACTTCGGTCGCGAGATTCGACAGGAAGGACTGGAAGTCATGCGGGTCGAGCATCCGCAGCACCGCGCGGTGAATCTGGTTCGTGCCCGCGAGGTTCTCATAGGCCGCGGCGATGACAGACCGGTGGGTGTCTTCCAGCCGGTCGAGCCGCGCCTCGAGCCGGGACATGGCCGCGCCGCGCAGGTCGACGATATTGCCGCCCATCGCGGCCTCGTTCGCAGCGATCAGCGCCCGCATCAGGTCGCGGTCCTCGAGAATCACGTCAGGGTCGGAAATGATCTTGTCGCGGAGTTGCTCCACGAGGGCCGGTTCGGTCATGCCTGTCTCGTCGCTGGTCGATGCATCATTTTTTCCAAGCATACACGATGCATCCCGCGACGCAGTCCAAAAAACGGCCCGTGCCACGAAAAAGGCCCGCCGGAGAGGCGGGCCTGTGCTGTATCGGACTCACGCGAGAAGATCAGATCTTCTGGCCGGTCGCTTCCCAATCTTTCAGGAACTGGGCCAGCCCCTTGTCGGTCAGCGGGTGGTTCGCCATCGACTTGATGACCGCCGGCGGTGCGGTGATCACGTCGGCGCCGATGCGCGCAGCGTCGCTGATGTGGTTCACCGAGCGGATCGACGCGGCGAGGATCTGGGTCGAGAAATCGTAGTTGTCATAGACCGTGCGGATGTCCTCGATCAGCTGCATCCCGTCGAGGTTGATGTCGTCGAGACGGCCGATGAAGGGCGAGATGAAGGTCGCGCCCGCCTTCGCGGCGAGGATCGCCTGCGCGGTCGAGAAGCACAGCGTAACATTGACCATGTGGCCTTCGGATGCGAAAGCCTTGCAAGCGGTCAGGCCGTCCCAGGTCAGCGGAACCTTGATCGCGATATTGGGGGCGATCTTGGCGAGCTTCATACCTTCTTCGATCATGTCCTTGGACTCGGTCGCGACGACCTCGGCCGAGACCGGCCCGTGGACCATGTCGCAGATTTCCTTGGTGACTTCGAGAATGTCGCGGCCCGATTTCAGGATCAGCGACGGGTTGGTGGTCACGCCATCGACCATGCCCAGATCGTTGAGTTCCTTGATCGCGGCGGTGTCGGCGGTATCGACGAAGAATTTCATGGCAGCTCTCCTTGGCGGCAGTCGCGAGCGTGTTAGCGCAAAAGCGGCGAGGGTGAAAGAGGTCGCAACGGGAGAGGGGCTCCGCCCCGCGGCGTCGCCGCTCCCCGGGATATTTAGTGCAGTTGGAAGGCAGGGCGATGTCTGAGCCCGGTTGGTTCGAAGAGGGCGCGCGGGTCGCGGTGCTGACGGCGGAGCCGATCGGGCGGCCGCTCGATTATCGCGCGC
Organism: Thioclava sp. ES.031; assembly: GCF_002563775.1. Taxonomy (NCBI): domain Bacteria; kingdom Pseudomonadati; phylum Pseudomonadota; class Alphaproteobacteria; order Rhodobacterales; family Paracoccaceae; genus Thioclava; species Thioclava sp. ES.031. The sequence continues at coordinate 3,669,890 of NZ_PDJO01000001.1, read as the reverse complement.
CGGAGGGCGGGTGTTTCAGCGGGGCTTTCGTCGAGGTGCCGCTGGGGCCGCGCAAGGTGCTCGGCGTGGTCTGGGGGCCGGGCGAGGGCGGTTTCGATGCCGCCAAGCTGCGTGCGGTGAACCGGGTCTTCGACGTGCCGCCGATGCGCGACGAACTGCGCGTCTTCCTCGAGCGGATGGCGGAGTACACGATGACGCCCTTGCCGCAGGTGCTGCGGCTCGCGACGCGGGCGCCGGGCTTGGGCGACCCGCCGGGGATGCGCAAGATTTACCGGCTGGGCGACCGGGAGCCGTCGCGGATGACCGATGCGCGGGCGCGGGTGCTGGAGGTGCTGGAAGAGCATGGCGGTGCTGGTTTCTACCTGAGCGAGCTGGCGCATCTGGCGGGGGTGACGACGCAGGTGGTGAAGGGGCTGGTGAAGACCGGCGCGCTGATCGAGGCGGAGGTGCCGCGCGATCAGCCCTTCCCGCGGCTCGATCCGGTACGGCCCGGCAAGGCGCTGTCGGAGGCGCAGGCCGCCGCGGCGGAGGCTTTGCGCGCGGGCTCCGGGGCCTATTCGACGACGCTCCTGAAAGGCGTGACCGGCTCGGGCAAGACGGAGGTCTATCTGGAGGCGGTCGCGGAATGTCTGCGCAAGGGGCGGCAGGCTCTGGTTCTGCTGCCCGAGATCGCGCTGAGTTCCGAGTTCCTCTCGCGGGTCGAGGCGCGGTTCGGCGCGCGCCCCGGCGAGTGGCATTCCGGGGTCACGCAGAGCGAGCGGCGCAGGCTGTGGAAGGCTTGCGGCGCGGGCGAGGTGCAGCTTGTCGTCGGCGCGCGCTCGGCGCTGTTCCTGCCGTTTCGCGATCTGGGGCTGATCGTCGTCGATGAGGAGCATGACAGCTCCTACAAGCAGGAGGAGGGCGTTCTCTATAACGCCCGCGACATGGCGGTGCTGCGCGCCTCGGGCTGTTCGGCGCAGGTGGTGCTGGCCTCGGCTACGCCCAGCCTCGAGACATGGGCGAACGCGGAGGCCGGGAAATATCAGCGGCTCGATCTGGGGGCGCGGTTCGGCACGGCGGAACTGCCCGAGATGGGCACGATCGACATGCGCGACGAGGCGATCGAGAGCGCGCATTGGATCGGGCCGACTTTGGTGAAGGAGGTTCTGGCGCGTGTGGCCGAGGGGCAGCAGGCGATGCTGTTTCTCAACCGTCGCGGCTATGCGCCGGTCACGATCTGCCGCGCTTGCGGGCATCAGATCGGCTGCGATCATTGCGATGCGCGGATGGTGGAGCACCGGTTCCTCAAGCGGCTCGTCTGCCATCAATGCGGTGAGACGAAACCGATCCCGTTGAAATGTCCAAGCTGCGAGGTGGAGGGCAAGCTGGCGCCGGTCGGGCCGGGGGTGGAGCGTCTGGCCGAGGAGGTCGCCGAGCGCTTCCCCGAGGCGCGTCTGGCGGTGCTGTCTTCGGACCTGTTCGGCTCGGCCCGTGCGCTGAAGGAGAAGATCGCGGAGATCGCGCAGGGCGAGGCGGATATCATCATCGGCACGCAGATCGTGGCGAAAGGGCACAACTTCCCGCGGCTGACCTTGGTGGGGGGGATCGATGCCGATCTGGGCCTGCAGGGCTCGGACCTGCGCGCGGCGGAGAAGACGTTCCAGCTGATGCGGCAGGTGGCGGGCCGGGCGGGCCGGGCCGAGGAGAAGGGCGCGGCGCTGTTGCAAACCTATCAGCCTGAGCATCCGGTGATCCGCGCGATTCTGGGCGGCGACGAGGAGGCGTTCTGGGCGCAGGAAGCCGCCGCGCGGCAGGCGCAGGGCGTGCCGCCTTACGGGCGGATGGCCGGGATCATCCTGTCGGGGCCGGATTTGCAGCCGCTGTTCGAGGTGGGCAACCACCTCGCGCGCAACGATGCCGCGCTGCGCCGGATCGGGGCACAGGTGTTCGGGCCCGCGCCTGCGCCGATCGCACGGGTGCGCGGACGGCATCGGGTGCGGCTCTTGGTGAAGGCAGAAAAAAGCGCGCCGCTGCAGGGCGCGCTCAAGGCTTGGCTCAAGGGGCTGAAGCTGCCGACCAATGCGCGGCTCGCGGTCGATATCGATCCGCAGAGCTTCCTTTGACCGCGCTTAGCGGCTTCCTCCTGGAACCCAGAGTACATCGTCCTTGCCGTCGTCATTCGCGATCCGGGCTGCGACGAAGAACCAGTCGGACAGGCGGTTGAGATATTTCACCGCCCATTCGTTGACGCCTTCGATCGCGGCCAGCGACACGGCTTCACGCTCGGCGCGGCGTGCCACGGTGCGCGACATATGCAGGTGTGCGGCGAGCGGCGTGCCGCCCGGCAGGATGAAGCTGCGCAGCGGCTCCAGCTTCTTGTTCATCGCGTCGATCTCGGTCTCGAGCCGGGTCACCTGGGACTCGACCATGCGCAGGACCGGGTAGCCCGCCTCGCCGTCATGCTCCATATCGGGCCGCGCCAGATCGGCGCCCAGATCGAACAGGTCGTTCTGGATCACGGAGAGCTGCTTTTGCAGCGCCTCATCCGCATGCAGGCGCGCAATGCCGACGGTCGCATTCAGCTCGTCCACGGTGCCATAGGCGGTCACGCGTGCGGAATGTTTGGCGACACGCACCCCGTTCGAGAGCGCGGTTTCCCCGGCATCGCCGGTGCGCGTGTAGATGCGATTGAGAACGACCATCAGCCACCCCTTCTAAGATAAACGAACAACAGGATCAGCGCGATCGCGACCGCCTGGGCGGCAATGCGCAACCGCATCAGCTTGTTGGCATGTTTCTTGTTGAAATCGCCCCCGCGTCCGAAGCCCGCGATGCCGATCATCAAGATCACCAGAACCGCCAAACTCGCCAGAGCGACGACATAAAATAACGGGTCGTTGCGCATGTAGTCTCTCTCCCTCTGGGCTCAAGACATAGCTGGAGATCACGAAAATGCGAAAGGATTTTCAGCCCTTGTCCAGCACCCAGTCGAGCATCCGGTCGGGCAGGAAGCGGCGCACGACGCTGATTGCCTTGGTCGGCGTGGTGATCTTGTAGCGCGGCTTCGGGTTCGGGGCGTCGAGCGCCTTGAGGATCGTCTTGGTCACCTCGGAGGGCGGCAGTTCGAACGTGTCGGGCTTGCCGCGGCTTTGGTAGAGGCGCTTGAGCAGGCTGCCCTCGTATTGCGCGCGGCGGGCGGAATTCTCCCAATCCACCCATTTCTCGAAAGGCGGGATCGAATTGACCCGGATTTTCGAGGTGATCGGGCCGGGCTGGATCAGCACGATCTTGATATTCGTGTCGGCCATTTCGAGCCGCATCACATCGGTCAGCCCTTCCAGCGCGAATTTCGTCGAGGCATAGGCCGCGCGCCATTTCAGGCCGACGAAGCCCAGCACCGAGGAACATTGCAGGATGCGCCCCTCGCCATTGTCGCCCTGCGCGCGCATCACCTTGATCGCGCGGGTCGTCAGGTCGTGCAGGCCGAAGAGGTTGGTCTCGAAGATCTCGCGCAGCGCGCCGGGCGGAATGTCCTCGGCCGCGCCGGGGCAGGCGAAGGCGGCGTTGTTGTAGAGCGCGTCGAGCCGGCCGCGCCCGCGCGCCAGCGCCTCGTTGAAGCCGGCCTCGATGCTTTCGGGATCGGCCACGTCGAGCTGGAAGGAGATAAGCCCTTCGGAGCGCAGGCGCTCGCAATCCTCTTCACGGCGGCAGGTGGCGAAGACTTTCCAGCCCGCGGCTTTCAGCCCGTGGGCCGCGTCGTAGCCGATGCCCGAGGAGCATCCGGTGATCAGGATCGTCTTGGCCATGCGCGCGCCTTCCCAGTGGTTCGGCGGTGCAAAGAAAAACCCGCCGGAGGTTTGCCTCCGACGGGGGTATTTCGAGCTATTTGAAAAGGCAAGATTTTAGCGGCTCGCGGGCCGGTTTAGGTCAATTTGCCGGGCGCAGGTATTTCTTGGAGACCCAGCCTTCGGTGCCGTCGCCCTCGATCTTCACATGCGCCCAACCGCTACTCTCGGCCACGACGAGCACTTCATCGCCTTTGCGGACGCGGTCGATCGCGGCGTTGCTGGTCGAGGGGCCCGAGCGCACGTTGAGCGCATTGGCCGTCACGCTCCAGAGCGTGCCGCCCTCGACTTTCGGCGCCGAGGTGTCGCGATATTCCGGCGACGGTTTTAGCTCGGGGCCCGGCATCCGCGTGTTCGGCGTGATGCGCGTGATCAACGAAGCTTTCTCGACTTTCGGCGTGTTGGTCTGCGATGCAGCAGCCTTCGCGACAATTTGAGGGGCCTCGCTGGCCGAAAGCTCTTGATTGTCATTCGCGGCCCGTGAGACCTGTACGGTGTCATTCGACGTGGCCGCAGAGGCCTGTTCGACGTTCCCGGGAACGTCGCGTCCGGCGATGGCCATAACGGCGTAAATACCCGCCAAAGTGGTCAGCAACAACTTACCCATGATCAACCCCCTGATTCCGACTTGGCAGCTGGGGAAGCGTGAAAAATGTTAACACGATTCTCTCTGCTCTACGTCGGTGAAATTCCGCCGACGGGGGAAAAGTTCCGTGGAAATTCCTATTCCTGCTTTTCCCGCTGGACCGGGATCGGGCGCGGCTTTAGTAAATCCGCATGAGCAGTGACGAAGAAAATCCCCTCTCCACCAGTTCCGAACCGCTGAGCCGTGCGATCGGCGAGCGCTATCTGACCTATGCGCTCTCGACGATCATGCACCGGGCGCTGCCCGATGCGCGCGACGGGTTGAAGCCGGTGCATCGGCGCATCCTGTTCGCGATGCGCGAGCTGAAGCTGTCGCCCACCGGCGGCTTCCGGAAATCCGCGAAAATCTCGGGCGACGTTATGGGGAACTACCACCCCCATGGCGATGCCGCGATCTACGACGCGATGGCGCGTCTCGCGCAGGATTTCGCGATGCGCTACAAGCTCGTCGACGGGCAGGGCAATTTCGGCAATATCGACGGCGATAACCCGGCAGCCTCGCGTTACACCGAGGCGCGTCTGGCTTCCCCGTCCGAGGCGCTTTTGCAAGGTCTGGCCGAGGACGCGGTCGATTACCGCCCGAACTACGACGGCACGCTGACCGAGCCGGTCGTGCTGCCCGCCGCCTTCCCGAATCTCCTGGCCAATGGCGCAAGCGGCATCGCGGTCGGCATGGCCACGAACATCCCGCCGCACAATCTCGGCGAGCTGGTCGAGGCGCTTTTGGAGATGATCAAGCGCCCCGGCATCACCGATGACGAGCTGGTCGAGCATATCCCCGGCCCCGATTTCCCGACCGGCGGCGTGCTGGTCGAACCGCCCGAGAATGTCCGCGACGCCTATCGCACGGGCCGCGGCGCGTTCCGCCTGAGGGCGCGTTGGGAGAAAGAGGAGCTGGGTCGCGGTCAATGGCAGATCGTCGTCACCGAGATCCCCTATCAGGTGCAGAAATCCAAGCTGATCGAGCGTCTGGCCGAGGTCATCCAGACCCGCAAAGTACCCGCGCTGGCCGATGTGCGCGACGAGAGCGCCGACGATATCCGCATCGTGCTGGAGCCGAAATCGCGCACCGTCGAGCCCGAGATGCTGATGGGGATGCTGTTCAAGAACTCCGATCTGGAGGTCCGGTTCTCGCTCAACATGAACGTGCTGATCGACGGGCGGGTGCCGAAGGTCTGCTCGCTCAAGGAGGTGCTGCGCGCCTTCCTCGATCACCGGCGCGAGGTGCTGCTGCGCCGTTCGCAGCACCGGATGGACAAGATCGACGCGCGTCTGGAAGTGCTCGAAGGCTATATCATCGCCTTCCTGAACCTCGACCGGGTGATCGAGATCATCCGCTACGAGGACGAGCCCAAGGCGATGCTGATGGCCGAGTTCGAGCTGTCCGACGTGCAGGCCGAAGCGATCCTCAACATGCGCCTGCGCAGCTTGCGCAAGCTCGAGGAGATGGAGCTCAAGCGCGAGCGCGATGCGCTGATCGAAGAGCGCTCGGGGCTCGAAGACCTGCTCGCCTCCGAAAAGCTGCAATGGAAGACGATCGGCGGTGAGCTGAAAGACATCGACAAGAAATTCGGCCGCAATGCAGAGGGCGGCGCACGGCGCACCGGCTTCGCCGAGGCGGGTGAGGTCGAGGAAGTGCCGATCGAGGCAATGATCGAGCGCGAGCCGATTACCGTGATCCTGTCGAAGATGGGCTGGATCCGGGCGATGAAGGGCCATAACGCGCTCGATGCCGAGGTGAAGTTCAAGGATGGCGACGGGCCGATGTTCGCCATGCATGCCGAGACCACGGACCGTATCGTCGCGATGGGCTCGAACGGACGTGCCTATACCGTGCTGGGGGCGAATCTGCCCGGCGGGCGCGGCATGGGCGAGCCGCTGCGGCTGATGGTCGACCTGCCCAACGAGGCGGAGGTGACGCATCTGCTGCTGCCGAAGGCGGGCGAGAAATACCTGCTGGCCTCCTCGGATGGCGACGGGTTCGTCTGTCCGGGCGAGGAGCTCGTGGCGCAGACCAAATCGGGCAAGCAGGTTCTGAACATGAAGGGCGCGGCGAAAACCACCGTCTGTTCGAAGATCGATGGCGATACGGTCGCCTGCGTCGGTCAGAACCGCAAGTTGCTGGTCTTCCCGCTGGAGGAACTGCCCGAGATGGCGCGCGGCAAGGGCGTCCGGCTGCAGAAATACAAGGACGGTGGCCTGAGCGACGCGAAGACCTTCACCTTGGCCGATGGTCTGAGCTGGAAGGACCCGGCGGGCCGCACCCGGACCGAGACCGATCTCACCGAATGGACCGGCAAGCGGGCCTCGGCGGGCCGCATGGCGCCGCGTGGCTTCCCGCGGGACAACAGGTTCACCTGAGGCTTTGCCTGAGGGATCGTCCGGGCTGGCCCGGGCGATCCGCCAGGGGGCGCTGCCCCCTCTTGCCCTGCCGGGCAATTCACCCCCGGGATATTTTCGCCAAGACGAAGGGCGCGTGTTTGCTCGCGCCCGTCACGCGCGCTCTACCGTCAGCCAGATGCCCCCCTTCGGGCGTGTGGTCAGGATCATCTCCGGCACAGGCTCGCGCCCCGGCACGGCGGTGAAGCGGAACCGGGCGAGGAGCGTGGCGAGGATGATCTGCGCCTCCTGCATCGCGAAGCCTGCGCCGATGCAGATCCGCGGCCCGGCCCCGAAGGGCAGGAAGGCGAAGCGGTCATGCGTTGGATCGGCGAAGCGATCCGGGCGGAAGGCATGCGGGTCGTCCCACAGCGCGTGGTGGCGATGTAGCGCGTAGATCGGCAGCATCACCGTGTCGCCTGCGCGCACCTCGCGCCCCAGAAGCGTGTCGGGTTTGCGCGCCGTGCGCGACAGGAAGCCCGCAGGCGGGTAGAGGCGCAGGCTTTCGTTCACGATCTGCGCGACGAGGGGCATCTTTGGCAGGTCATCGACGGTCGCCGCATGCGCACCGAGCGCGGCCTGCGCCTCGCTACGGGCGGCCTCCTGCACCTGCGGATCGAAGGCGCAGAGATAGAGCGCCCAGGCGAGCGTCAGCGCGGTCGTCTCATGCCCTGCGACGATGAAGGTCAGCAGGTTGTCGCGCAGCTCGGCCGGGCTCATCTCGCGGCCGGTTTCGGGGTCCTGCGCGCCGTCGAGCAGGTCCAGAAGGTCGGGCACCGCCTTCGCCTCGCCCGCGCGCCGGGCCTCGATCGCGCGGTCCGCATGGCGCTTGAGGTCGCGCACGACGCCCGAGGAGATCACCCGATGCGGGCGCGGCACCCAGGCGGGCAGGGCGAAGAGATCCAGAAGCGAGACCTTCGCCGTCTGCGAGATATAGGCGTCGATCGCCCGGTGGATCGCGGCACGGTCGAAGCCCTCGTCGCCCGAGAAGGTCACGTCCGAGATTACCTCGAAGGTCGCGGCCACCATTTCCTGATGCAGGTCCACCGCGCGGCCGGTATCGGCGGCGGTGCTGATGCGTGCGGCAGAGGCCTCCGCTGCGGCGCCCATGACGGGGGCGAGCGCCTCCATGTTGCGCGCGGCGAAGACCGGGGAGGCGGCGCGGCGCTGCCAGCGCCATTCGGCCCCTTCGGCGACGAACAGCCCTTCCCCTACGGCAGGGCCGAGGATGAGCTTGGTCACCACCGATTTTGGATAATCATCGACGCGCGTCTTGAGGATGTGGCGCAGGCTGTCGGGGTCCATCACCATATGCCAGCGCGCCCCGGTATTGCCCGAGATGATCGGCGCATGGGTCGCCAGTTCCGGTATGATTTCCAACAGGTTGCGCCGCGCGGCGCGGAAGCTCGCGAAGATGCCCAGCGGATGCTCGGCAAGGGGCGCACGGGCCGGAAGGCGGTGAGTGTCGTCTGTCGCAGCGTAATCCATGAGCAGATGGTAGTGCGGCGCCGGTCGCTGCCCAAGGGAAACCGCGAACACAGACAGGGGAAACCCTGCATTCCGGGCTTGATTTTTCCCCGCCAGCGCAATAGGTAGCGCGCGATATTGACTCGGGCTCGCTGCTAGCGGCCCCCTAACCAGAGGCGCCCCGCGAGATGGCAAAGGAAAAGTTTGAACGTAACAAACCGCACGTCAACATCGGCACGATTGGCCACGTTGACCACGGCAAGACGACGCTGACGGCTGCGATCACGAAGTATTTCGGTGATTTCCGCGCGTATGACCAGATCGACGGCGCGCCGGAAGAGAAGGCCCGCGGCATCACGATCTCGACCGCGCACGTGGAATACGAGACCGAGACGCGCCACTACGCGCACGTCGACTGCCCCGGCCACGCCGACTACGTGAAGAACATGATCACGGGTGCAGCGCAGATGGACGGCGCGATCCTGGTTGTGAACGCAGCTGACGGCCCGATGCCGCAGACCCGCGAGCACATCCTGCTCGGCCGTCAGGTCGGCATCCCGGCGATGGTCGTGTACCTGAACAAGGTTGACCAGGTCGACGACGAAGAGCTGCTCGAGCTCGTGGAAATGGAAGTTCGCGAACTTCTGTCGTCCTACGACTTCCCCGGCGACGATATCCCGATCATCAAGGGTTCGGCTCTGGCCGCGATGGAAGGCCGTGATCCGGAAATCGGCGAGAACTCGATCCGCGCGCTGATGGAAGCTGTCGACAGCTACATCCCGACGCCGGAGCGCGCCGTGGACCAGCCCTTCCTGATGCCGATCGAAGACGTGTTCTCGATCTCGGGCCGTGGTACGGTTGTGACCGGCCGCGTCGAGCGTGGCGTGATCAACGTCGGCGACGAACTGGAAATCGTGGGTATCCGCGACACCTCGAAGACGACCTGCACGGGCGTCGAGATGTTCCGCAAGCTGCTGGACCGTGGTGAAGCTGGCGACAACATCGGCGCGCTGCTGCGCGGTGTGGACCGTGACGGCGTCGAGCGTGGTCAGGTTCTGTGTAAGCCGGGTTCGGTTAAGCCGCACACCAAGTTCGAAGCTGAAGCCTACATCCTCACCAAAGAGGAAGGTGGCCGTCACACCCCGTTCTTCGCGAACTACCGTCCGCAGTTCTACTTCCGCACGACGGACGTGACCGGCACCGTGACCCTTCCCGAGGGCACCGAGATGGTCATGCCGGGCGACAACCTGAAGTTCGAAGTCGAACTGATCGCCCCGATCGCGATGGAAGACGGTCTGCGCTTCGCAATCCGCGAAGGTGGCCGCACCGTCGGTGCCGGCGTCGTGTCGAAAATCATCGAGTGATCCTCGGATCATAGCGATTTGCGAAGGGCCGCCCGGTTGGGCGGCCCTTTTGCTTTGCGTGAGGGGTTTGCGCGGGTGGTCGTAATCGCGGGCGTGTCGCGCTAGGTCTTCTGCGGGCGGACCATGAGGGAGGATGCGTGACATGGCAGAGGCAACTGCGGCACGCGAGTGCCATTGGGACGTGGACGGGCTGCGGATCGCCGGGCGCGCCTGGGGGGCCGAGGACGGTCTTCCGGTCTTGGCGCTTCATGGCTGGATGGATCATGCGGACAGCTTTGCCGAACTCGCGCCGCGGCTTAAGGGCTGCCACGTCGTCGCGCTCGACCTGAGCGGGCAGGGCCTGAGCGGGCATCGTGCGGCCCATGCGAGCTATAATATCTGGGACGACCTGCCGCAGATCCTGCGGGTGCTCGAGGCTCTGGGCTGGGAGGAGTGCGTGCTTCTGGGCCATTCGCGCGGCGCCAATATCTCGGCGCTGCTGGCGGCGGCGATCCCGGAGCGGGTGCGCGGGATCATCGCGCTCGATTCGCTGGCCCCCGAGCCGGTGGCGCGGGATTTCGTCACAACGCTGCGCGCCTATCTGACCGAGGTGCCAACGCAGGCGGCGCGGCCTCCGCGCCGTTTTCCGACGCGTGAGGACTATATTGCGCGCCGCGCGGAGCAGCGCAATGCGCGCGCGGTGGCCGAGGCGCTGGCGGACCGTGCGCTGGAAGAAGGCCCGGAGGGCTGGCATCTGCGCGGCGACCGGCGGTTGTTCGCGAGCTCTGCGGTGAAGCTTGACCGCGACGATGTGGAGGCGGTGCTGCGGGCGATCCGCGCGCCGGTCCTCAACATCTGGGCCGGGGACGGGATCCGGGCGCAGCGCGAGGGCACGGCGGAGCTGGCGCGATGGGGGGCCGAGCTGATCGCCGATTACGAGAGCATCGAGATCGCGGGCGACCACCATTTCCACCTCGACCCCGAGGCGGCGGAGCAGATCGCGGAGGCGGTGAAGGGCTGGCTTGCGCGCAAGCTGTGAGCAGGCGGCTGGCGCGGCCCCGTCGCATGCGCTAGACTGATGGGACGCACGATGGAGGCTCCGATGGACAAGACCCTTTTCTGATCCCGTTTCCCTGAAACCCTGATCGAGAGAGGTCTCTCCATGTCTGCCCATCCGCTGCCGCGGCGCTTTCCTGCGCCCGATACCCGCAATCCCGTTCTTCTGCCCGATGGCACGCCGCATGAACCGACCGTGTTCCTGCAGGCGGTGATCGACCATCCCAATATCGAGGTCGGGCGCTATGCCTATTACAGCCCGCTTGCCCCCGTGGCGGACGCGGCGGCGGAGCTTGCGCCCTACCTCTATCCCGGCTGCCCCGAGCGGCTGGTGATCGGGCCCTTCGCGCAGATCGCGCATGGGGTGCGCTTCATCACCGCCTCGGCCAATCACCCGATGGGCGGGATCACGACCTATCCGTTCCGGATCTTCGACATGGAGACGGCGGGGAAATATCTCGAGGAGAATGCCGCGATCGGCGATACGGTGATCGGGCCGGATGTCTGGCTCGGCTTCAATGCGATGGTGATGCCCGGTGTGCGCATCGGGGCGGGGGCGATCGTGGCGGCTGGCTCGGTGGTCACGCAGGACGTGCCGCCCTTTGCAATCGTCGCGGGTAATCCGGCGCGCGTGGTGCGGTCCCGGTTCAGCCCCGATGAGATTTCACGATTGCTCGATCTGGCGTGGTGGGACTGGCCGGTGGAGGCGATCCAGAGGGCGTTGCCCGCGCTGGAAGCGGGGGATGTGGCGGCGCTGGCCGAATACGCGCCTTGAGCGAGAGGCTTGCCGCTGCGCGCAACGACGCTAGGCTCTGGGCAACGCGACGAATTCTCCCGGAGCCCGGATGACCAACAGCCCGATCCTCTTCTCGCATATCCTGACGGGTGCGCCCGATCCCGACGGGCCCGCCGACATCGTCGAGGCGTTGCGGGACGAGCGGCTCGCCTGGGCGCATCTCGACGGAACGCATCCGCAGGCACAGCGCTGGATTCGCGAGGAGCTGGATTACCTCGACCCGCAGGCGGTGGAGGCCTTGCTCGATGTCGACACGCGCCCGCGGATGAGCCAGATCGGCGAGGGGCTTCTGGTGATCCTGCGCGCGATCAACTTCAACGAGGGCGAAGACCCCGAGGATATGGTCTCGCTGCGGATGTATCTCGACCGGCAGCGTATCCTCACGATTTCGCGCAAGCGGGTGCGCGCGATCGAAGGAATGAACGCGGCGATCCGCGACGGCAAGGGGCCCAGCGATGCGGGAACCTTCCTCGTGCGACTGACCGAGGATATCGTCGGCAATATCGGGGTGTTCCAGACCGAGTTGGACGAGCGCGCCGAGGCGTTGGAAGATCAGGTCTATGGCGGGCAGGCCGATCACATGCGCCGCGACGTTCTGGATTTGCGGCTGCAGGTGATCGCGGCGCGGCGTTACCTCGCGCCGCAACGCGAGGCGTTGATCCGTCTGACACAGGCGGCGAGCCCGATCATCGACGAGGTCACGCGGCGCGAGATCGAGGAAGAAGCGCTGAAAATGACGCGGATTTCAGAAGATATGGACGAGCTGCGCGATCAGGCGCAGGTGCTTCGCGAAGAACTGTCGAGCCAACTCTCGGATCGGGTCAACCGCAATACCTTCGTGCTGTCGGTCGTGTCGACGATCTTCCTGCCGCTCGGGTTTCTTACCGGCCTGTTCGGGGTCAACATTGGCGGGATGCCGGGGCTGAACTCCGACAACGCGTTCACTTATCTTGTGATCGCCTGCGTTCTGATCGTCGCGGCTCCGTTGATGGTGATGGGCCTCCTGCGCCTCTATTCGAAGCGCGGGAAGCGGTAGTTCGCGCGATCAGGCGGCCTCGCGCATGTGGCGGCCCTCCTGAACCTCTTCGATGATCTTCGCGACGAAATCGTCCAGATCCTTCGGGTTGCGCGAGGTGACGACGCCGTTGTCGGACACCACGGATTCGTTCACCCATTCGCCACCGGCGTTTTCGACATCGGTGCGCACCGAATGATACGAGGTCATCTTGCGCCCCTTGGCGATGCCGGTCTCGATCAGGAGCCACGGCGCGTGGCAGATCGCGGCGACCACTTTGCCTTGGTCGTAGAAGCTGCGCAGCAGGTCCAGCGCGCTTTTCTCGACGCGAAGAAGGTCGGGGTTGATCTGACCGCCGGGCAGAACGATCGCATCGTAGTTGGAGGCGACGACGTCGGAGATCTTGCACTGCACCGAAACGGTCTCGCCCCAGTCGGTCTCGTCCCAGCCGCGAATGTCGTCGCCATCGAGCGAGGCAAGGTCGATTTGCGCGCCGGCCTCGGTCAGCTTGTCGCGCGGAACGGTCAACTCGGCTTGCTCGAAACCGTTGGTGGCCATGATCAGAATGCGGGCTTCGGAAATCTTGGGCATTTGCTTTCCTTTCCTTGAGGCGCAGCTTGCGCAGGTTCGGGAGAAAAACGATCTGCGCCCGGCATGCGTTCCACGGCGATTTCTTCGGCGGGGAAATGCGAAAGATAGGTGGAAAGGCACTTGATTTCGGTCGCGTGAGACTTTAGCACCCACGCCACGGCCTAGGGGTATAGCTCAGTTGGTAGAGCATCGGTCTCCAAAACCGAGGGTCGCGGGTTCGAGTCCCTCTGCCCCTGCCAGCCGTTTCCTGAAAATTTACGTTCGTTCGCGTAACGTTCCCGAAGTGGCGTCGTTTGACGCCGGTTTTGGGCGCTGTCGCGAGGAACCGTCGTGCTTGGCAGAATTTTCCGGGTCTTTCAGCGATATGTGGATGCGAATCTCCGGATTTCGCGGAGGGTGCCGGATCTGGGGCCGCGCGCGGCGGCTCGGCGGGTGCAAGTCACGCGCTACGATTTCCGCGGCAACCGTCTTCGTCTGGAAGGGCGAATCGATGCGCGCGAGGTGATTTTACGCTTGGGGGGCGTGGCGCAGCGCTGCGCGCTCGAGCCTGATCCATCGGGGCCAGCGAAGTTTGCCTTCGACGTGCCTTTCTGGCGCGGCAAGGTGGAACTGGTAATTCCTGATACGGATGCCGATGGGCAAGGTGAGGAAAGCTGGGTTTTGCCGCCGATCGGCAGGGCTCGCCTCGCATGGGGGCAGTTGCGTCTTGCCCCGGTGTTCCTGTGGCGAATCGCCCGTCATGCTCGCGATATCTGGCGCTGGCGACACCACGACGACAGTGCCGCGGGGATTCGTGTGAAATCTGCGCTCGGTCTCGTGGGGCAGTCGCGGGGTGCGACCCTGCCGCCTGACCTTCTCCGCGGCTCGTCGCCGACCGAGCCGTCCACGTTCCCCGGGATCGTGATCGTGGTGCCCGTGTTCAATGCGCGGGCGCTGCTGCGCGAGGCGCTCGCCCGCGCCGTGCAGCACACCGATCTCGACTGGCATCTGATCGTGATCGAGGATCGCTCGACCGATCCCGAGATGCGGCCGTTTCTGCGCGATTGGTGTGATGGCCGGGCGAACGTGACGCTTCTAGAAAATGACACAAATCTCGGCTTCGTCGCGTCGGTCAATCGCGGGTTCGAGGTGGCGCGCAGGCGCTTTTCGGAGCGCCCGGTGGTTTTGCTGAATTCCGATGCCCTCGTGCCTGCGGGCTGGGCGTCACGGCTTGTGGCTCCACTTTCCGATCCGCAGATCGCAAGCGTTACGCCGATGTCGAATGACGCGCAGATATTGTCCGTGCCGAAAGCCGGAGCGCGGAGCGATCTGCCGCCCGGGGCCGTCGATCAGATCGACGCCGTCGCGGCGCGCATGAACCCGGTGCAGGCGTGCGCCGACCTGCCGACCGGCATCGGCTTTTGTATGGCGCTCGCACCGCGCTTTCTCGCCAAGCTCCCGCAATTCGACCCTGCCTTCGGACGCGGCTACGGGGAAGAGACGGATTGGTGTCAGAAGGTAAGGCGGCTCGGGGGGCGGCATATCGGGATCGGCTCGCTCTTCGTGGAGCATCGCGGTAGCGCCTCCTTCGGCGCGGCGGCGCGACGAAAGCTCTTGGACCGCAATCAGGCGAAGGTAGAGAGGCGCTATCCAAACTATCCGCGCGCCGTCGATTGTTTCCTTGCCAGCGATCCGCTCGCGGCCCCGCGTTTCGCGCTCGCCCTGGCCCGAGCGAGCGCGCTGCAAACCGAGCCGATCAAGATCTGGCTCGGACATTCCCTCGGCGGCGGTGCGGAGATGTGGCTACGCAAAGAAATCGCCTCGGAGCTTCGCGCCGGGCGACGGGGCGTCGTTCTTCGCGTCGGTGGTTCCGTGCGCTGGTCCATTGAGCTTCACGACCCGCTCGGTCTAAGCACGATCGAGACAATGGATCGTGTGGTGATCCTCTCGCTGCTGCAGCTTCTGCCGGATCGCCACGTCATCTATTCCTGCGGCGTTGGCCACCCGGACCCGCTCGAGATACCCGCGCTGCTTACGGAACTATCCGCGACGCAGCAGCTCGATATCCTGTTTCACGACTACTTGCCCCTGAGCGAGGCCTACACGCTCCTGCGTGCGCCAAACAGCTTGCGCGAGATCCCCGAATATATCGGCCCTCGGGCCAAGTCTCGGAAGCAGCCTCAGCGCTCTTCAACCGACGATCTCTCGGATTGGGAAAGTGCTTGGGGCGCGGCACTGACCAGCGCAACGCGACTGCAAGTCTTCTCCCGCAGCTCCGCAGAAATTGTGGCCTCGGCCCACCCGGACGTCGCGCAGAAACTCGACTGCAAACCGCATGATGTGGCCCGGCCTGCGATTTTCATCCGGCCGCCTCCACGGCCCCAGGCAGGCGCCCGCGCCGCAGGCTCTGTTCTTGGCGTGCTTGGTCATATCGGCGTCCACAAAGGCGCAGCGGTTGTCGAGGCCTTGGGTGAGACCTTCGCGGCGGACGGCCGCGCGCGGCTGGTCCTGCTGGGAAGCCTCGATCCGCGGTTTCATTTGGGCACGCCGAACCACGTCCACGGCCCGTTTGAGCCCCCAGATTTGCAGATGCTGATCGCGCGGTACGGAATTGACCGATGGCTGATCCCATCGCTCTGGCCGGAAACCTTTTCCTTCACCACGCATGAGGCGCTCACCACCGGCCTGCCCGTGTACTGCTTCGACCTTGGTGCTCAAGCTGAAGCGGTCAGAGCCGCAGGCGCAAAAGGGGGCGTCTTGCCAGTGCCACGCTGGCCATCGGATATAGACCTCGATCGCCTCTTTGGGCCGCCCGCCACGCAGAGGTGGGTGGCATGACCTTCGAGGACAGTCATGCGATCTTCCATATAGGCGCTCCGAAATGCGGCAGTTCGGCTCTTCAAGCCGCATGGAGCGCGGAACCGGACCGGCCATCGCGCGCCGGTTTGCATGTGCGCTATATCGGCGCGGTGCGAGTGGGCGGCAAATTCATGCCGCTGCGTGGCAGGGCCGTGCGCCGCGCCGCAGCGCTATCTCCCTATGGCTATGTCTCGATGCCCGATCCCGGTCGGGAGGTCGCGGCAAAATCTCTCGGCGATTTCGTCTTGCGCGAGATCGCACGCGCGCGGCGGCGTGGCTACATCCCGTTCTTCTCGAATGAGGGCTGGATTCGCCGGCCCGATTTTTTCACGCGGCTGCTTTCTGACCTTGGCCATCCGCCCGTGACCGTGCTGGCCTTTCTACGTCCTCCCCTGACGTGGATGAACGCAGCATTCTGGCAATGGGGTGTCTGGTGCCGGCCCCGCTTCGACGATTGGATTTCGTCCCGCCATGTCCCGTTCAGCTTTGGCGGAGATCTCGCAGCCTGGGCGCGCATTCCCAACGTGGGACTGCAGGTCGCGCCGGCAAAGCAGGATGTGGTCACCTTCGCCGACGCTTTGCTGGGAACGCCGGGCAACGCAATCGGACCGTGCCACAGCACGGGCAGCGCAGCACAGTTTGGTTTTTTGCTGCGCAATCGCCGTTTTCGGCGGGATAGCCATCGCGCAGAGATCGAGTTCGTATTGCAACGGCAAATGGCGAACGGACCCGCGCTGCGTCGCGCGTGGGCGATCGCGCCACATCACGTCAAGCCTCTGCAGCGGCTTGCACAGGGCCATCGTCGAGAGCTCGAGCGCGTCCTACCCGCCGTACAAGCGGAGGAAATATTCGACGACCCGCTATGGACGACGCCATATCCGTATCATCCTGAAATCGAACGCGGCCCGGCGCCGCTCGATGATCGAAATGAATTGCGCGCGTTTGCAGGGCGGCTCCTTTCAAAACCGTTGCCCGAGGGGGCCGAGCTCGGTGCACTCGACGCGTTTATCGCGGAGCGGCTCGGTGTCCTTTTGCGCGCGGACCGTTCTCATCGGTGGCGGACCGCGCTCCTTGGAGCGCCGCGAGATCAAACGCCGCGGCCCAGATCGTTCACCTTGCGAGGAGATCCCGGTAGCTCGTCCTGAGGGCCAAAAGGCCAAGGGCGAGGGCCACGAGCGACACGCCGATGACGTAGAACGCAGAGAGATAGTCGGGCTGATAGGTCGGGAAAAAGCCGCGTCGCAGATAGCCGATCACATGGACCAGCGGGTTAAACCATAGGGTGTCCGCGGCCCAGCGCGGCAACTGGTCGGTGAGAAAAAAGACTCCGGAAATCAGGAACATAGGACGCATCAGGATCGACCATATCTGCTGCCAGACCGGCGCGCGCAGAAAGAGGTAGCAGTTAAGGGTGCCGATCCCGAAGGACAGTAATACGGCGAGACCTGCTGCTTCGAAGATACGCAGCGGATCTGGGCTCGCGCGGGTGTCGAATATCAGGAGGCATCCGTGAAGGACGAGGTAGGAAACAACAAGTTTCGTCAGCACATTCAGGGCGAGCCGTGCGATGAGCGCATCGACAAAGCTCACAGTCGGATAAGCGAGGAGCGCGCGCGAATAGGTGAGTGCGTTGGCGACCTTCGACTGAACGTCTGAAAACAACATGAAAGGCAGCAAGCCCGTCGCGTAGAAAAGGGCGAAACTGGCCCCGAGCGGCGGCGCGTGAAAGGTCAGCGAAAAGAACAGCGTCAACAGGGCGACGCCGCCGATCGGCTCGAGCAACGCCCAAAGATAGCCCCCCGGTGAGCGACCGTAGCTTGCCGACATCTCGCGCAGAATGAGCGCGCCGATGGCACGGAGCGCCGGGAAGGACCGGGCAGGGACGCGCGCCGCGCGGGAGGAGAACATTTCGAGCCTCGTTTACCGGTTTTCAATTCGGATCGTGTTCGCTGGACCCTGACGCGACCGATAGTGGAGCCAATTGTGAAACACGCGGTTAACGAGCCTGCGCAGGCCACGCCCGTCCTCGCGAAGGGGGCCGGACTGCGCGAAGTGCCAGTGCCGCTCCGGCCGGTGCCGAGCGCATATGCGCCCCCGCACGCAAGGCGCGCTGGCGGCGGCGGCATCAGACTGTGGCGTTAAGCTTCATGGCGCTGGTGATCGCGCCGGTTCTGGTGGCGGCCTATTATCTTTACGCGCAGGCGGCCGATCAGTTCGTTTCACGCGTTGGCTTCACGGTGCAGCGGGAGGAAATGGCGCCGGCGCTCGATCTTTTCGGCGGTCTGTCCAGCCTGTCGGGCGCGTCTTCGAGCGACACCGACATTCTCTATGAATTCATTCAAAGCCCTAGCCTTGTTGCGCAGATCGACGATGCGCTCGATTTGAGGGCGATCTGGTCGCGCGACCGATCCGATCCGGTGTTCGGACTTCCTGGCGACGCCACTCTGGAGGAGCTTGTCGCCTATTGGAATCGCATGGTTCATGTGCGGCACGGGGCGGGCGCGGGACTGCTCGACATCGAGGTGCGCGCTTTCGATCCGGGCGCGGCACAGCGGATCGCGCAGACCTTGATGGCACAAAGCTCTGCGATGATTAACCGGCTCAGCAACGCCGCGCGCGAGGATGCGATTCGCCATGCGCGCGGAGAGTTGCGGCGCGCCGAGGTGCGTCTGACGACGGCGCGCACGGCGCTCACCACCTTTCGCAATCGCCACCAACTGATCAGTCCGGAGATGGATTTGCAGAGTCAGGCGGGGGTGCTGGGGTCGCTGCTCGAACAGCAGGCGCAGGTGATGATTGAGAGTGATCTGCTGCGCGGCACGGTGCGCAGCGGGACGGACCCGCGGTTGAAGCAGGCGGAGCGGCGACTTGCGGTGATCGAGGACAGAATCGGGGCGGAGCGGCGCAAGCTCGGGATCGATGGCGGCTCCCAGGAAGAAGCCTTCGCGAGCATCGTCGGCGAGTACGAGCGGCTTATGGCGGAGCGCGAATTCGCAGAGCGTGCTTATGCGGCGACGCGCGCAAGCTATGACGCGGCGGAGGCCGAGGCGCGCCGTAAAAGCCGGTTTCTCGCGACCTTCATGGCGCCGACCCTTGCGGAAAGTGCCGAATATCCGCGGCGCGAGACGCTTCTGGCGCTGATCGCGGGCAGCCTGGTTTTGCTTTGGGCGATTGGCATCCTGGTGGGCTACGCGATCCGGGACCGTCGGTAACGGCGATGATCCGGCTGCAAAATCTCAGCAAGAGTTTCCGCGTTCCCGGTGGCGAGAAGGTCGTGGCGCGCGATATTTGCACGAGCTTTCCAAGCGGCCGATCTGTCGCGTTGCTGGGGAGAAACGGCGCCGGAAAGTCGACGCTGCTGCAGATGATCGCAGGCACCGCGCGGCCCGATCGGGGGCGGGTGATCACGCGGGGCAGCGTGTCGTTCCCGGTGGGCTTCGCTGGATCGTTTCACAACGACCTGACGGGCGCGCAGAATTGCCGCTTCATCGCGCGTATCTACGGGGTGGATACCGATGAGATGGTGGCTTTCGTTGAGACGACCGCCGAGCTTGGGGCGCATTTCCGGATGCCGCTGCGCAGCTATTCTTCCGGGATGCGTGCGCGATTGGCGTTTGCGGCGTCGATGGCGATCAGCTTTGACACCTATCTCGTCGACGAGATCACGGCGGTCGGCGATGCCGCGTTTCGCGAAAAGAGCGCAGCCCTGTTTCGCGACCGGCTGAAAGACGCCGGGGCGGTTGTGGTCAGCCACTCGATGAACCAGTTGCGCGAGATTTGCGATTGCGGCGCGGTGCTGGAGCGTGGACGGCTTGAGTTTTTCGACGATCTCAACGCCGCGATTGCCTGCCACGAACGCAACATGCTTTGAACTGGGCGCTCTGAGCCGTCGCATTCTATTAAAATATTGAGAGAAAACCCTTTTTGGGCCGCTTTTCCTCCGCGCTCTATGCCCAGCCGTGCCTCACAGTTCAGACAGTGTGAACATGGAAAGCGGAGGTGAGCATGCCTCAATTGACGCCGGTCGCGACTGTTACGAATGATGCGGAAAACTTCCTGACGTCGATCACCGACCTGCTTCTCGTGCAGGGCGAGACGGGGCCGACGCTCTACTCGATTTCGAATGCGCCGGGCGGTATCTCGCAGATCCCGCTGACTGCGCGGCTGAATTCGAGCGATCTGGCTTATCTGAGCGAGAGTGCAGGGCTGGATGCGGCCGGGACGCTGACCGAGATTTCGATCGATGGCAGCTCTGCCTTAATGGTGACCGGTTCGGCGTCGGGCGCGTTTCAGGCGGTCTGGCTGAACCAGAATGACGGCGGAATCAGCGATGTGTTCACGCTGCCGGGGGCGGTTGCGCCCGGTGCGGTGCTTGCGATCGCGCCGCTGCAACCGGGCGCGCAGAGCTTTTTCGTCGGGGCCCTGTCGCATGGCAGCGGGCTGCATGTCTGGCAGATGGGTGCCGGAGGCCGGATGACCGAGATCGCGCAGGGCATCGCGGGCGAGGTCTGGTCAGAGAATGACGTCCATGCGCTCGATACGGTCGAGATCGAGGGCGCGCAGTATGTCCTTGCGGCTTCGGTGACGGATAATTCGCTGACCACGCTCGCGCTCGATACGCAGGGACAGCTGCAAATCGCCAGTCAGATCGATGCGCGCGACGGCCTCTTCATCAACACCCCGAATTCGATCGAGACGATCCAGGTGGGCGGACAGGCCTACGCGGTTCTGGGGGCGGCGGGCACAAGCTCGATCTCTGTCGTGGCGCTCGGTCCGGGCGGTCGGATGGAGGTCACCGATCAGATCAATGACGATCTGGGCACGCGGTTCGACGGCATGACGACGCTCGAAACCGTGACGATGGGCGATCAGGTCTATGTGCTGGCCGGAGGCGCCGATGATGGGGTCAGCCTGCTCACGCTGCTGCCCGGCGGCAAACTGGTCCAGATCGGGACACTGGCAGACGGGCTAGAGACCGCGCTTTCTGATCCGGCTGCGGCGGCGATGATCGCCAATGCGACCGGGCTCGATATTTTCGTGGCGGGCGACGTGCCCGCGAGCTTGAGCGATCAGGGGATGGGGATCAGCCATATCAAGGTGGAGTTGGGCCCCGCTGGTCTGGCGCTGAAGCTTGGCGATGGTGGCGACACCGCAAACGGCGGCGTCGAGAACGATCAGATTTCCGGTGGCGCTGGCGATGACCAAATCCGTGGCGGGGCGGGGGCCGACATTCTGCAAGACGGCGGCGGCGCGGATTCCCTCTGGGGCGGCGAGGGGCAGGATGTGTTCGTGCTCGACGCGGACGGGCGCACCGATTTCATCATGGATTACGAGCCCGGCATCGATCGGCTCGACCTCTCGAGCATGGCGTGGTTCTACATCAAGGAGGCTCTGGATATCGCCCCGACCGCGACGGGGGCCGATATCCGGATCGGCGATGAGCGGGTGATCGTGAATACCGCGGACGGCTCAAGCCTGAGCGCCGCGGATTTCGAAACCTCGGAGCTACGCGATCTGTGGCATTCCGCAATCAACCCGCTCGAGGTCGGCGATATCCACAAGGAAGGTACCGCGCAGGGCGATCTGATCGACGGGCGCGGCGGCGATGATCTGCTCGTCGGCAATGACGGGCCGGATATCCTGCAAGGCATGGCGGGGGATGATCTGCTCAATGGCGGGCGGATTGATCGCAGCTACGATCCGTTCGCGGCACAGGTGTTCCGGGTCTATCAGGCGACGCTTGACCGGGCGCCCGATGGGAACGGTCTGCACTATTGGACGGACCTCCTGTCGAGCGGCGCGGTCGAACTTCAGGAGGTCGCGGATCGGTTCATCAACTCGCCGGAATTCCAGTCGAACTACGCGGAGACGAGCGACGCGGAGTTCCTGACGCTGCTTTACCAGAATGTGCTGGATCGGGCCCCCGATGTCGGGGGGCTGACCTATTGGCTCGACCAGCTGGATCAGGGGGTGAAAAGTCGGGAGGAAGTTGTTTTGGGATTTTCGGAAAGCCCGGAATTTCGGGATTCGACAGAGATCGACACGCTCATGCTGAGCCATGCCAGTGCGCAGACGGATTTCACCGATGACGTATTCCGTTTGTATCAAGCGACGCTGGGGCGCGAGCCGAACCTAGGCGGGATGATGTATTGGAGCGAGATGCAGGCGGACGGGATGGAGTTCCTCGATGTCGTCTCCGGCTTCGTCAATTCGCCCGAATTCACGTCGACCTACGGCAATCTCGACGATGCCGGTTTCGTCTCGCTTCTCTATCAGAACGTCTTGGGGCGGGCGCCGGACAGCGAGGGGCTGACATGGTGGGTCGATCAGCTCGACAGCGGGGGCTACACCCGCGAGAAAGTGGTCGCCGCATTTGCGCAAAGCCCCGAGATGATCACCCAGACGGCGCAGCCGCAGATCGATTGGTTCCGCTCTTTCGGCTTCGAGGATCAGCTCGATGGCGGCGAGGGGTACAATCTGCTGCAGGGCGGTGCGATGGCGGATCAGTTCGTCTTCCGCGCGGATGAGGACGGGCACCATGTCATTATCGATATCGAGCCCTGGGATCGGCTGAGCTTCGATGGCTTCAACTACAGCTCTGCCGCCGAAGCCCGCAGCCATATGGTCGAGGCGGGCTCCGGCGTGACCTTCACCGATCAGGGCGTCACGGTCGAGTTCATCGATGCCGATCTCGGCCTGTTCACCGACGGGATGTTCGACGTCTCGGGCTAGGTGAGTTCGGTTCGTAGCGCCGTGAGGTAGCGCGCCACGAGGGTCTGCGCGCGCTCCGATGTTGCGGCTTCGGCATAGCAACGGCATTCGGGCGCGTTGCCCGAGGGGCGCAGATGGACGATCTCGCCCGAGGGGAAGGTCAGGCGCAGCCCATCGGTGCGGTCGATCTGTTCGGCCGGGGCGAAATCGCTGAAGAATTCCGCCCGGGCGGCGGGGTCGTCGGCAAGGCGGTCAATGAAGGCGCGCGAACGGTCCGTCGGGACTTCGGCGACCCGGTCGGCCGCGGTGAAACGGGCGGGAAGCTGGGCGACAAGGCCGCTGAGGGCGGTGCCGGCCTGTTTCGCCGCAACAAGCGGAGCGACGATCGGCAGCAGGCAATCGCGCGTCGCGAGCGGCGCAATCGGCCCCGCAGGGCCCGTTGCGGTGAAGCCCAGGAGGAAGCCGCCATTGGGCTCGTACCCCACGACCTTCGCGGAGGGATCGGCATAGCGCGCGGCCTCCATCGCGGCGATCACGAAGGGCGAGCCGATCTTCGTGCGATGGATGCTGTCGAATTCGGGCATCGCATCGACCATCGTATTGGCGGAGACCGGCGTGCAGAGGATTTTTGCCCCGAGAAGCCGAGCAGTCAGCGCGCCCAGCACGTCGCCGGGGATCAGCGTGCCGGTCTCGTCGCTCAGCATCGGACGATCGGCATCGCCATCGGTCGAAATCACCGCATCGAGCTGGTGTTCGGCGCACCAGCCTTGCAGGGTTTTGCGGGTCTCGGGATCGACAGCCTCGGTGTCGACGGGGATGAAAACGTCAGAACGTGCGAGCGGCACGGCGGTCGCGCCCATCGCCTCCACCGCGGTGACGAGGATGTCGCGCGCGACCGAGCTGTGCTGATAGACACCGATGCGCAGCCCTGCGAGGGCGTCCGCCCCGAACCCGTCGACATAGCGCGCGATGTAGCGCGCCGCGCTGTCCGCCCCCGGGATTTCGGGCCCCGGTTTTTCGGCTGCGGGATGGTCCTGACCGAGCCGGTCGAGAATCGCGGCCTCGTCCTCCTTCGCGATCTCGCCATGCGGGACATAAAATTTCAGCCCGTTGCGATCCGCGGGAATGTGGCTGCCGGTGACCATGATCGCCGAATTGCCCGCTCCCATCGAGGCGAGCGCCAGAGCGGGCGTAGGCAGCGCGCCTTCGCGAATGGCGGTGAGGCCCGCGGCGCGGATCGCGGCGATGACGGTCTCGGCTATTGCGGGGGAGGAGGGGCGCAGGTCCCAACCGACATGAACGGCTTCGCCCTGCGGGCAGGCCGAAATGAAAGCGTGGGTGTAATCGGTGACCAGCGCGTCGGTCAGTTCGGTGACGAGGCCCCGCAGGCCGCTGGTGCCAAATTTCGGTGCCATTTGTCCTCGAATGCTGCGCCGTTGAAATTGGGCCGAACCTAGGGGGAGGGGGGCGGACAGGCAAGCACCGTGCGCTGCTCTCAAACACGGTTAACGCCGGGTTCCTATCGTCGGCTTCCATCGCAACCCAGCGCAGGAACTCCCGATGTCCGATCAGACCGCCAATCTCGCGCTGCCGCTTATCCTTGGCAGCCAGGCCCAGAAACACGTCACCCATAACGAGGCGCTGCAGCAGCTCGATGCGCTCGTGCAGCTCGCGGTGATTTCGCGCAGCGTGACCGAGCCGCCGATCGGTCCGCCGGAGGGGGCGCGGTATCTGCTGCCGACCGGGGCGCTGGGCGCATGGGCAGGGCAGGACGGGGCGCTTGCGATCTTTGCGGCCGGAGCGTGGCAATTCCTGACCCCGCGTGAGGGCTGGCGCGCTTTCGTGCTGGATGAGGCGGTGGAGCTGGTCTTCGCCGCGGGCGCTTGGGGCGTGCCGCCGTTGCCGGAGTTGAGCCAGCTCGACGGGGTAGGGATCATGACCGGCTATGACGCGGTGAACCGGCTTTCCGTCGCGGCGGAGGCCACACTTCTGAGCCATGCCGGGGCAGGCCATCAACTCAAGCTGAACAAGGCGGCGGCGGGCGAGACGGCAAGCCTTCTGTTCCAGTCGAACTGGTCGGGCCGGGCCGAGATGGGGCTGGCCGGCAGCGACGATTTCGCGATCAAGGCGAGCGCGGACGGCGCGACATGGTTCGAGGGGCTGCGCATTGATGGCGCCACCGGGCGCGCGGCGATGCCGCAAGGCGCGGTGATCGACGGAGCGCTGACGGGCAGCGGTGTCGTCGGCACGGTCGCGCAGGTTGGTGGCGTGTCGACGGGCGCCGTGATCGAGCAGGGCAGCACCGCCTCGGGCGATTACATCCGCTTTGCCGATGGCACGCAGATTTGCTCGGCGCAGGTGAGCCTTTCTTACGTCGCGGATTGGGCACTCAAGCAGGATTGGGCCTATCCGGCGCAATTCGCGCAGGCGCCCTCTCTGAGTGTCGCGCTCGATGCGGACAGCCTCGCGGCGGGCAGCGCCATCGGTGCGGGCGCGATCTCCTTTGCGGGTGTCGAGGGCGTCACGAGCTCGGGCGCGCGCGCCGTGGTCTATGCCGCGAATGGCGCGAGTTTCCTCAGCGGTGAAAGCTGCGACCTGAGCGTCACCGCGATCGGGCGCTGGGTGTGACGCTTACTCGGCGGGGCGGGCGAGCGGTTTGCGCGCCCCGTCGAGCCGGGTGAAAATCTCGGACAGGCGGGCACTGTAGCGCGCGGCAATCGCATCGGCAGAGAAGTGGTGGCGCACGAAGGCTTCGGCCTGCGCCGCCTTTTTCCTGCGCGCCTCCGGGGCGCTGCGTGCCGCGCGGAACTGGGCGACCGCGGCGGCGTGATCCGGCTCGCCCCAGTGCATTCCGGGCTCGACATAGAGATAGTCCTGCGGCGCGACTTCGATCTCGATCTCGATCTCGATCTCGATCTCGGACGCGGGCACGAGCCACGCAGTGACCTCGTTGCAAAATTCCAGATTGCCGGAATAGCTCGTGCACAGGACCGGCACGCCAAGCGTCATCGCCTCGAGCATGCCGAACCCCCAGCCCTCGGAGCGATGCAGCGAAACGTATAGGTCCGCGCCAGCCATCAGCTCCAGAACCCCGGCGTGATCGAGCGTCTCGTCGAGCAAAGCGATGCGCGGATCGGCTGCGACGAGCCGGTCGATTTCGGCCCAGAGCGTAGCCTGTGCCGCGTCGCAGACATGGCTGCGATTTTGCGTCTTGATCAGCAGGCGCGCCTCCGCATCTTCGGCGAAGGCTTCACGGAAAGCGTGGATCGTGCCGAGCGGGTTCTTCCGCTGCACGAAGGAGAAGCTGTCGAAACTGGCGAGGCAGACGAAGCTTTCCGCGGGCCAATCATTGCGTTGGCGCAGGGCGCTGCGCGCGTGAGCCCGGTCGATGGCGGGCGGTTCGGGGTAGCACATCCCGACATTCACCACCGGCGTGTCGGTCTCTTTGCGGTAAATCTCGGCGCAGTATTCCGAGGGCACCCAGACCTCGTCGACAAGGTCGAGCGCGAGGTGATGGCAGGCCGGGGCCCGGTCCAACTCCCAATGCATATAGGCGATGTTGTAGGCGCCAGAGTAGCTGTCGGCGTCGAAGGCGAAGGCCGGGGGCACCGCGTCGCCATTCAGGTGCAGCAGGTTGATGCGCGCGGGGCGCGGCGCGCCGGTCTTGGCGCCGTCTTGCGCGGGCGTCGGATTGTCGCGCGCGCTTTGCACCGCGTTGAGCGTGACCTCGCAGCGGGACAAAATGTCATGCGACAGCCGCGTCGATTGGCCCAACCCGGAGGCTTTCGCGAAGGGGCCGTGGATTTGAACGTCGACGGCGGTGCCTTCGGGGACGGGGCGCGTGGCGGCGGCGATCCGATGGCCGTCGGGCGTGCGCAGGAAGGACATGCTCTCGAGGTCGAAACCTTTCTCGCGCAGCGCAGCAGCATAGCGCGCGCGGGTGATCGGCGGACCGGGATGCAGTTGCGAGCAGACATCCGAAAGGCGACCACCTTCGAGCAGCGTCTTCGTTTCGCTGCGGGGCAGGAACAGCAGGATCTCGGGCCGTTCGACCGCAAGGATCATCGCGAGCACATGCAGCATCCGGCGGTGACGCTCGGTCTTCGGCGAGAATTGCGCGAGCGGCGGGATCGCCTCGCGCAGGGCCAGAAGCCCGCGGGTCATCGGCCAGGGGCTGGAGCCTTTCGTCTCTGCCAGCGTCTCGATCAGGCTGTCGGGTAGGAGGCAATCGCCGAGCCCGAGCGACGGGGCGTCGCGAAGCGCCCATGCGGATGCCGCGTCCGGGTCGCCGGTCTTACCGAAGAGCTCCATCGCGCGGCTCGGTCCGCCGGGGCGGGTCTGCGCGTTGAGCCAGTCGATCGCGGCTCGGCTCAGCGGGATTTGCTGCGACGGGTGCTGCGCGGCGTAGCTGTCGAGATACCAGCGCAGGATGTCCGCCACCGCCGCGTCGCTGCCATCGAGCGGGAGATGCTCTGCCATGCCCGCGCGATGGCGCGCGTAATCGATGTAGGAAAAGAGAGGCGCGGGCAGGTCTGCGCCATGCGCGGAACGCGCCGCGAAGAGCGGTTGCTGCGCGGTCAGATCGGGCATGTCCGCCTGCGCGGTGGACGCGGCGCGCAGCGAGATGATCGGGCCATGCATATAGCGATGCAGGGCGTCTTTCTCTTTCGGATGCGGCGTCGCGCCGGGATCGAAGCACAGCGTGGCGATTGGGCCGCCGCCGGGGATGTGGAGGCTGATCTCGCGGCCTGTTGCAACGCCGCCGAAAGCGGCAAGGCGAAGCCGTGATTGCCCGCGCCGATGCCAGCCTGTGCAAGGTCGGCGCGAAACATCGCCGCGCGTCCCGAGAGGAGCCGCCCGGCATTGCAGTGGATTTCAATGTCGAGCGGAGTGCTATCGCCTTTCTTCGCGATCCAGCCGATCACCCTCCCGTTCTCGATCCGCTCCAGCGCGCCGCGATAGCCGCGCAGGCGATGGAGCAGTGAGACGGCTGACGGCGGCGGAACGAAAGTCGACATGCAATTCCCTGACGAAAAACAACCTTTGGTAGAGTCACCCTAGTCGATTGCGTGACAGTCGCAACCGTCTTGCGCCGCCCGAGATGCCCCGCACGGCGCGACGGGCCGTTATTGCGGCTGCCCCATCAATTGCTGGGCAAGCGTCGCGGCGGAGCTTTCGCGGGCCGAGGCGATCTCGGTCAGGCTTTGCGTCACATCGGCGTCCAGCTTGGCGGCGGCGTCGGTGCCCGAGAGGCCGAGCACGGGCGCGGCCTCCGACAAGGGCGCGTCGAACAGCGCCTGCGCGATCGCGAATTGCGGAGGTCCGCCACGCGCGCCGCTTTGAGAACTCGTCGCGGCGGGAAGGACGAAGGCCAGCGCCGCCACGACCGAAAGCGCGAGCGCCAGCCCCATCGGCGCGCGTTTGAAGTAGGCGGTCATCGGCCGCCAGTTCTTCCAGATATGCAGCACGAAGGGCACGATCAGCACCATCGAGAGCCATTCATGCATGCCGTGGAACCACGCGCTGCCCCAATGGAAGAACAAGGCGATTCCTGAAATCAAAGAGACGAGGAAAAGGCCGGTGATGAACGGCGTGGCGTAGCGGTTGAGGATGGCGGGCATCGATGGCTCCTGTCGAATCGCGGCTGTGCTGACCGCGCGGGGTGTCGGATGTTAAGTTGCACGCGCATCGATGGATTTTCCGTTATCAAAGCCGGCTTGCAGTGGGCGCATGGCGTCTGCGGAGGGGCAGGGGGTCGCAACAGCCTTGAAATCCGCGAGGGGAGCAAGTATCTGGCGGCAGTTGCGCCGAAAGCGGCGCGGTATTTTCGGCTCAAGGGCGCCGCATTGGGCGCGTAAGGAACGACGACGATGGCAAACCCACTCCAGTTTCTCCAGCAGGTGCGCTCGGAAGCGGGCAAAGTGGCTTGGCCGAGCCGCCGCGAAGTTCTGCTGACGACCGGCATGGTGCTGGCGATGGCTGCGCTGACGGCAATCTTTTTCTCGCTCGTGGACTGGGTGATCCGTCTCGGCGTGACGCAGGTGATCGGGAGCTGATAGGCCCCCGGCGCTCTCCGCCAGACCTCATTCGCAGTTGCGGCGAGGAAGTGATCGCGCTCCGGCCTTACGCTCTTGAAATCACAGGGCTCCGGCGGTAAAGGGGCGGGACTTTCCCAGAGGCGGCGTGCATCGATTCGCGTGGTGCGCGCTGTTTTTTATTCTGGGAGACGCGGGTAATCCCGTGAAATAACAGGAATTTTCGGCGCTCCGGCGTCGGCGGCAAGAGGCAAAGAATCGGCATGGCGAAGCGTTGGTATTCGGTAAGCGTTCTCTCGAACTTCGAGAAGAAAGTCGCCGAGCAAATCCGTCAGGCCGTGATCGATCAAGGTCTGGAAGATCAGATCGAAGAGGTTCTGGTGCCGACCGAAGAAGTGATCGAGGTGCGTCGCGGAAAGAAAGTGACCTCCGAACGTCGCTTCATGCCGGGCTACGTGCTGGTGCGGATGGAGATGACCGACAAGGGTTATCACCTGATCAACTCGACGAACCGGGTCACCGGCTTCCTCGGGCCGCAGGGCCGGCCGATGCCGATGGGCGATGCGGAAGTGAACCGCATCCTCAGCCGTGTCGACGAATCGGGTGAGCAGGCCGCGCCGCGCAGCCTCATCACCTTCGAGGTCGGCGAGAACGTGAATGTGACCGACGGGCCCTTCGAGGGCTTCTCGGGCATGGTCGAGGAAGTGGACGAGGCGGCGAGCCGCCTGAAAGTCACCGTCTCGATCTTCGGCCGGCCGACGCCGGTCGAGCTGGAATACACGCAGGTGCAGAAAACCGCCTGAGTGTGAGCCGTGGGAGGCGAGGGGCCCTGCGCGACAGGGACGCCCGGACCGAACCACTAAACTTCGCGACCCCTAGGGGCGTGACAGTGATAAGGAGAGGGCCACATGGCCAAGAAAGTTGTTGGGCAGCTCAAGCTGCAAATTCCGGCAGGCGGCGCGAACCCGTCCCCGCCGGTCGGTCCGGCGCTGGGTCAGCGCGGGATCAACATCATGGAATTCTGCAAGGCGTTCAACGCCAAGACGCAGGAAATGGACAAGCAGGCGAAGATCCCGACGATCATCACCTACTACGCCGACAAGTCGTTCACCTTCGAGATCAAGCAGCCCACCGCGAGCTTCATGATCAAGCAGGCAGCCGGCCTCAAGCCGGTCGGCAAGCGTAACCGTCCGAAGGGTTCGGAAGCTCCGGGCCGCGTCGTCGCCGCGACCATCACCGCCGCTCAGGTGCGTGAGATCGCCGAAGCGAAGATGAAGGACCTGAACGCCAACGACATCGAAGGCGCGATGAACATCATCCTCGGCTCCGCGAAGTCGATCGGTATCGAGGTGAAAGGCTAAGTCATGGCAAAGCTCGGTAAACGCACCAAAGCCGCCCGCGAAGCCTTCGCCGGCAAGTCCAACGTCTCCGTCGAGGAAGCCGTTTCGCTGATCAAGTCGAACGCGAACGCGAAATTCGACGAGACCCTCGAAATCGCAATGAACCTCGGTGTCGACCCCCGTCACGCCGACCAGATGGTTCGTGGCGTCGTCGCTCTGCCGAACGGCACCGGCAAGACCGTCCGCGTGGCTGTCTTCGCTCGTGGCGCGAAAGCGGATGAGGCCAAGGAAGCCGGGGCCGATATCGTCGGCGCCGAGGACCTGATGGAAACCATTCAGGGCGGCACGATCGAATTCGATCGCTGCATCGCGACCCCGGACATGATGCCGATCGTCGGCCGTCTGGGTAAGGTCCTGGGCCCGCGCAACCTGATGCCGAACCCGAAAGTCGGCACCGTGACGATGGACGTGAAAGCGGCTGTCGAAGCGGCGAAAGGTGGCCAGGTTCAGTTCAAGGTCGAGAAGGCCGGCGTCATTCATGGCGGCATCGGCAAGGTCTCCTTCTCCGAGGAGCAGCTGGCCGAAAACATCCGCGCCTTCGTGGATGCCGTGACCAAAGCCAAGCCTGCCGGCGCGAAAGGCACCTACATGAAGAAGGTGTCCCTGAGCTCGACGATGGGCCCGGGCGTCGCCGTCGACATCACGTCGGCGACCGGCAACTAAGAGAATTCCACCGGGGGAAACCTCGGTGGGTGGTAGGGCGGTGGCCTGATGCTTCCGCCCTGACCTGTCCGAGACGGAGGGTGCCCGATCCCGCAAGGTGACGGCTTAATTTCCTTCCTGAGATGGGGATCGAGACCAATTCCGGGTTTGGGCCTTCGGGCCGATCTCGGGCGATCTGGCCTCGGGCCCTTCGGACCCGACCCCGGGAAACCGGGACAATGAGAGCCGGGGGGAAACCCCCATACTTGGAGTGTAACTGTGGATAGAGCCCAAAAAGAGAAAGTGGTCGAGGAACTCGGCCAGATCTTCGCAAGCTCTGGCGTCGTAGTGGTTGCTCACTACGAAGGCATGACGGTTGCTAACATGCAGGACCTCCGCGCACGCATGCGTGAAGCGGGTGGTTCGGTTCGTGTTGCCAAGAACAAGCTCGCCAAGATCGCCCTTGAAGGTCAGCCCTGCGAAAGCATTGCTGAATACCTGACGGGCATGACCGTGCTTTCCTATTCTGAGGATCCTGTCGCTGCGGCGAAAGTGGTCGTCAAATATGCCAAAGAGAACGAGAAACTCTCGATCCTCGGCGGCGCAATGGGAGACTCGGCACTCGACATCGCTGGTGTCAAAGCTGTCGCTGACATGCCGTCGCGTGAAGAGCTCATCGCTCAGATCGTGTCGCAGATCGGCGCACCCGCTTCGAACATCGCCGGTGCCGTTGGCGCGCCTGCTTCGAACATCGCGAGCATCCTTTCGACCATCGAGGAAAAGGCTGCGTAAGCAATCGACTTGTCCCGTAGCGGCTTGAAACCGCGACGTTGGAAACCCAAATCTAGGAACTGAAAAATGGCTGATCTGAAAAAACTCGCCGAAGAAATCGTGGGTCTGACCCTCCTGGAAGCCCAGGAACTGAAAACCATCCTGAAAGACGAATACGGCATCGAGCCCGCCGCTGGTGGCGCTGTCATGATGGCCGGTCCGGCTGCTGGTGGCGAAGAAGCTGCTGAAGAGAAAGACGAATTTGACGTCGTTCTCGTCGAAGCTGGCGCTCAGAAGATCAACGTGATCAAAGAAGTCCGCGGCATCACCGGCCTGGGCCTGAAAGAAGCCAAAGAGCTCGTTGAAGCTGGCGGCAAGGTCAAGGAAGGCGCTGCGAAAGCGGAAGCCGAAGAGATCAAGAAAAAGCTCGAAGACGCTGGCGCGAAAATCGAGCTCAAGTAAGCGAGCCGGATGCGACTGCATCCGATCTGAAAAAAGGGCTGGGTCCGGGGTTTTCCCGGGCCCAGCCGAACCTGTCTCGGAGAGGGCTTTGGCGCCCTGAAGCCCTCTCCAAGGCGGTGTTCGCGGTTCGGGAGCCTTTCGGTGGGACGAAAGGCAGGTATGGAACCGCCCCCCTTCATTCGCCTTGCGGCGTGCAATGGGCCCCGACATTGCATGTGCCGCGAAGAGACGAAAGGTCACGCAGAGCATGGCTCAAGCTTACGTTGGTCAGAAACGCATCCGTCGCTATTACGGCAAAATCCACGAAGTCCTCGAAATGCCGAACCTCATCGAGGTTCAGAAATCCTCCTACGATCTGTTCCTGCGCTCCGGCGAAGTGGATCAGCCCACCGATGGTGAGGGTATCCAGGGCGTTTTCCAGTCGGTCTTCCCGATCAAGGATTTCAACGACAACGCCATTCTGGAGTTCGTGAAATACGAGCTCGAAAAACCGAAATACGATGTCGACGAGTGCCAGGCTCGCGACATGACCTATTCGGCGCCGCTGAAGGTGACCCTGCGCCTCATCGTGTTCGATGTGGACGAGGAAACCGGCGCGCGTTCGGTCAAGGACATCAAGGAACAAGACGTGTTCATGGGGGATATGCCCCTCATGACCAAGAACGGTACGTTCATCGTGAACGGCACCGAGCGGGTCATCGTGAGCCAGATGCACCGCTCGCCGGGCGTGTTCTTCGACCATGACCGCGGCAAGACCCACTCCTCGGGCAAGCTGCTCTTCGCCTGCCGCATCATTCCCTATCGCGGCTCGTGGCTGGACTTCGAATTCGACGCCAAGGACCTCGTCTTCGCGCGTATCGACCGTCGTCGGAAACTGCCGGTGACCACGCTGCTCTATGCGCTGGGTCTCGATCAGGAAGGCATCATGGATGCCTATTACGATACCGTCACCTACACCGCGAAGGGCAAGTCAGGCTGGGTCACCAAGTTCTTCCCCGACCGCGTGCGCGGCACCCGTCCGACCTTCGACCTCGTCGATGCGGCGTCGGGCGAAGTGATTCTGAAAGCGGGCGAGAAAGCGACCCCGCGCATGGTCAAGAAATGGCGTGACGACAACTCGGTTCCCGAGCTGCTCGTGCCGTTCGACCACATCATGGGCCGCTTCTGCGCCAAGGATATCGTCAACGACGAAACCGGCTTCATCTACATCGAAGCGGGCGACGAACTGACGGCGGAATACGACAAGAACGGCGAGCTCTCGGGCGGTTCGATCAAGACCCTGATCGACAACGGCATCACCGAGATCCCGGTGCTCGACATCGATAACGTCAATGTCGGTCCCTACATCCGCAACACCATGGCGTCGGACAAGAACATGAACCGCGAAACCGCGCTCATGGATATTTACCGCGTCATGCGTCCGGGCGAACCGCCGACCGTCGAGGCCGCGGAAACCCTGTTCAACAGCCTGTTCTTCGACTCCGAGCGCTACGACCTCTCGGCAGTGGGCCGCGTGAAGATGAATATGCGTCTCGACCTCGATGCGCCGGACACCCAGCGCACGCTGCGCAAAGAGGACATCGTCGCCTGCATCAAGGGCCTGGTGGAACTGCGCGACGGCAAGGGCGAGATCGACGACATCGACCACCTCGGCAACCGCCGTGTGCGTTCGGTCGGCGAACTGATGGAAAACCAGTATCGCGTCGGCCTGCTGCGCATGGAGCGCGCCATCAAGGAGCGTATGTCCTCGGTCGAGATCGACACGGTCATGCCGCAGGATCTGATCAACGCGAAACCGGCTGCGGCTGCGGTGCGTGAATTCTTCGGCTCCTCGCAGCTGTCGCAGTTCATGGACCAAACCAACCCGCTGTCGGAAGTCACGCACAAGCGTCGTCTCTCGGCGCTCGGCCCGGGCGGTCTGACCCGTGAGCGTGCCGGCTTCGAGGTGCGCGACGTTCACCCGACCCACTACGGTCGGATGTGTCCGATTGAGACGCCGGAAGGTCAGAACATCGGTCTGATCAACTCGCTGGCCACCTTCGCCCGCGTGAACAAGTACGGCTTCATCGAAACCCCGTATCGCAAGGTCAACGACGGTCAGGTCACCGACGAGGTGGTCTACATGTCCGCGACCGAGGAAATGCGTCACACCGTGGCGCAGGCGAACGCGACGCTCGATGAGAACGGCAAGTTCATCAACGATCTCGTCTCGACCCGCCAGTCGGGCGAATACGCGCTCAACCCGCCGGAAACGGTGGACCTGATCGACGTGTCGCCGAAGCAGCTGGTCTCGGTCGGTGCGGCGCTCATTCCCTTCCTCGAAAACGACGACGCGAACCGCGCTCTGATGGGTGCGAACATGCAACGTCAGGCCGTGCCGCTGCTGCGCTCGGAATCGCCCTATGTCGGTACCGGCATGGAAGCGACCGTCGCACGCGACTCCGGCGCTGCGATCATGGCGAACCGCGGCGGCATCATCGACCAGGTCGATGCGCAGCGTATCGTTATCCGCGTGACCGACGATCTCGAAGCGGGCGACGTGGGCGTGGACATCTACCGTCTGCGCAAGTTCAAGCGCTCGAACCAGTCCTCGACCATCAACCAGCGTCCGATCGTGAAAGTGGGCGACCGGGTGGTGAAGGGGCAGATCGTCGCTGACGGTCCGTCGACCGACATGGGCGAACTGGCTATCGGCCGGAACGTGGTCGTCGCCTTCATGCCGTGGAACGGCTACAACTACGAAGACTCGATCCTGATCTCCGAGCGGATCCACCGCGACGACGTGTTCACCTCGATCCATATCGACGAATACGAAGTGGCGGCCCGCGACACCAAGCTCGGCCCGGAAGAGATCACCCGCGACATCCCGAATGTCGGCGAGGAAGCCCTGCGCAACCTCGACGAGGCCGGGATCGTCTATATCGGCGCCGAAGTGGGGCCGGGTGACATCCTCGTCGGTAAGATCACGCCGAAGGGCGAAAGCCCGATGACGCCGGAAGAGAAACTCCTCCGCGCCATCTTCGGCGAGAAGGCATCGGACGTGCGCGACACCTCGCTGCGTCTGCCGCCGGGGGCTTACGGTACGATCGTGGAAGTTCGCGTCTTCAACCGTCACGGCGTCGACAAGGACGAGCGTGCGCTGCAGATCGAGCGTGAGGAAGTCGAGCGTCTGGCCCGTGACCGGGACGACGAGCTCGCCATTCTCGAGCGCAACATCTACGCGCGTCTCAAGACGCTGATCACCGGCAAGACCGCCGTGAAGGGGCCGAAAGGCGTCAAGGCTGGCTCGACCATCGACGAAGAACTGCTGGGCACCCTGTCGAAGGGCCAGTGGTGGCAGCTCGCGCTCGAAGACGAGGGCGACGCCAAGGAAGTCGAAGCCCTCAACGACCAGTTCGAGGCGCAGAAGCGCGCGCTCGACCTGCGTTTCGAGGACAAGGTCGAGAAGGTCCGTCAGGGCGACGATCTGCCTCCGGGCGTGATGAAGATGGTCAAGGTCTTCGTGGCTGTGAAGCGCAAGCTTCAGGCTGGCGAC
The DNA here is from genome assembly GCF_002563775.1 of Thioclava sp. ES.031. Lineage (NCBI taxonomy): Bacteria > Pseudomonadati > Pseudomonadota > Alphaproteobacteria > Rhodobacterales > Paracoccaceae > Thioclava > Thioclava sp. ES.031. Next base: position 3,634,380 of record NZ_PDJO01000001.1, on the reverse strand, counting down.
AAGATGGCTGGCCGTCACGGCAACAAGGGCGTTGTGTCGAAAGTCGTTCCGATGGAAGACATGCCGTTCCTCGCCGATGGCACCCCTGTCGATCTCGTGCTGAACCCGCTGGGCGTGCCGTCGCGCATGAACGTCGGTCAGATCCTCGAGACGCACATGGGCTGGGCTTCGCGCGGTCTGGGCAACCAGATCGACGAGGCGCTGAAGGCCTATCGTCGTAACGGCGACCTGACCCCGGTTCGCGAGGCGATGAAGATCGGCTATGGCGACGAGACCTACGGTGAGATCATCGAAGGTATGGATGACGAGGCGTTCATCGAGAGCGCCGAAGCCGTCCGTACCGGCGTTCCGATCGCGACCCCGGTCTTCGACGGAGCCAAGGAGGCCGACATCAACGACGCGCTCAAGCGTGCGGGCTTCAACGAATCCGGTCAGTCGACCGTGTTCGACGGCCGCACCGGCGAGCAGTTCGCGCGTCAGGTCACGGTGGGTGTGAAGTACTTCCTGAAGCTTCACCACCTCGTCGATGACAAGATGCACGCCCGTTCGACCGGTCCGTACTCGCTCGTCACGCAGCAGCCGCTGGGTGGTAAAGCGCAGTTCGGTGGTCAGCGTCTCGGGGAGATGGAGGTCTGGGCTCTGGAAGCTTACGGCGCCGCCTACACCCTGCAGGAGATGCTGACGGTGAAATCGGATGACGTGGCAGGCCGGACGAAGGTCTACGAGTCGATCGTCAAGGGCGAGGACAACTTCGAAGCCGGCGTGCCGGAATCGTTCAACGTTCTCGTCAAAGAGGTCCGGGGCCTCGGCCTCAACATGGAACTCCTGGACGCGGAGGATGACGAGTGAGGGCTTCGGCCCTCCTCTAAGCCCTTCCGCCCTCATTCAAGGATTTACAGATGAACCAGGAACTGACCCAAAACCCGTTCAACCCGCTCGCGCAGCCGAAGGCGTTCGACGAGATCAAGATCTCGCTCGCCTCGCCGGAGCGGATCCTGAGCTGGTCCTTCGGTGAAATCAAAAAGCCGGAAACCATCAACTACCGTACGTTCAAGCCTGAGCGTGACGGTCTGTTCTGCGCGCGCATCTTTGGCCCGATCAAGGACTACGAATGCCTGTGCGGCAAATATAAGCGCATGAAGTATCGCGGTGTCGTCTGCGAGAAGTGCGGCGTCGAAGTCACCCTCCAGAAAGTGCGCCGCGAGCGTATGGGCCACATCGAACTGGCCTCGCCCGTCGCTCACATCTGGTTCCTCAAGTCGCTGCCCTCGCGCATCGGCCTGATGCTCGACATGACGCTGCGTGACCTCGAGCGTATCCTCTATTTCGAAAACTTCGTGGTGATCGAGCCGGGTCTGACCGACCTGCAATACGGTCAGCTGATGTCCGAAGAAGAGTATCTCGACGCGCAGGACACCTACGGCGCGGACGCCTTCACCGCCAATATCGGCGCGGAAGCTATCCGTGAAATGCTTGCTGGCATCGATCTCGAAGCCACGGCCGAGCAGCTCCGCGAAGAGCTGAAGGAAGCCACGGGCGAGCTGAAGCCGAAGAAGATCATCAAGCGTCTGAAGATCGTCGAGTCGTTCCTCGAGTCGGGCAACCGTCCCGAGTGGATGGTGCTGACCGTGCTTCCGGTGATCCCGCCGGAACTGCGTCCGCTCGTCCCGCTCGACGGTGGCCGTTTCGCGACTTCGGATCTCAACGACCTCTATCGTCGTGTGATCAACCGGAACAACCGTCTGAAGCGTCTGATCGAACTGCGTGCGCCCGACATCATCGTACGCAACGAAAAGCGGATGCTGCAGGAATCGGTCGATGCGCTGTTCGACAACGGCCGTCGCGGTCGCGTCATCACGGGTACCAACAAGCGCCCGCTGAAGTCGCTCTCGGACATGCTGAAAGGTAAGCAGGGTCGCTTCCGTCAGAACCTTCTGGGTAAGCGCGTCGACTTCTCGGGTCGTTCGGTCATCGTGACCGGCCCGGAACTCAAGCTGCACCAGTGCGGTCTGCCGAAGAAGATGGCGCTCGAACTGTTCAAGCCCTTCATCTACTCGCGCCTCGAGGCCAAAGGCCTGTCGAGCACCGTAAAGCAGGCGAAGAAGCTGGTCGAGAAAGAGCGTCCCGAGGTGTGGGATATCCTCGACGAGGTGATCCGCGAGCACCCGGTTCTGCTGAACCGTGCGCCGACGCTGCACCGTCTGGGTATCCAGGCGTTCGAACCGATGCTGATCGAAGGCAAGGCGATCCAGCTGCACCCTCTCGTCTGCTCGGCGTTCAACGCTGACTTCGACGGTGACCAGATGGCCGTCCACGTTCCGCTCTCGCTGGAAGCCCAGCTGGAAGCGCGCGTGCTGATGATGTCGACGAACAACGTCCTGTCGCCCGCCAACGGCGCGCCGATCATCGTTCCTTCGCAGGATATGATTCTGGGTCTCTACTACGTGACCATGGAACGCGAAGGCATGAAGGGCGAAGGCATGTCCTTCTCCTCGGTCGAGGAAGTGGAGCACGCGCTCAATTCGGGCGAAGTGCATCTGCACGCCAAGATCAATGCGCGGATCAAGCAGATCGACGAAACCGGCAACGAGGTCTACGAGCGTTTCGAGACCACGCCCGGCCGTGTGCGCCTCGGCGCGCTGCTGCCGCTGAACGCGAAAGCGCCGTTCGAACTGGTGAACCGTCTTCTGCGTAAGAAAGACGTGCAGAACACGATCGACACCGTCTACCGTTATTGCGGTCAGAAAGAGTCGGTCATCTTCTGTGACCAGATCATGGGCATGGGCTTCAAGGAAGCGTTCAAGGCGGGCATTTCGTTCGGCAAGGACGACATGGTGATCCCGGACAACAAGTGGGATATCGTCGAAACCGTCCGCGATCAGGTCAAGGACTTCGAACAGCAATACATGGACGGTCTGATCACCCAGGGTGAGAAGTACAACAAGGTCGTCGATGCATGGTCGAAGTGTAACGACAAGGTCACCGACGCGATGATGAACACCATCTCCGCGCCGAAATACGACGAGAACGGTGCCGAGCAGGAACCGAACTCGGTCTACATGATGGCCCACTCGGGCGCTCGTGGCTCGGTGACGCAGATGAAGCAGCTGGGCGGTATGCGTGGCCTCATGGCCAAGCCGAACGGCGAGATCATCGAGACGCCGATCATCTCGAACTTCAAGGAAGGTCTGACCGTTCTTGAATACTTCAACTCGACCCACGGCGCCCGTAAGGGTCTGTCGGATACCGCACTGAAGACGGCGAACTCGGGTTACCTGACCCGTCGTCTGGTGGACGTCGCTCAGGACTGCATCGTGCGCACGCATGATTGCGGCACCGACCGCGCGATCACCGCGTCTGCTGCTGTGAACGACGGCGAAATCGTCGCTCCGATCTCGGAGCGCGTTCTGGGCCGTGTCGCAGCGGATGACGTGACGGTTCCGGGCGAGGACGAGGTGATCGTCCGCGCCGGCGAGCTGATCGACGAGCGCAAGGCCGACGCGATCGAGCAGGCGGGCGTGCAATCCGTCCGTATCCGCTCGGCGCTGACCTGTGAGGCCGAAGAGGGCGTTTGCGCGCTCTGCTACGGTCGCGACCTCGCACGCGGTACGCTGGTGAACCAGGGCGAAGCGGTGGGCATCATCGCCGCGCAGTCGATCGGTGAACCCGGTACGCAGCTGACGATGCGGACCTTCCACCTGGGCGGTGTTGCTCAGGGTGGCTCGCAGTCGTTCCTCGAGGCCAGCCAGGAAGGCAAGATCGAGTTCCGCAACGCCAACATCATCCTCAACGAGATGGGCGAGCAGATCGTCATGGGCCGGAACATGCAGCTCGTGATCGTGAACGATCAGGGTGAAGAGCTTGCCTCGCACAAGATCGGCTACGGCACGAAGGTCTTCGTGAAGGACGGCGAGTCCGTCGGTCGCGGCGACAAGCTGATCGAATGGGATCCCTACACCCTGCCGATCATCGCCGAGAAGCCCGGTAAGGTGCGCTTCGTCGACCTGATCTCGGGTATCTCCGTGCGCGAGGATACCGACGATGCGACCGGCATGACCCAGAAGATCGTGTCCGACTGGCGCGCTGCGCCCAAGGGCAACGAGCTGAAGCCGGAAGTTCTGATCCTCGGCGAGGATGGCGAGCCGGTCCGCAACGAAGCGGGCAACCCGGTGACCTATACCATGTCGGTGGACGCGATCCTCTCGGTGGAAGACGGTCAGGACGTGAAGGCGGGTGACGTCGTCGCGCGTATTCCGCGCGAAGGCGCGAAGACGAAGGACATCACCGGCGGTCTGCCGCGTGTGGCCGAACTCTTCGAAGCACGCCGTCCGAAGGATCACGCGATCATCGCCGAAATCGATGGCTATGTGCGCTTCGGCAAGGACTACAAGAACAAGCGTCGGATCGCGATCGATCCGCGTGACGATGGTCTGGAGCCGGCAGAGTACATGGTGCCGAAAGGCAAGCACATCCCGGTGCAGGAAGGCGACTTCGTGCAGAAGGGTGACTACATCATGGACGGCAACCCGGCGCCGCATGACATCCTGCGCATCATGGGGATCGAGGCTCTGGCCGACTACCTCATCAACGAGGTGCAGGACGTCTATCGACTGCAGGGTGTGAAGATCAACGACAAGCACATCGAGGTGATCGTTCGCCAGATGCTGCAAAAGATCGAGATCCTCGATTCTGGCGATACGACGCTCCTGAAAGGCGAGAATGTCGACAAGGCAGAGTTCGACGAGGAGAACGACAAGGTCGCAGCCCGCGGTGGCCGTCCGGCGCATGGCGAGCCCGTGCTGCTCGGCATCACCAAGGCCTCGCTGCAGACCCGGTCCTTCATCTCGGCGGCCTCCTTCCAGGAGACGACCCGCGTTCTCACCGAGGCTTCGGTGCAGGGCAAGCGCGACAAGCTCGTGGGCCTCAAGGAGAACGTCATCGTCGGTCGTCTGATCCCCGCGGGTACCGGTGGCGCGACCACCAAGGTCCGCAAGATCGCGACCGAGCGTGACTCGAAGGTCATCCAGCAGCGTCAGGCCGAGGCGGAAGCCGCGGCAGCGCTGGCGGCTCCGGCCGAGGCAGAGGCCGATTTCGGTCCGGTCGAGACGCCGGAAAGCCGCGATTGATCCACCTCCGGTTGGAGACGATCTGAAACATCCCCCCGCGCGAGAGATCGCGCGGGGGTTTTTCTTTGCGCGAACCCGATCTCTGGGGCAGGGTAGCGTCGAAAAGGCGAAAGCCTGTTTGCCGGAGGAGGGACCCCGATGATCCGCTTTGTCACCCCGTTCGCGCTGAGCGCACTGATCGCCATGCCTGCCTTTGCGGGCGCTTATCAGGATGCGGAGGCGCAGTTGCGCAAGGCCTATGGCGACTACCGCGCGGCGCTGTTCCTGTCGAACCAGGGCAAGCAGCCGGAGACCAAGGCCGCGCTCGACCGCTTCGTCGGCGAATGGCAGACGCTGTCCGACGCCTGGACCGCCGAGCCGCCGCCGCAATATGCCGATGACGCGGTTCTCGGCGCGACTTTCGACAAGGTCAGCGAGCTTGCGGCGAAGGCCGAGGAAGAGGTGGCTGCCGGGAACCTGCCTGAGGCGCATGAGACCCTCGAAGGGGTGCGCGAGAGCATCGGCGATCTGCATGTGCGCAACGGCATCGTGGGCTTCTCGGACCGGATGAACGCCTATCACGCGGAGATGGAAGAGGTGCTCGCGCGCGATTACGCCGGGATGGGCAGCGAGGGCGCGCGTCAGCTGATCGCGGATGCCTCGCTTCTGAGCTATCTCGCGGCGCAGATCGTCAAGCATCCCGCGCCGGAGGCCGAGACGGACATGGGCTATCAAAAGCTCGTGGACGGTTTCGCGGTCGCGGTCGCCTTCTTCTATGACGCGGCAATGGCGGGCGACATGGAACGCGCGATGGAGATGCGAAAGGCCCTCAAGCCGAGCTACGCCCAGCTTTTCGCGAAATTCGGCTGATCCGCCACAGGGACGCGGCTGCCCCGGGATGATCCGTTTACAAGACCGGGTGGCGGGTCTAATAGAGCCGCACCTTCGGCGCCATCCCGGCCCAGCGGCAAGAGAGTTCCGGCACCCATGCCCGAGATTTCGATCGTAATCCCTGCGAAGAATGAAGCGCCCAACATCGCGGGGCTTCTCGACGAGATCGACGCCGCCTGCGCGCCGGTCTGCGACTACGAGGTGATCGTGGTCGATGACGGCTCGGATGACGGGATGGACCAGATTCTGCGCGAGCGGATGAAGACCCATCCGAACCTGCGCCTGCTGCAGCACAAGAATGCGGCGGGGCAGCGGGCGTCGGGCGGTCAAAGCGCGGGCGTCCATTCGGGCGTTCGGGCCGCGAAGGGCAGCATCATCTGCACGCTGGACGGCGACGGTCAGAACCCGCCCTCCGAGCTTCCCGCACTGATGGCGCCGCTGCGCGCGGCGAATTCCGAGAAAATCGGGCTGGTCGCAGGCCAGCGTGTCGGGCGGCAGGACACGATGTCCAAGAAGCTGGCCTCGAAGCTCGCGAACAAGATCCGCGGCGCGATTCTGAAGGATGGCACCCGCGACACCGGCTGCGGCCTCAAGGCCTTCCGGCGCGAGGCGTTCCTTGCGCTGCCCTATTTCGATCATATGCACCGCTACCTCCCCGCGCTGTTCTCGCGCGACGGGTGGCAGGTGGCACATGTCGACGTCGCTCACCGTTCGCGCGGCGGCGGCAGCTCGAATTACAACAACCTGCAGCGCGGTCTCGTCGGCATCGTCGACCTGATGGGCGTCGCGTGGCTTCTCCGTCGGCGCAAGAAAGCGCAGCCCGGCGAAGTGACGCGCGAGGAGTGACGCCGATGGACTGGCTGATGGATATGCTTCACGCGGACAGCGTTCTCGAGCTGTGGTGGGTCCTCTTCGGCCTGCTCGCGCAGCTCATGTTCACGGGGCGGTTTCTCGTCCAGTGGATCGCGTCCGAGCGCAAAGGCGAATCCGTGGTGCCGCTGGCGTTCTGGTATTTCTCGCTCGCGGGCGGCGTGATGCTGTTCAGCTATGCGGTCTATCGCAAGGACCCGGTCTTCATTCTTGGCCAGTCGCTGGGCGTGCTCATCTATTCCCGCAATCTCTGGCTGATCTATGCCAAGCGCCGGCGCGAAGCTTGATTTCAGGGCGGATCGGGACGGCTGGCTCGTCCCGGCCCTGATCGTCGTCGCCGCAGTCACCGCGCTGCGGCTGGTACTTCTGGCGTTCAACAAGACCGATCTCTTCGTCGATGAGGCGCAATACTGGCTCTGGGGTCAGCATCTCGATTTCGGCTATTACTCGAAACCGCCGCTGATCGGTTGGCTGCTCCGGGCGGTGACCGATCTGGCGGGCTCGGACGCGCCGTCTTGGGTGCGGATGCCGGGCGCTGTGTTGCACGGCATCACGGCGCTGGTGCTCGGCGCTTTGGGCGCGCGGATCGCGGGACGCTCGGTCGCGATCTGGTCGGCGGCGATCTATGTCACGCTGCCCTTCGTCGCGGTCGGCTCGGTGCTGATCTCGACCGACACGGTGATGGCGCCGTTCTACGCGCTGAGCCTGTTGTTCCTGCATCGCGCGGGCGAGAGCCGCCGCTGGTCGGACGCGCTCGCTGCGGGCGTGGCGGCGGGGCTGGCCTTCATGGCGAAATACGCCGCGATCTACCTGATCCCCGGCCTGGCGCTGGCGGCGCTCGTCGCGCCGGCGTGGCGGATCGGCTGGCGCAACACGGTAATCGCGGCGCTGGCCTTCGGGCTGGTGATCGCGCCGAACGTGGTCTGGAACCTGAATAACGGGCTGACCACGGTCTCGCATACGATGGACAATGTCGGCTGGGTCCGCGAAGGGGCTGCGCTGAATTTCGGCTCGATGGTGGAGTTCGTCGCCTCGCAATTCGCGGTCTTCGGGCCGGTGACCATGGTGGCGCTGCTGATCGGCTATGCGGGCTGGGGAGACCCGGACAAGCGCGGGCTCGCGATGCTCTCCGTGCCGCCGTTGGTCGCGGTAACGATCGAGGCGCTGCTCGACCGGGCCTATGCCAACTGGGCGGTCGCTGCCTATTTCGCCGGGACCGTTCTGGCGGTGATGGTGCTGCGCGGCATCTGGCGCTGGATCGCGATCGTGATCAATGGGCTGATTGCGCTGTCGATCCCGCTGCTGACGGTGCTTGCACCCTATCCGGACCGAGCTGGCGCGCCGCTTCTGAAGCGGTGGCTGGGGCAGGCCGATCTGAGCCGCCAGATTCTCACGCTCGCGGAAGCGGCCCATGTGCCGGTCTACACGGGCAATCGCGCGATCCTCGCCGACCTTTACTATACGGGGCAGGATTCGGGCGTGACCGTCTATGCTCCGAACCCCAAGCACCGCGCCGAAAGCTATTACGAGCAGATGTGGCCCTTGCCACAGGACTATAATGGTCGTTTGCTGGTGATCGCCAATAGCGCGCCCGATTGCGGTGGCGGTCCGGTTGCGCCCGAGGCGCAACTCGACGCGACCGGGACATGGGCAGGCAAAGGCTATGCGGCTTATCTGGTGGAGGCGCGCTGTGTCCGTTCCGAAAATTGACATGATCTTCGCGGGCCGCCTGTTGCTGGCGGCGTGGATCGGTGGCTTTCTGCTGTTCCGCTTCGTGCCGGAGCTCGATCTCGGCGTCGCCGGGCTGTTCTACCGGGCAGGGGAGGGGTTCTCGGTGATCACCAATCCGCTCTGGGAATGGCTGCGCCAGCGGATCTGGGATGTCTCGATCGTGCTGTTCCTCGTCTCGCTCGTGGCCTGGCCCTGGGCGGGGCTGCGCCATCGCACGGTGCTGCGCCTGCCGGCGCGGATCTGGGCCTTCATCTGCCTGCTCTACCTGCTCGGCCCGATCGTGGTCGTGAACGGGGTCCTGAAGGCCAATTCGGGGCGCGCACGCCCGGCCGATGTCGATCTCTTCGGCGGCGCGCATCACTTCAGCCTCGCGGGGACCTTCACCGATCAATGCTCGCGGAACTGCTCGTTCGTGTCGGGCGAGGTGGCGGCGGCGGTGGCGCTGGGGCTGCTGATCTGGCTCGGCGCAGAGCTGTCGCGGCTGCGCCTGCCGCGCTGGGGATTGCGCTATCTGCGGGCCATCGGCGTCTTCGTCGCGGTCTTCATCATCCTGCAGCGCGTCGGCACCGGGCGGCACTTCCTGTCGGACGCCTATTTCGCCGGGCTGGTGTCCCTTTCGGTGGCCTGGCTGCTCTGGGGGATCCTGTTTGCGGGGTGGGGCGCGCAGCTCCTCGCGCGGACCCGCCGCGAGAGTTGACAACCCAAACGACTCCCCCTATACGCCGCGCTACCTGACGGGCGAAGTCTGCCCGGAGGGTCGCCGATTTCTAGTGGTCATGATCCGGGCCTTCGCCCCGATCCTCTGGAATTCAACGCATTCGCCGCGGTCCTCGGGCCGGGGAGGAATGCGATTTGGCGTTTTCGCGAATCCGCGCGGAAACGTGTCGAGAAGTGGCGCCTCCGGAAACGGGGCGAGTATTGACAGCAGAACGGGGAACCGAATGCCGACGATCCAACAGCTGATCCGCAAACCGCGGCAGCCCAAGGTGAAGCGCTCTAAGTCGCAACACCTCCAAGAATGCCCGCAAAAGCGTGGCGTTTGCACGCGCGTCTACACCACGACGCCGAAGAAACCGAACTCCGCTATGCGTAAGGTCGCCAAGGTGCGCCTGACGAATGGCTTCGAGGTCATCTCCTACATCCCGGGCGAAAAGCACAACCTCCAGGAGCACTCCGTTGTGCTCATCCGTGGCGGCCGTGTGAAAGACCTTCCGGGCGTTCGTTACCACATCCTGCGCGGTGTGCTCGATACGCAAGGTGTCAAAGACCGTCGTCAACGCCGTTCGAAATACGGCGCGAAGCGTCCGAAGTAAGGAGATCTCGAGATGTCTCGTCGTCACGCCGCTGAAAAGCGCGAAGTCCTGCCCGACGCCAAATATGGCGATCGCGTGCTGACCAAATTCATGAACAACCTGATGATCGACGGCAAGAAGTCCGCCGCCGAGAAGATCGTCTACAACGCGCTCAACCGCGTTGAGGGCAAGCTCAAGCGTGAGCCCATCGAGGTGTTCCACGAAGCCCTCGACAACGTGAAGCCTTCGGTCGAAGTGCGTTCGCGTCGTGTGGGTGGTGCCACCTACCAGGTTCCGGTCGAAGTGCGCCCGACCCGCCGCGAAGCGCTGGCTATCCGCTGGCTCATCGCTGCCGCCAAGTCCCGCAACGAGAACACCATGGAAGAGCGCCTCGCTGGCGAGCTTCTGGATGCGGTGAACTCGCGTGGTTCCGCGGTCAAGAAGCGCGAAGACACCCACAAGATGGCCGACGCGAACAAAGCGTTCAGCCATTATCGCTGGTAATAACGGAAGGACGCCACCATGGCTCGCGAATATCCCCTACAGCGTTACCGCAACTTCGGGATCATGGCGCATATCGACGCTGGTAAAACCACGACGACCGAGCGCATCCTCTACTACACCGGCAAGTCGCACAAGATCGGCGAAGTGCACGACGGTGCAGCCACCATGGACTGGATGGAGCAGGAAGCCGAGCGCGGCATCACGATCACCTCGGCAGCTACCACGACTTTCTGGCAGTGGCAGGAAGATCCGACCGCCGAAGGTACGGATGATACCAAGTTCCGTATGAACATCATCGACACCCCCGGCCACGTCGACTTCACCATCGAGGTGGAGCGTTCGCTGGCCGTGCTCGACGGCGCTGTCGCGCTGCTCGACGGGAACGCCGGTGTTGAGCCGCAGACCGAGACCGTGTGGCGTCAGGCTGACCGCTACAAGGTTCCGCGCCTCGTCTTCGTCAACAAGATGGACAAGATCGGCGCGGACTTCTTCAACTGCGTGAAGATGATCAAAGACCGCACCGGTGCGACCCCGGTTCCGGTGAACTTCCCGATCGGTGCCGAAGATCAACTCGAAGGCATCGTCGACCTGGTCACCATGGAAGAGTGGGTCTGGAAAGGCGAAGACCTGGGCGCTGCCTGGGTGCGTCAGCCGATCCGTGACGATCTGAAGGCGACCGCGGACGAATGGCGTTCGCACCTCATCGAGAACGCCGTCGAGCAGGACGACGACGCGATGATGGCCTATCTCGAAGGCGAAGAGCCCGATATCGCAACGCTGCGCAGCCTGATCCGTAAGGGCACGCTGTCGCTGTCCTTCGTTCCGGTTCTGGGTGGTTCGGCCTTCAAGAACAAGGGTGTTCAGCCGCTGCTCAATGCCGTGGTCGACTTCCTGCCCTCGCCGCTCGACGTGCCCGCCTACATGGGCTTCTCGCCGGATGACGAGACGGAAACCCGGAACATCGCGCGTCACGCCGATGACTCGGAGCCGCTCTCGGGTCTCGCGTTCAAGATCATGAACGACCCCTTCGTGGGCTCGCTCACCTTCACGCGCCTCTACTCGGGCACGCTGAAGAAGGGCGACTCGATCCTGAACTCGACCAAAGGTCGTAAAGAGCGCATCGGTCGTATGATGATGATGCACTCGAACAACCGGACCGAGATCGAAGAAGCGTATGCAGGCGACATCATCGCGCTGGCCGGTCTGAAAGAGACCACCACCGGTGACACGCTGTCCGACCCGAACAATCAGGTCGTTCTCGAAACGATGACCTTCCCCGATCCGGTGATCGAGATCGCCGTGGAGCCGAAGTCGAAAGCCGACCAGGAAAAGATGGGCCTCGCCCTTCAGCGCCTGGCAGCCGAAGACCCGTCCTTCCGCGTCGAGACCGACCTCGAGTCGGGTCAGACCATCATGAAGGGCATGGGCGAACTTCACCTCGACATCCTGGTCGACCGCATGAAGCGCGAGTTCAAGGTTGAGGCGAATATCGGTGCGCCGCAGGTGGCCTATCGCGAGACGATCAGCCACGCGACCGAGATCGACTACACGCACAAGAAGCAGACCGGCGGTACCGGTCAGTTCGCGCGCGTCAAGCTCGAGATCACGCCGACCGAGCCGGGCGAAGGTTATTCGTTCGAGAGCCGCATCGTTGGTGGTGCTGTTCCGAAGGAATACATCCCGGGCGTCGAAAAAGGGATCAAGTCGGTCATGGACTCCGGTCCGCTGGCAGGCTTCCCGGTGATCGACTTCAAGGTTGCGCTGGTTGACGGTGCTTTCCACGACGTCGACTCCTCGGTGCTCGCCTTCGAAATCGCTTCGCGTGCCGCGATGCGTGAAGGTCTGCGCAAGGCTGGCGCGAAGCTGCTCGAGCCGATGATGAAAGTCGAAGTGGTGACCCCGGAAGAATATACCGGTGGCATCATTGGCGACCTGACCTCGCGTCGGGGCCAGGTGCAAGGTCAGGACACCCGCGGCAACGCGGTCGTCGTGAACGCCTTCGTGCCGCTCGCCAACATGTTCGGCTACATCAACAACCTGCGTTCGATGTCCTCGGGCCGCGCGGTCTTCACGATGCTCTTCAGCCATTACGAAGCCGTGCCGCAGAACATCTCGGACGAGATCCAGAAGAAATACGCGTAAGGGCTGTGCGCCGGGGCAACCCGGCGCCTTTCCAATCCAACGCACTGACAGGAGGCCATCATGGCAAAGGAAAAGTTTGAACGTAACAAACCGCACGTCAACATCGGCACGATTGGCCACGTTGACCACGGCAAGACGACGCTGACGGCTGCGATCACGAAGTATTTCGGTGATTTCCGCGCGTATGACCAGATCGACGGCGCGCCGGAAGAGAAGGCCCGCGGCATCACGATCTCGACCGCGCACGTGGAATACGAGACCGAGACGCGCCACTACGCGCACGTCGACTGCCCCGGCCACGCCGACTACGTGAAGAACATGATCACGGGTGCAGCGCAGATGGACGGCGCGATCCTGGTTGTGAACGCAGCTGACGGCCCGATGCCGCAGACCCGCGAGCACATCCTGCTCGGCCGTCAGGTCGGCATCCCGGCGATGGTCGTGTACCTGAACAAGGTTGACCAGGTCGACGACGAAGAGCTGCTCGAGCTCGTGGAAATGGAAGTTCGCGAACTTCTGTCGTCCTACGACTTCCCCGGCGACGATATCCCGATCATCAAGGGTTCGGCTCTGGCCGCGATGGAAGGCCGTGATCCGGAAATCGGCGAGAACTCGATCCGCGCGCTGATGGAAGCTGTCGACAGCTACATCCCGACGCCGGAGCGCGCCGTGGACCAGCCCTTCCTGATGCCGATCGAAGACGTGTTCTCGATCTCGGGCCGTGGTACGGTTGTGACCGGCCGCGTCGAGCGTGGCGTGATCAACGTCGGCGACGAACTGGAAATCGTGGGTATCCGCGACACCTCGAAGACGACCTGCACGGGCGTCGAGATGTTCCGCAAGCTGCTGGACCGTGGTGAAGCTGGCGACAACATCGGCGCGCTGCTGCGCGGTGTGGACCGTGACGGCGTCGAGCGTGGTCAGGTTCTGTGTAAGCCGGGTTCGGTTAAGCCGCACACCAAGTTCGAAGCTGAAGCCTACATCCTCACCAAAGAGGAAGGTGGCCGTCACACCCCGTTCTTCGCGAACTACCGTCCGCAGTTCTACTTCCGCACGACGGACGTGACCGGCACCGTGACCCTTCCCGAGGGCACCGAGATGGTCATGCCGGGCGACAACCTGAAGTTCGAAGTCGAACTGATCGCCCCGATCGCGATGGAAGACGGTCTGCGCTTCGCAATCCGCGAAGGTGGCCGCACCGTCGGCGCCGGCGTCGTCTCGAAAATCATCGCGTAATCGATGGTTTCGGGGCCCTCTCCGGGGCCCCGAAAACGACAGTTGGAAAGAATTTGAATGGTGCGCCGAAAGGCGCGCCATTCGCTCTTGACAGACTCAGGGTGACGCCATAGAGGACGCGCCTGATCTGCCAAGATTTTCAGGTTCGATGCAGGCGCTACATTCGGTGCCGTCTGCCTCTCAACCTTCACGCCATGCGAAGAGGCATGACATATGACCGGCCAAAATATCCGCATCCGGCTCAAGGCGTTCGATTACCGCGTGCTGGACGCCAGCACCCAGGAAATCGTGAACACCGCGAAGCGCACGGGTGCCCAGGTTCGCGGGCCCATCCCGCTCCCGAACAAGATCGAGAAATTCACGGTTCTGCGTGGTCCGCACATCGACAAGAAGTCGCGCGACCAGTGGGAAATCCGGACGCATAAGCGTCTTCTCGACATCGTCGATCCGACCCCCCAGACCGTGGACGCGCTGATGAAGCTCGACCTCGCAGCGGGCGTCGACGTCGAGATCAAGGTGTAAGGAGGGCATTATGCTGCGGACTGGTGTTATCGCCAAGAAGCTGGGCATGACCCGGCTCTTCCTTGAGGACGGCAAGCAGGTTCCTGTGACCGTTCTCCAACTCGACAAGCTTCAGGTGGTGGCTCAGCGCACTTCCGAGACCGACGGCTACACGGCCGTTCAGCTCGGCGCTGGTGAAGCCAAGGCCAAGCGTACGACCGCCGCTCTGCGTGGTCACTTCGCGAAAGCCAATGTCGCCCCGAAGCGCAAAGTCGCGGAATTCCGCGTCGCTGAAGAAAACCTGATCGAAGTGGGCGAGGAAATCACCGCGAACCACTATTTCGAAGGTCAGTTCGTGGATATCGCGGGCACCTCGATCGGTAAGGGTTTCGCCGGTGCTATGAAGCGTCACAACTTCGGCGGTCTGCGCGCCACGCACGGCGTGTCGATCTCGCACCGCTCGCACGGTTCGACCGGTCAGTGTCAGGACCCAGGCAAAGTTTTCAAGGGCAAGAAGATGGCCGGTCACCTCGGTGCCGTGCGCGTCACGACCCAGAACCTTCAGGTCGTCAAGACCGATGCCGACCGTGGCCTGATCATGGTCAAGGGTTCGGTGCCGGGCGCCAAAGGTGGCTGGGTGACGGTCAAGGATGCGGTCAAGAAGCCGCTCTCCGAGAACATCATCTACCCCGCCGCGCTGAAGTCGGCTGCCGAAGCCGCTGCGAAAGCTGCTGAAGAAGCCGCTGCCGCTGCTGCTGCCGAGGCTGAAGCCGAAGCCAAGCGTCTCGCCGAGGAGCAGGCCGCTCAGGAAGCTGCTGCGCTGAAGGAAGCTGAAGAGTCGATCGAAGCCGAAAAAGGCGAAGACGGCGGCGACGCGCCCGAAGGAGACAAGTAATGAAACTCGATGTGATCAAGCTCGACGCCGGCAAGGCCGGTTCGATCGACCTCGCCGACGAGATCTTCGGGCTCGAGCCGCGTGCGGACATCCTGCATCGCGTCGTGCGCTGGCAGCGCGCGAAGGCTCAGCAGGGCACCCACTCGGTTCTCACCCGCTCGGAGGTCAGCTACTCGACCAAGAAGATCTACCGTCAGAAGGGCACCGGTGGCGCACGTCACGGCTCCCGCAAGGCGCCGATCTTCCGCAAGGGTGGTGTCTACAAGGGCCCGACCCCGCGCAGCCACGCTCATGACCTGCCCAAGAAGTTCCGGGCTCTGGGTCTGAAGCACGCGCTGTCGTCGAAAGCCGCCGCTGGCAAACTGATCGTCCTGGAGGACGCGCAGCTCGCCGAAGCCAAGACCAAGCTGCTGGCGAAAGCCGCCAAGGAGCTGGGCTGGAAAAAGGTGCTGGTGATCGACGGGGCCGAGGTGAACGAGAACTTCGCCCAAGCCGCGCGCAACATCGACGGCATCGATGTGCTGCCTTCGATGGGCGCCAACGTGTATGACATCCTCAAGCGTGACACGCTCGTGCTCACGAAGGCGGGTGTCGAAGCTCTGGAGGCTCGTCTGAAATGAGCGCGAAACCCGAACATTACGACGTGATCGTCAAGCCGATCATCACCGAGAAAGCCACCATGGCCTCGGAGAGCGGCGCTGTTGTTTTTGAAGTCGCGAAAGACGCTTCGAAGCCGCAGATCAAAGAAGCTGTCGAGACTCTCTTCGGCGTCAAGGTGAAGGCGGTCAACACCACCATCACCAAGGGCAAGACCAAGCGCTTCCGGGGCACCCCCGGCCGTCGCTCGGACTTCAAGAAAGCCTACGTGACGCTGGAAGAAGGCAACACGATCGACGTCACCACCGGCCTGTAATCCGGTAGGACTGAGACATTGGAAAGGCCCTCGCGTTTGCGGGGGCCTTTTCGTTTGTGGTGTTGGGGGAGGGGCGCTTGCCTCTCAAAGGGCGCCCGGGCGCTGCGCGTCACTTCTCCCGCAGGTAGCTTTCCGAGACATAGCCGCGCAGGTTGCGGGCGGCGTCGAGCGAGACGTTGCACCAGCGCGTATTGCCGCTGCGCTCGCAACTGCGCACATGGACAATCGCGCCGTTGGGAAGGCCCAGGATCACCTTGTAGCCGGTGCCGGGGCCCGCGCGCAGTTTCAGCATGTCCTGCCCCTTCACCCCGGCGACCTCATAGGTGCCGCGCCATGCGTCGGCGAGGGTGGGGGTGGCGAGGGTGGCTGCCACGCAGAGCGGGGCTGCGAGGAGGATTGCTCGGGTTGGACGCATTGGTTGCTCCTGTTATGTCTTCTGCCTCGGGAGCCATTTTGCCCGCCCGGACCGCGAAGCGCCAGTTGCTTGGTCCATCGCGCGCAAAAACAGGCCAAGCCTATAGACTCACCCCCGCATCCCTGCTACATCGCGCCAGTCTCGCGGCCTCGGATTCGTTCCGGGGCCCGTGATTTTTGAATTCGGGGACCTTCGGGGCCCTATACACACAGACAGGCGAGGCAACTCGCCGCAAACCAACGGAAGACAGAAAGCATGGCACTCAAGTCGTATAAGCCGACGACGCCGGGCCAGCGTGGGCTGGTTCTGATCGACCGTTCGGAGCTTTGGAAAGGCCGTCCGGTCAAAGCCCTCACGCAGGGTTTGACCAAGTCGGGTGGCCGGAACAACACCGGGCGGATCACGATGTGGCACAAGGGTGGTGGCGCGAAGCGTCTCTATCGCATCGTCGATTTCAAGCGTCGCAAGTTCGATGTTCAAGGCACCGTCGAGCGGATCGAATACGATCCGAACCGGACCGCCTTCATCGCGCTGATCAACTATGAAGATGGTGAGCAGGCCTACATCCTCGCACCCCAGCGTCTCGCTGTCGGTGACAAGGTCGTTTCGGGCTCGCGTCACGACGTCAAGCCGGGCAACGCGATGCCGTTCTCGGGCATGCCGATCGGTACCATCGTCCACAACGTCGAACTGAAGCCCGGCAAGGGTGGCCAGATCGCACGCGCCGCGGGCACCTACGCCCAATTCGTCGGCCGTGACGGTGGCTACGCTCAGCTGCGTCTTTCGTCGGGCGAACTGCGCCTCGTGCGTCAGGAATGCATGGCGACCATCGGTGCCGTGTCGAACGCCGACCACTCGAACCAGAACCTCGGTAAAGCCGGTCGTAAGCGCCACATGGGCGTCCGTCCGACCGTCCGCGGTGTCGCGATGAACCCGATCGACCACCCGCACGGTGGTGGTGAAGGTCGTACCTCGGGTGGCCGTCATCCGGTTACGCCGTGGGGCAAGCCCACCAAGGGCAAGCGCACGCGCGTCAACAAGAAGACGGACCAGTATATCCTGCGTTCGCGTCACGCGAAGAAGAAGGGTCGCTAACATATGTCTCGTTCTGTTTGGAAAGGCCCCTTCGTTGATGCCTACCTGCTGAAAAAAGCAGAGAAGGCTCGCGAGTCGGGCAAAGGCGACGTCATCAAGATCTGGTCGCGTCGCTCCACCATCCTGCCGCAATTCGTAGGTCTGACCTTTGGGGTCTACAACGGCCACAAGCACATCCCGGTGAACGTCACCGAGGAAATGATCGGTCAGAAGTTCGGTGAATATTCGCCGACCCGCACCTATTACGGGCATGCGGCCGACAAAAAAGCCAAGAGGAAGTAATCGTCATGGGTAAGGAAAAGAATCCGCGCCGCGTGGCGGAGAACGAAGCGATGGCGAAGACCCGCATGCTTCGCACCTCGCCGCAGAAACTGAACCTCGTCGCCGCGATGATCCGTGGCAAGAAGGTCGACAAGGCCCTTTCGGACCTGACCTTCTCGAAGAAGCGCATCGCGCTCGACGTGAAGAAGTGCCTTCAGTCGGCAATCGCCAACGCTGAGAACAACCACGGCCTGGACGTGGACGAGCTCGTCGTGGCGGAAGCCTGGGTTGGCAAGAACCTGGTGATGAAGCGTGGCCGTCCGCGGGCACGTGGTCGCTTCGGCAAGATCATGAAGCCGTTCTCGGAAATCACCATCAAGGTGCGTCAGGTTGAGGAGCAAGCGTAATGGGTCAGAAGGTTAATCCGATCGGCATGCGCCTCCAGGTCAACCGCACCTGGGATAGCCGCTGGTACGCCGACAGCAAAGACTATGGCGACCTGCTGCTCGAGGACATCAAGATCCGCGAGTTCATCCACGAGGAAGCCAAGCAGGCCGGCATCAGCCGCGTCATCATCGAGCGTCCGCACAAGAAGTGCCGTGTGACCATTCACGCTGCACGTCCGGGCGTCATCATCGGCAAGAAGGGCGCTGACATCGAAGCGCTCCGCAAGAAGCTGGCGAACTTCACCGACAGCGAGCTGCACCTGAACATCGTCGAAGTCCGCAAGCCGGAACTCGATGCGCAGCTCGTCGCCGAGTCGATCGCACAGCAGCTCGAGCGTCGTGTCTCGTTCCGTCGCGCCATGAAGCGCTCGGTGCAGAACGCGATGCGTATGGGTGGTCTTGGTATCCGTGTGAACGTCGCTGGCCGTCTGGGCGGCGCCGAGATCGCACGTACCGAGTGGTATCGCGAAGGTCGCGTGCCGCTGCACACCCTGCGTGCCGACATCGACTATGCGCTGTCCGAAGCGTCGACCCCCTACGGGATCATCGGCGTGAAGGTCTGGATCTTCAAAGGCGAGATCATGGAACATGATCCGCAAGCTCGTGACCGCAAGCACGCTGAAGCCCAAGAGGGCCCGGCACCGCGCGGCCCGCGTCGCGATCGCTGAGGGAGTAGATAGTTATGCTGCAACCGAAACGGACGAAGTTCCGCAAGATGCACAAAGGCCGGATTCACGGTGAAGCCAAAGGTGGTTTCGACCTGAACTTCGGTCACTTCGGCCTCAAGGCAGAGGCGCCCGAGCGCGTCACCGCCCGTCAGATCGAAGCTGCGCGTCGTGCGATCACCCGCCACATGAAGCGTCAGGGCCGTGTTTGGATCCGGATCTTCCCGGATACCCCGATCACCGCGAAACCTACCGAAGTCCGTATGGGTAAAGGTAAGGGTTCGGTCGACCGTTGGGCCGCCAAGGTCAAGCCCGGCCGCGTGATGTTCGAGATCGACGGCGTCAACGAAGAGACCGCTCGCGAGGCTCTGCGCCTCGGCGCGGCCAAGCTTCCGGTCGCCTGCCGCATCGTCGAGCGTCAGGACTGGTAATCCCGGTCTGACTGCTGAAGACAAACGAAAGCCCCGCCAGAGATGGCGGGGCTTTTGCTTTGGAAGGTTGGGCGGTCAGGCTCCGTCGGAGATCCAGCCGTCGATCAGCGCGTCGAGCGCCTCCCAGTCGGTATATTCGATGTCGGCGTCGAGATCGGCCTCCGGGTCCTTCTTCGCCACGATCCGGCGCATCACGAACCGGCGGAAGATATCGTATTTCGACGGCAGGTAGGCGCCCGCGATCTGCTCGGTCAGATCCGGCGTCCAGCCGGTCGCTGCTTCGAAATCCTTCAGGATCTTGTCGAGCGCGCGCCAATCCTCCGCGTCGTGGCCGGCGGCGGCCAGGGACACGGAGAGAAAGAGGCTCGGGCGGTTCCGGATGATGTCGCGTTGCTCGGCGACGAAATCGGCGAAGCGGCCCTGATAATGTCCGACATGGATCGAGGCCGCGAGGATGATCCGGTCGAACCGGTCGAGCTTCATCCCCTCGGCCTCATCGGTGGAAATCAATTCGGCGGAGTGGCCCAAATCGGCGATGCGGTCGGCGACGTGCCGCGCGATCTTGCGGGTTTGCCCCTCGCTGGAGGCATAGGCGACGAGTGTTTTCATGCTGCGCTCCCGGTGTCTGGTTGCGCAGCAAGAAAATCAGGTGAGACGCGGCTTGGCTATGATGGCGATCAAAGCGCCGGGCTCAATCCACCCATTTGTAATTGAAGCTCACCGAGATGCGTTCGTCCTCGGCCATGTTCATCGGCACCTCGTGGCGCAGCCAGCTTTCCCAGAGCAGCACTTCGCCGGGTTCGGGGGCGATGTAGATGAAGGGCTGCAGCTCGCGCCGCGCAGTTTTGAGGCGGGTAGGGGCCGCCATCATCCGGGCGCTGCGCGGGTCCTCCAGCTTCAGCGCAGAGGCGCCGTCGGGCATCGCGACATAGGTCGTGCCCGAGATCACCGAATGGGGGTGCAGGTGCGAGCTGTGGGTGCCGCCTTCGGGCAGGATGTTGATCCAGAGGTCTTCGAGCACCAGCTTGCCCTCGCCCAGATCGAATTGCAGATCCTCGGCGAAGGCCGCGACGTGCTTGTCGAGCGCCTTCACCATGTCCGCGAAGATCGGGAAGCGCCAGGGCAGGTCGGTGAGCGAGGCGTAGGAGGTATAGCCCGGATAGCCGTTCTCCTCGCACCAGTCCTGCCCCGCCTCGTCATCCTCGGCGATGGCATAGCACGACGCCTCCAGCTCGCCCGTATCGACCTTCGGGCCGAATTCGGATAGGGCGGCGCGGTAGAGGCGGGTGACGAAGAGGGACTCGATCTGGGTCTTGGGCTCGGACATAAGGGCTCTCGCAACTGGGCGTGGATTTACCCCTCTGTTACGCCAAAGCGGGCCGAAGGCCAAACAATCCTTGCCATATTCGATTCGCTCTGATATTGGCCCCAAGTTCCTGAAATCAGGACCGACATAACCCATCAGAAAGCAGGGTCACCCGCGAGGGGCCCTCTGATGCCAAGAAAGGACCCGGGATGAACGCCCAAGAACTCAAGGCGAAGACGCCTGATGAGCTGCGTGATCAGCTCGTCTCGCTGAAGAAAGAAGCCTTCAACCTCCGCTTTCAGCAGGCCACGAACCAGCTCGAGAACACCGCGCGCATGCGCACCGTTCGTCGGGACGTTGCACGTATCAAAACCGTGCTGAACCAAAAAGCCGCTGAAGCCGCGAAGTAAGGAGAGCTTCCTATGCCCAAACGCATCCTGCAAGGTACCGTGACGTCGGACAAAAACGACCAGACCGTAACCGTTTCGGTCGAGCGCCGCTTCACGCATCCGGTTCTCAAGAAGACGATCCGGAAGTCCAAGAAATACCGCGCCCATGACGCGGAAAACCAGTTCAAGACCGGTGACATTGTTCGCATCGAAGAGTGCGCACCCGTCTCGAAGACCAAGCGCTGGCGGGTTGTGGTTTCGGCGTAAGCCGGGGCCATTCGCCAGTATTCGAAACCCTGGGGCCCTTACTGCATAGGCGTCCCCAAAGGTCGGGAGTAACCCCATGATCCAGATGCAGACCAATCTGGATGTTGCTGACAACTCCGGCGCTCGCCGGGTTCAGTGCATCAAGGTCCTCGGCGGCTCGCACCGCCGTTACGCATCCGTGGGCGACATCATTGTGGTGTCGGTCAAGGAAGCGATCCCGCGCGGCCGCGTGAAGAAAGGTGACGTCCGTAAGGCCGTCGTCGTGCGCACCGCCAAAGAAGTTCGTCGCGACGATGGCACCGCCATCCGTTTCGACCGCAACGCCGCCGTCATCCTGAACAACGCGGGCGAGCCGGTCGGCACCCGTATCTTCGGGCCGGTCGTGCGTGAGCTGCGTGCGAAGAACTTCATGAAGATCATCTCGCTTGCTCCGGAGGTGCTGTAATGGCTGCTAAGCTCCGCAAAGGCGACAAGGTCGTCGTTCTCGCTGGCAAGGACAAGGGCAAGCAGGGTGAGATCACCTCTGTCGACCCGAAAGCCGGCAAAGCTGTCGTCGACGGCGTGAACGTTGCGATCCGCCACCAGCGTCAGACCCAGTCCAACCAGGGCGGTCGCCAGCCCAAGGCTATGCCGATCGACCTGTCGAACCTGGCTCTGATGGACGCAAACGGCAAAGCCACCCGCGTCGGCTTCCGCGAGGAAGACGGCAAGAAGGTGCGTTTCGCCAAGACCACGGGGGATGCGATCTGATGCTCGATCAAGCTACCTACACTCCGCGTCTTCGCGCTCTTTACCGCGACACCATCAAGGCGGCGCTGAAAGAAGAGTTCGGCTACAAGAACGACATGATGATCCCGCGGCTCGACAAGATCGTGCTGAACATGGGCGTCGGCGAAGCCGTGAAAGACACCAAGAAGGTCAAGCAGGCCGCCGAAGAGCTCTCGCTCATCGCTGGTCAGAAGGCCGTGATGACCAAGGCGAAGAAGTCGATCGCTGGCTTCCGCGTCCGGGAAGAGATGCCGCTGGGTGCGAAAGTGACCCTGCGCGGTGACCGGATGTACGAATTCCTCGATCGCCTGATCAACGTTGCTATGCCGCGCGTTCGCGACTTCCGCGGCGTGAAGCCGTCCTTCGACGGTCGTGGCAACTTCGCAATGGGCCTCAAGGAACACATCGTGTTCCCCGAGATCGACTTCGATAAGGTCGATGAGGTTCTGGGTATGGACATCATCATGGTGACCACGTCTGACGTGGATGCCGAAGCGAAGGCGCTGTTGAAGCATTTCAACATGCCCTTCAACGCCTGATCGCGGAGGAACGAAACTTATGGCTAAGAAATCCATGGTTGCGCGCGAAGCGAAGCGCCAGCGTCTTGTGAACAAGTACGCTGACAAGCGGGCCGCGCTCAAGGAAATCATCAACGACCAGGAGCGCCCGATGGAAGAGCGCTTCAAGGCGTCGCTGAAACTCGCGGAACTCCCGCGCAACTCGTCGGCGGTCCGGCTGCACAATCGTTGCCAGCTCACGGGTCGTCCCCACGCTTACTACCGTAAGCTAAAACTCTCGCGGATCATGCTGCGTGACCTGGCCTCCTACGGTCAGATCCCCGGCATGGTGAAGTCGAGCTGGTAAGGAGGGCGACATGTCTGTGAACGATCCTCTCGGCGATATGCTGACCCGCATCCGCAACGCACAACTGCGTGGCAAATCCACCGTCCGCACCCCGGCCTCCAAGCTCCGCGCTTGGGTTCTCGACGTGCTGGCTGACGAAGGCTACATCCGTGGTTACGAGCAGGCGACGTCTGCTGCCGGCCATCCGGAGCTGGAAATCAGCCTCAAGTACTACGAGGGCACCCCGGTCATCCGCGAGCTGCAGCGCGTCTCGACCCCCGGTCGCCGCGTGTACATGGCCGCGAAAGACGTTCCGTCGGTCCGTCAGGGCCTCGGCGTCTCGATCGTCTCGACCTCGAAGGGCGTGATGTCGGATGCAAACGCACGTTCCGCCAATGTTGGCGGCGAAGTGCTCTGCACCGTGTTCTAAGGAGGGCTCAATGTCTCGTATTGGTAAGAAACCGGTCGAGCTTCCCAGCGGCGTTACGGCGCAGCTGTCGGGCCAGACCATCGAAGTGAAGGGGCCGAAAGGCACCCGTTCCTTCACCGCGACCGACGATGTGAGCCTCAAGCTTGAGGACAACCTCGTCACCATCACCCCGCGTGGCCTCTCGAAGCGCGCGCGCCAGCAGTGGGGCATGACCCGCTCGCAGGTCGCGAACCTCGTGCAGGGCGTGACCGAAGGCTTCAAGAAGGAGCTGGAGATTCAGGGTGTTGGTTATCGTGCGCAGATGCAGGGCAACGTCCTGAAGCTGTCGCTCGGTTATTCGCACGAAGTCAACTTCGAGGTTCCGGAGGGCGTGACTGTCACCGCTCCGAAGCAGACCGAGATCGTTGTGGAAGGTTCTGACCAGCAGCAGGTGGGCCAGGTCGCGGCAAATATCCGCGAATGGCGTGCTCCCGAGCCCTATAAGGGCAAGGGCATCCGCTACAAGGGTGAGTATATCTTCCGCAAAGAAGGTAAGAAGAAGTAAGGAACGCGAAAATGGCAAACAGCAAACGGGATCTGTTCCTCAAGCGCCGCCTGCGCGTCCGGAACAAGCTTCGCAAGATGGCCGCTGGTCGCGCCCGTCTTTCGGTGCATCGTTCGTCGAAGAACATCAGCGTTCAGCTGATCGACGACGTCAACGGTCGCACTCTGGCCGCCGCTTCCACGCTCGAGAAAGATCTCGGTGTGGTCGGCAAGAACAACGTCGAAGCGGCAGCCAAAGTTGGCGCCGCGATCGCCGAGCGTGCGAAGAAGGCCGGTGTCGAAACCTGCTACTTCGACCGCGGTGGCTTCCTGTTCCACGGGAAGATCAAGGCGCTCGCCGACGCAGCCCGCGAAGGCGGTCTGAAGTTCTAAGACTGGTGGGGGACGTTCGCGTCCCCCCGATGATCCGGGCCGCGCCCTTCGGGGCGGGGCACCTGGATTGAGACAAACGGCGTGAAACCACGCCATCACGAGAAGGAATGCCTCATGGCAGAACGTGACAACCGCCGGGGCCGCCGCGACGCCCGCGACGAAAACCCGGAATTCGCCGATCGCCTCGTCGCGATCAACCGCGTGTCGAAAACCGTGAAGGGTGGTAAGCGCTTTGGCTTCGCAGCCCTCGTGGTCGTCGGCGACCAGCGTGGCCGTGTCGGCTTCGGCAAAGGCAAGGCCAAAGAGGTTCCGGAAGCGATCCGCAAAGCCACCGAGCAAGCGAAGCGCAACCTGATCCGCGTCCCGCTGCGCGATGGCCGCACGCTGCACCACGACATCGAGGGCCGTCACGGCGCTGGTAAGGTCGTGATGCGCACCGCACCGGAAGGTACCGGGATCATCGCCGGTGGTCCGATGCGTGCCGTGTTCGAGATGCTGGGCGTGAAGGACGTCGTGTCGAAATCGACCGGCACCCAGAACCCCTACAACATGATCCGTGCCACGCTGAACGGTCTGACCCGCGAAGCAAGCCCCCGTCAGGTGGCTGCGCGCCGCGGCAAGAAAGTGGCCGACATCCTCAAGAAGCCCGAGGCTGAGGCACCTGCCGAAGCCACGGAAGCGTAAGGAGAGCGATCAATGGCTACCATCGTCGTCAAGCAGATCGGTTCGCCGATCCGTCGCCCCGCCATCCAGCGTGCCACGCTGAAAGGTCTGGGTCTGGACAAGATGAACCGTACCCGTGAGCTGGAAGATACCCCGGCCGTGCGCGGTATGGTCGCGAAAATCCCGCACCTCGTCGAAATCGTCGAAGAGCGCGGCTGAGCCGACCGGTTCGTCTGAATACCGAAACGCCCCGACCGAAAGGCCGGGGCGTTTTGCATTCGTGGCACGCGGCTCTCGGTGGGCTGGGGCTTCAGTTCCAGGCGGGGCCTCTACCGCCGCCATAGCCGCGCCCTTGGCCGCCCATGCCGCGCCCCTGCATCTGGCCAGCTCTGCCGCCGCAGCGCTGGAAGGCGGGCAGGTGCTTGTTCTGAGAGGCATCGCGCAGCCGCGTCAGGATCTGGGTAAGCTGGCCATTCCCGGCGACCGCCGGCAGGAGTCGCCCGTCATAGAGCCCCGAATTCGCCAACTCCGCCTGTACGCCAAGCGCGCAGGCATCGGCCAGCGTGTCCGGCACCTGGGCCAGGGGCTTGGCCCCGCTCAGATAGGGGTTGGCGGGCACGGATAGCCCGTTCTGGCGCAGCACAGCGATCAGCGCCGCGGCATGCGACACCTCGGCACGCTCGATATTCGAGAAGGGGCGCACGGCGCCAAACCTCTCCATGATCGCCTGATAGGTGGCCTGCGCGTGATACTCGTCATCCAGCGCCGCGAGCACCGCCCCATGTTCCGCCGAGGTGAGCGCCGCGTGTGCGGGCAAGGCCGTGCCTGCCACGACCGCGATCACGGCGACCATCGCGCCAAGTCTTGTTCCAAGTGAGCTGCGAGAACGCATCGGTCTCTCCTTCCTGAGCCATCTGGAGGTGATACGGCCGCGCAGGACGGAATCCGGCGCGGATGTGACCGCGCGCCGCAGGCCCCGAGGCGGACATGTCATTTCTTTAATTTTTCTTCACGAAATCCGGAACCGAATGTGACACACTGGGTTGGTTGGATATCGTTGCATCCTGAAATAGGGTGCCGCGCTTCAAGACTGAGGGACGGATCGATATGTTTGAAAAGATTATGGTTCCGATCGACCTGCGTCACGTCGAGAAGATGGACAAGACGTTGAAAGTCGCTTCGGAGATCGCTGCGAAACACGATGCAGAAGTCGTGTTTATCGGTGTCACAAGCCAAGAGCCGAGCGAATTCGGCCACAATGCCAAGGAATATGCCGCGAAACTGGACGCTTTCGCGCAAGGCCATGCCAACGAGTTTGGGCATAAGGGGTCGTCGAAGGCGGTCATCGTGCCCGACCCGGCCGTTGATCTCGACAAGACGCTGCTGAAGACGGCCGACGAGCTCGGGGCCGATCTGGTGGTGATGGCCACGCATGTGCCCAACGCGGCCAACTATCTCTTTGCGTCGCATGGCGGCCACCTCGCCGCGCACAGCGATGCGTCGGTGTTTCTCGTACGTGGATAACGCGGACCAATATAACCAATAAGGACAGGAGGACGGCATATGGCCGAACCTGAAGAAGTTCAGGGCATCCCTGCCCCCGAAGGGGACACACAACTGATCGAGACCGACTATGAGATCGGTCAAGACAACGTCGAAGGGCATGTAGGGCCCTTCGGTTTCGACATTCACAACCCTGTTTTCATGATCTCGGCGTTGTCCATCGTGGCCTTCGTCTTCTACGCGCTGGCTCTGCCGGAGCAGGCGAGTTCGCTGTTCGGCGCGATGCGCCCGTGGCTGACCTCGACCTTCGACTGGTTCTTCATGAGCGCCGCGAACATCTTCGTCATCTTCTGCCTCGCGCTGATCGTCTCGCCTTATGGCGCAGTGCGTCTGGGCGGCACGGATGCGGAGCCGGACTTCACCTATATGGGGTGGTTCGCGATGCTCTTCGCAGCCGGTATGGGCATCGGCCTGATGTTCTTCGGCGTGCTCGAGCCGGTCTATCACATGGCGGTCTCGCAGCCTCTGGGCACGCCTTCGCCCTTCGATGCGGATGGCAACCTGATCCCGGAGAATGTCGCACGGGCCAAGGAAATGGGCCTCGCCGCGACGATCTATCACTGGGGTCTGCACCCCTGGGCGATCTATGCGGTCGTGGCGCTCGCGCTGGCGCTGTTCTCCTATAACAAGGGTCTGCCGCTGACGATCCGTTCGGCTTTCTACCCGATCTTCGGCGAGAAGGTCTGGGGCTGGACCGGCCATATCATCGACATCATCGCGGTGTTCGCGACGCTGTTCGGCCTTGCGACCTCACTCGGCTTCGGTGCGCAGCAGGCGAATGCGGGTCTCAACCACGTCTTCGGCGTGCCGATCGACACGACGGTGCAGATCATCCTGATCACGCTGATCACCGGCGTGGCGCTGTTCTCGGTGCTGCGTGGCCTCGATGGCGGTGTGAAGTTGCTCTCGGAGATCAACATGGGCATCGCGGCGCTGCTGCTGCTCTTCGTGCTCTTCGCGGGTCCGACGCTGATGATCTTCACCGATTTCGGTCAGGGTCTTCTGGCCTATGCGAAAGACATCATCCCGCTGTCGAACCCGATCGGGCGCACGGATGACAGCTATCGCGACGGCTGGACCGCGTTCTACTGGGCGTGGTGGATTTCCTGGTCGCCCTTCGTCGGCATGTTCATCGCCCGCGTGTCGCGTGGCCGCACCGTGCGCGAGTTCATCATCTGCGTGCTGCTGATCCCGTCGCTCGTCTGCGTCCTGTGGATGGCCGTCTTCGGTGGCGTCGCGATCGACCAAGTCATCTCGGACCCGGCGGGTTCGATGGTGAAGGCGAACGTGATCGACAGCTACAACCCGCCGCTGTCGCTGTTTGCGATGCTGGACGGGCTGCCGCTGGCCTCGATCACCTCGGTCATCGCGATCATTCTGGTCATCGTGTTCTTCGTGACCTCGTCGGACTCCGGCTCGCTCGTGATCGATACGATCACGGCAGGCGGCAAGGTCGACGCGCCGGTCCCGCAGCGTGTGTTCTGGGCCACTTTCGAGGGCGCTGTCGCGATCGTGCTGTTGATCGGCGGCGGTCTGAGCGCGCTACAGGCGATGGTGATCTCCACTGGTCTGCCTTTCACACTGGTTCTGCTGGTGATGTGTTGGGCGATCTGGAAGGGTTTGCGCAGCGAACCACGCTAAGCTGACCGATTATCGAGACAGGGGCGCGCGGGGGAAACCTCGCGCGCCTTTTCCTATGTCGCGCGGCGTCTGGAAACGCGGCGCGTCTGCGTATATGACCCGGCGCATGTCTGACGGCGCGACCCCATCCTCCGCGAGCCATATCGCGATTTCCGATCTCGGCCACGATCTTGACGGTCGCCCGGTGCTGGAGGGGATTTCGCTGGAGACCCGCGCCCGCCGCATCGGCGTCGTGGGGCGCAACGGGTCGGGCAAATCCACCCTGTCGCGGCTGATGGCGGGGCTGATCGCGCCGAGCCGGGGCAGCCTGCGGATCAACGGCCACGATCTGGCCGCGGACCGGAAGGCCGCGCTGCACGAGGTCGGCATCCTGTTCCAGAACCCCGATCATCAGATCATCTTCCCGACCGTGATAGAAGAGATATCCTTCGGGCTGCGTCAGCAGGGAATGAAGAAGCCCGAGGCCGAAGCTGCGGCCGATCGCACCTTGGAGCAGTTCGGCAAGGCGGCGTGGCGCGATGCCTATGTGACGACGCTCAGCCAGGGCCAGAAGCAGCTTCTGTGCCTGATGGCGGTGAGCGCGATGGCTCCGAACCTGCTGATCCTCGACGAGCCGTTCTCGGGCCTCGACATCCCGACCAAGGCGCAGCTGGGCCGGGCGCTGACGCTCTATCGCGGGACGCTGGTGCAGGTGACGCATGACCCGCGCGAGCTGGAGCATTACGACGAAATCCTCTGGCTCGACCAAGGACGGCTGCGGATGCATGGCGCGGCGCGCGAGGTGCTGCCCGCCTACGTCGAAGAGATGACCCGCGCGGGAGAGGCCGATGATATCGCTCAGCTCTCCCGTTAAGACAGCCGCCCATGACTGGCCTGCGGGTCTGAAACTTGCAGCGCTCTGCGTGGCGACCGTGGGCCTGTTCTATATCGAAAAACCGTTGATCCTTGCGGGCGTCGTCACGGCGATCGCGATCGCCTATGCCTTGCCGGGCCGCGCCTTCCTGCGCGCGGGTCTGGCGGCGCTGAAACTGCTCTGGCCCTTCATCGTGATCGTCGCGATCTGGCAGGTCGTGATCGGCGAGCTGGCGCAGGGCGCGGTGATCGTGATGCGGATGATCTCGGCCGTGGCGCTGGCGAACCTCGTGTCGATGACGACGCGGCTGAGTGATATGATCGCGGTCGTGCGCTGGCTGACGACGCCGTTGCGTCGCTTCGGGCTGTCGACCGCCGCGCTGGAGATCGCAATCGCGCTGGTGATCCGCATGGTGCCGGTGCTGACCAACAAGGGCGGGCGCCTCACCGAGAGCTGGCGTGCCCGCGCCACCCGGCGGCCAAGCTGGCGGCTGGTGCTGCCCTTTACACTTCTTGCGCTTGACGATGCCGACCATGTCGGCGATGCGCTACGGGCCCGAGGAGGGCTCACATCCGAGAGGGAGACTTGAGATGGAAAAGAATGTCGCGCTGATCGCGCTGTTTGCGGCCCTGATTGCAGTGCTGGCGCTGATCCCGAAAATCACGCTGGGCTTCGGGGTGCCGATCACGGCGCAGAGCCTTGGCATCATGCTGGCCGGGGCGGTGCTGGGCTCGAAGCGCGGTGCGCTCGCGGTTCTGCTGTTCCTGCTTCTGGTGGCCGTGGGGCTGCCGCTGCTCGCAG
The DNA here is from genome assembly GCF_002563775.1 of Thioclava sp. ES.031. Taxonomy (NCBI): domain Bacteria; kingdom Pseudomonadati; phylum Pseudomonadota; class Alphaproteobacteria; order Rhodobacterales; family Paracoccaceae; genus Thioclava; species Thioclava sp. ES.031. Next base: position 3,604,548 of record NZ_PDJO01000001.1, on the reverse strand, counting down.
GCGGTCGCGGCGGGCTTGGCGTCTTCTTCGGCCCGACGGGCGGGTTCCTGTTCAGCTGGCCGCTGGCGGCGTGGCTGACCGGCTTCATCGTCGAGAAGTGGCGCTCGGTGCCGCTGGGCGCGTCGGTCTTCGTCGGGGCGATCCTTGGCGGGATCGTGCTGTCCTACGCGATGGGGATCGTCGGGCTGTCGCTCGCGCTTGGCAAGAGCCTGATCGAGAGCACCTCGCTGATGCTGGTCTTCATTCCGGGCGATCTGATCAAGGCGGCGGTCGTCGCGGCGCTCACCGTGTCGCTGGCGCGCGCCCGGCCCTCCAGCGTCCTGTCGCGCAACTGAGGGACGCGGCGTGGCGCTGCTGCTGATCCATACGGGCGGCACCATCGGCATGGTCGCCTCCGACGCGGGCTTCGTGCCGCAACAGGGCGTGGTCGAGGCGTTTCTCGCCACCTTGCCCGAAGGGCGCGCGGTCGAGACCCTGCGCCTCGATCCGCTGATCGACAGCGCCAATGCCACGCCCGCCGACTGGAACCGGATCGCCGAGACCATCGCCGCGCATCACGACCGCTGCGACGGCGTGATCGTGACCCACGGCACCGATACGCTGGCCTATACGGCGGGGGCTTTGTGCTTCGCGCTCGAAGGGCTGAGCAAGCCGGTGATCGTGACCGGCTCGATGCTGCCGCTGTCGGTCGAGGGCAATGACGGCGCGCGCAACCTGCGCGACGCGATCGCGGCGGCGGGGCAGGCGGAGCCCGGCGTCTGGGTGCAATTCGCCGGACGCCTGCTGCACGGCGCGCGGGTCCGCAAGAGCCATTCGCGCGCCTTCGACGCCTTTGCCGCCGATCCCTCCGACATCCCGCCTCGCCAGCCGGGGGAGCGCCTGACGCGCCACCCGATCCTGCCTGCCCGGATCGCCGTTCTGGCCGTCGCGCCGGGGGCGGAGGAGAGCCTTCTCGCACATGCTGCCAAGACCTGCGACGGTCTGGTGCTGCGCTGCTACGGCTCTGGCACTGCGCCCGACACGCCCGGCGTGCGCTCAGCGCTCGCCACGGCGCAGGCCCGCGCGATCCCTGTCATCGCGGTCAGCCAATGCCCCGAGGGCGGCATGGCGCTTGGCACCTATGCGGCGGGGGCGATCCTGCGCGATCACGGCGTGATCGACGGGCGCGACATGACGCCGGAGGCGGCCTATACCAAGCTTTCCCATGTCCTCTCGCTCGACGACCCGCAGGCGCGGGCTGCACGCCTTACGCGTTCGCTCTGCGGGGAATACACGCCCTGATCCAAGGGGCTCACGCCGGTTTTTCGGAACGCCTTCGCCCGCCTTTCCGTTAGGAGAGCGAACCCCGAAAAGGAGCCCCTCCCATGGCCGACGGCAATAACAAACCGAAATCCTCCAGTTCGAAGGCACAAAGCCCGAAGCGGTCGCGCAAGGCCGCCCGGGTCGCGCCCGTCGAACAGCTCCAGAGCCGCGTCGAGGCCTTGCCGAGGCCTATGTGAAATACCCCTGCGTGATGCGTCCGGGCGATCTGACGGGGCTCGCGCGTCGCCTGCATGTGCGCTCGACGATCATCGAGGACCACGCGGTGCGTATCGACGAGAAGGCCGAGGGCGCGGGCGAGAAATTCGAGGAACTGGCGGATTCGCTGTTCTCCTTCTTCCGCGGCACCTCGCTTCTGTTCCACCGCGACATGCTGGGCGAGGATGAGCGGATGCCGACGGTGCTGGCGCTCGGGGACGTCCACCCCGAGAATTTCGGGATCATGCCCAACGCCGATAACGTGCCGATCTTCGGCGTGAACGATTTCGATGACGTGCTCTACGGGCCTTTTACCTGGGACCTGAAGCGCGGGATCACGGGCTTCCTGATCGCGGCCAAGGAAGAGGGCGATCAGAAGAAAAAGCACCGCGAGAAGATCGTGCGCAAATTCGTCGAGGGCTATCGCGACGGGATGGAGTTCTACGCGCGCCACGACAAGGAGGCGAGCCAGCAGATGCGCCCCGACAATAGCCCGAAGGTGATCCAGCGGATGTTCAAGAAGGCGCGCAAGAGCCGGAAGAAATGGCTCTGGGAACGCTATCTCAACGAGACCGGGCGGGGCTTTCGGGCGAATGACGAGCTGACGCCGATCTCCAGCCGGATCTCGGAGTTTCAGGCGTACATCAATGACGTGGCCAAACAGAACGGGATCGATCCGGGCGGTCGCGCGGGTGAGCTGAAGGTGAAGGATGTCTGCATCCGGCACGGGCAGGGCACGGCGTCGCTGGGGCTGCCGCGCTACTATTGCCTGATCGAAGGGCCGAGCAAGGATGCGAGCGACGATCTGATCATCGAGTTCAAGCGCGCCCGCCAATCCGCGCTGGAAGGCCTCGTGCCGGAGAATGATTTCGTCGTCGGCGACAAGGGCGACCGGATCGCGCATGGCCAGCGGGTCCATCTGGCGCAGGGCGATGTGTTCTACGTCAGCGTGGAGATCGACGAGATGAGCTTCATGTCGCGCGAGCGCGCGCCCTTCCGCGACGATATCGACCTCGACGATCTGTCGAAGGGCAGCTGGCGCGACTATGCCCATGCCTGCGGTCAGGCGCTGGCGCAGGCCCATGCGCGCTCCGACGATGCGGGCGAGCTGGATTACCGGATCGAGCCGCGCATCATCGAGGCGATGCAGCCCTTCGACCTGTTCGTTGACGACTTGCTGTGTTTCGGGCGCGAGGCGGTCAAGCGGCTCAAGCGTGACCACAAGTTCTTCAAGATGGATCTGAAGCGCGGCGCCTTCGACATGACGCAGAAACACTACCGTTAGGGTCTCGGGCTGGCCCCGCGGCGGGCCACCTCAACAAGAAGTTACCGCTCTCCGAGCCCGTTCCGGCCAACGATACGACTGCAGCAGGCGACACCACTCGACGGTGCACGCTATGCAAACTACGTGGTTCGGTATCCCCGCGCGATCACCCCGCGCGAGGTCATGCTGGGGGAGGGGAGGTCGCACATCATGCATCCTGACGAGATCGCGAGCGCCGGAGAGGCGCTGGCCGCGGCGCATGCCGGGGAGACGCTCGATGGGCTGACGGCGTTGCCGAGATTTCCGGCGGAGGCCTATGCGGTGCAGGCCGAGAGTCTGCGCCATCTCGGCCCTGTGGGCGGGTGGAAGCACGCGCTTCTGGGAGGCCGCGACCTGTCCTGCGCGCCGGTGTTGGCAGCGGCAATCCATTCTTCGGGCGCAAGCCTTCCCGTAGCGCCCGATGCGCGGATTGAACTGGAGATCGCCGTACGACTGCGCGCCGATATCGCGCCCGAGGCCAAGCCGGTAGAGATTTTCGAGGCGATCGGCGGCCTGCATATCGCTTTCGAGCTGCTGCAATCGCGCTTCACCGCGCGCGAGACCCAGCCGCCGATTGCCCAGATGGCGGATCGGTTTTCGAACCAGGCAATCATTCTTGGCGACGAAATCCCGGATTGGCGAGCGCGCGACCTGTCGCGTTTGCCGCTTTCGATCGGCACGCCCGCAGACCCGTCCGCGATGGCCGCAGGCATGTCGTTCTCCGAGATCGTGAGCTTCCTCAGCTTCCTTGCCGAACGCGCCTCGGTGATCGGCCCGGGGCTGCGGGCGGATCACTACGTGGTCACAGGCGCCCGCATCGGTCCGAAACCGCTAGCTGCGGACACGCAGGTGCAGGGTGTGCTCGATGGCTACCAAGTCTCGCTGACGACCTACAAGCACTGAAGGCGCAAGCTGGAGGTTCACGAACGGCTCCGCCAGTGCCCAACGCAGACACGGACTGACCGAGCCGATCCACATCATCGCGCCGTCGCGATCACCCGCCCATGCCGGTCGCGGCAGTCTCGAGCGCGTCGATCAATGCCGACAACTCGCGCCCCGGCTGGGTGGTGCCGCGCAGGGTGATCCCGACCGGCCCGCCCAGCGGCGCATGGCGCAGGGGCAGCACCGCCAGCGACCCGGACTCGATCTCGTCGCGGACCACGCCTTCGGAGATGAACCAGACCGTATCGGTGCCCTGAACGATCGCGCGGCCGAATTCATGCGAGACATTCTCGTATTCGGGGCCGGGGTCGCTGAGCCCGACCGAATGCAGCCAGGCGTGCACCTGACCGGCAATCATCGCCCCTTTGGGCGGCAGCATCAGCGGGTGGCGCGCCAACTCGCCCACCGACCAGTCGGACCGCAGCAGCGGGTGGCCGGGGCGCACCACCGGCAGGACCCGCTCCCAGAACAACTGGCGAAAGACCAGCCCCTCGATATTGCCCTCAGGCGGCATTCGCCCGACCACGAGGTCGAGGCTGCGTTCGCGCAGTTGCGACAGCAGCAGCCAGTTCGGCCCGGTGGCCACACGCAGGAGGCAGTCGGGATGGGCCTCTTTGAAGGCCATGACGGCGCGCGGCGCCAGCGCCCCCGCAGCGGTTGGAAGCAAGCCGAGCGCGAGTTTCGGGCGCGGAGCGGGCGGAGACACGACGAGCCGCTGCGCCTCTTCCAGATCGGCAAGCGCCGCGCCCGCGCGGGTGGCGAAAATCTTGCCCGCGGGGGTCAGAACCAGCCGCCGCCCCGTGCGATCGAACAAGGCGGCGCCAAGCAGCTCCTCAAGCTCGCGTATCGTCTTGGAGGCGGCGGGCTGGCTGACATGCAGCGCCTCGGCCGCTGCCGAAAGCGACCCGCGCCGGGCGGTCTCGAGAAACACGCGCAGATGGCGTAGCCGGAGAAGGGGATCGAGCAATGCATAACCCTGAAGTTAAGTCAGGCGATGAATAATATAATTTCTACGCGCTGCCCGCCAGCGTATACCTGAGGCAGGAGGATCCATGCAGGTAACCACGCCCCATCCGGTTGCAGTTTGCAGTCTCGAAACGCGGCACTGTGCGACGGCCGGGCCGTATTCATTGCGCAGTCGTGCATCCGAGCTGGCGCGTTTGCTGCCTGTGTCGAAAGGATCCCTTGAATGAAAGACCGTCTCGATAAAGGCATGGAGCTGCGCCGCACCATTCTGGGCCATCCGCATGTGAACCGCGCCGCAGCCGTGCGCACGTCACTCGACGAGCCGTTTCAGGATACTTCGGACCGGATCGACCAGCGCGCGCGCTCAATGCTGACCTTGGCGCGGTTCGCCGCGACCGGTAACTTTGACGAAGTCCCGATGGATGTCCGGTCCACCGCGCGCCAACCACGCTTTGAAACTCGCCAAACAGACCTATGCGGAAATGGAGGAGACCGCCGATGAATGACCTAGGCCCCCTGATCCCGCGCAACCGCGCGATCCACCCGACCCCCTATGATCCGGCTTATAAGACGAGCGTGTCGCGCTCGCCCAACCTGCCGCTGCTGTCGATGGAGAGCAGCCCCTCCGAAGAGACCGGGCCGACCTTCGGGCACAACCGCTTCGGTGCGCTCGACAACAACCTGATCCTGAACTGGACCAAGGGAGCGGCGCCTGCGGTGGGGGAACGGATCATGATGCATGGCCGTGTCCTCGACGAGAATGCGCGTCCGGTGCCCAACACGCTGATCGAGATCTGGCAGGCCAATGCGGGCGGCCGCTACCGGCACAAGAAGGACACCTATTTCGCGCCGCTCGATCCGAATTTCGGTGGCTGCGGGCGCACGATGACCGACGAGAACGGCTATTACCAGTTCCTCACGATACGTCCCGGCGCCTACCCGTGGCCGAACCGCGGCAATGACTGGCGTCCGATGCATATCCACATTTCGGTCTACGGTCACAGCTTCGGCCAGCGGCTGATCACCCAGATGTATTTCGAAGGCGATCCGCTGATCGACCATTGCCCGATCGCGGCGACGATCAAGTCGCGATCGCAGCTCGACCGGCTGGTCGCGCCGCTCGATCTGGCGCATTCGCGCCCGCTCGATTTCCTCGCCTACAAATTCGACATCGTGCTGCGGGGCCGCCGCCAGACCATGTTCGAAAACAAGCTGGAGGGCATGTGATATGGTCCAGAAACTCGAAACGCTTCAAGAAACCCCGTCGCAGACCGCAGGGCCTTACGTCCATATCGGGCTGATGCCGACCTATGCGGGCAATGCGGGCGCCTACGACCAAGAGATCGGCGAAAGCCCGATCGCCGAGGGCGTGCAGGGCGAAGTCATCGAAATCGTAGGCTCGGTCTATGATGGCACCGGCTGGGCGTTGCGCGACGCGATGATCGAAAGCTGGCAACCCGACGCAGAGGGCCGCTTCCCCGGTCAGGAAGGCGCCGATCCGGCGGTCCTGGGCCTGTGCCGGTTCGCGGCGGATGCCGAGAGTGGCGAATTCACCCTGCGCACGGTCAAGCCCGGCGCGGTCAAGGGGCGCGGCGGCAAGGTGAGCGCGCCGCATATTTCGCTCTGGATCGTGGCACGCGGGATCAATATCGGCCTCAACACCCGGATCTATTTCGAGGATGAGGACAACTCCGCGGATCCGCTTCTGGCCCGGATCGAGCAGCGCCCGCGAGTCGAGACCCTGATCGCGAAGAAGGAAGGTCCGGGGCGTTACCGCTTCGACATCCGGCTTCAGGGTGAGGGCGAGACGGTGTTCCTCGACCTCTGATCGGGGATCAGGTTGGGCAGGCGGGGGCGGCAGGCGCTGCCCTCGCCTTGCTATTTCGTACCTTCGGGAAAGGTGAAGCATGGGCCGCAGTGTCGTCGGTCGTCGGTGCCTGCGCGGGGTGTCCGCCGATGTGCAGACTCCCGCGATCTCGACGCCCGAGGTGCAGCTTTCCCGGATGCGGGTCCTGGTGCCAGCGATCAGGCCGTCACGCGACCGGCGTGAAATCAGTGGATCCTGGGCCGGGGAAGGCGCGCCGTCGCCTGTTTTCCAATGAACTCTGTGGCCTGACACGGCCAAGATTTCTGGTGACTTGTCGGAAATGCAGTAGTGGAGGCGAGTACCGGAATCGAACCGGTGTACAAGGATTTGCAATCCCAGCTTTGTCGCTGATTTCATTGAATTTTCTTGTAAGCTAAGTGAGTTTGGCTTGCTGGAATTTCAATGACTTAAAGGGCGAGTTGTAAACCTCCCGGGCTTGTAGCGAATATTGGGTCGGTATCGGCTATGTTCGGTGTATCGCGCCCGGCAAAACTGTTTAGCATCGAGGCTGAGATCGGTGACCGGTACCGGACCGCGCCTTCAGGCGACAAGTTTCCGCTCGAGTTGGACATCCCTCTGGGTCGACAATTCGAAGTTGCTTCCCCGACTAGGCTCAGGACGTATAGCCAATAGATGATCGTAGCGGCGAGAGCTATTGCGGAGGCCGAGGAGGTCGCACCTGCAATCGCGCTATTGCTCTCCGACGAGGCCGGTTTGCTCACCGGTGCTGTGTTGCCGGTCGATGGTGGTTTCCTGTCCGTCTGACCTCACCCAGGAAGCTATCTCACGAAACCTGCGGCCCATGCTGCTCTAACTCAGCCCTTAACCAGCCCCTCCTCGCGCCACGCGTCGAAGATCTCAAGCGCGGCTGCGGGGAAGTCGGGGTCGTTGATATGGGCCTTCACCTCGTGCAATGCGACATTGTCGGGCGCGCAGGCGCGGATTTCGTCGAAAAAGCCCGCCAGCCCCTCGGGGTCGTGCAGATCGTGGCCGGGGCGGTCCAGTTCGTGCACCCCGCCCAAGGGCAGCAGCAGCGCGGTCGGTCCCCTTGCCCCAGCCAATTTCTCGCAATGCGCACGCGCCACCGCCCGGCGCTCCGCATTATCGAGCACGACCGAGGTCAGCAGCCGGTTATGCGCGTGACTCGGATGATCTTTCCATTTGTCGGGCAGGGGCTGCCAGCCGACCATATCGACCAGATCGTGACAGGCAGGGGCGACGATCTGCGGCGTGCCCGAGGCGCCTGCATTCGTCATCCGGTCGGCACCCGCGCTGATGGACGAGCCATGCAGGTGGTTGCCGATTTCCTGCGTGGCAAAGTCGAAGACGCAAGCAAAGGCCCCCTGTGCCGCGAGGCTCTCAAAGGCGCGCCCGCCCATGCCCGTGGCGTGAAATACCGCGACCTCGTAGCCGCGCGCTTCGAGTTCGGGCTTCAGCGTGACCATGTATTTCAGGAAGGATTTCCCGAAGGACGTCATCCCGATCAGCGGTTTCGAACGATCGGGCCGTTCCACCGCTCGGGCCGCGCCCAGAACCGCGCCCGCCGCCTGACTGAGCGAGGCTTTGCAGATCGAGTTCAGCCCGTAAAGCCCGCCCGCCCAGAGGATCATCTGGACATCCGCCGCGATCCGTTCGGGCGGCAGAAGCGGTGAGAAAGAGACCGTCGAGACGATATATTTCGGCACCCCGATCGGCAGCGCCGCACATAGGTCGAGCGCCAGATCGGTGCCCATCGTTCCGCCCAGCACGACCATTCCGTCGAACAGGCCCTCGGCGTGGAGTTGCGCGACCAGCGTCGCGCCCCCGCGCGCCATGATCTGCATCGCATGGTTTTCGTCGCCGCTCGCAATCGCAGCCTCTATAGAAGAGCCGCCCGCTTCGGCCACCTGATGCTTGCTGTATTCGACCGGGGTCGAGGGGGCGCCGAGAACCGAGACGTCCATACGCAGGACACGCCCGCCCTGTGCCTCGATTGCCTCGCGCAGATAGGTCAGTTCATCGTCCTTGGTGTCGTAAGTGCCGACAACGAGAATGGTGCGATCAGTCATACGCGCCCCCTTACAGTTTGATCCAAGCGGTTTTCAGATCGAGATATTTATCGAACGCATGCAGTGACTTGTCATGCCCGTTTCCCGACTGCTTGACCCCGCCCAAGGGCACGGTCAGGTCGGATCCGCCATAGGTGTTCACATGCACGACGCCCGCGTGGATGCCCCGGATCATCCGGTGCGCGCGGCTCAGGTCTGCGGTCCAGACGGCCGCGGCCAGCCCGTAATCGGTGCCGTTGGCGATGCGCAGGGCCTCTTCTTCGGTGTCGAACGGGATCACTGCCAGAACCGGGCCGAAGACTTCGCGCTGTGCGATCGGATCGTCGGGGGCGACCCCGGTGACGATCGTGGGCTCCATGAAGAACCCGCCTGTCTCTTCACGGATGCGCTTGCCGCCGTAGACCTGCCGGCCCGCGGCTTCGGCCTCGCTGACGAAGCGGAGGTTCTGTTCCAGCTGGCGGGCGGAGTTCACCGCTCCGGCCTGCGTCGCCGGATCGAGCGGATCGCCCACCTGCATCGTCTCGGTGAAGGCACGCAGCTTCTCGACGAAGGCGTCATGGATCGACCGCTCGACCAGCAGCCGAGACCCCGCGATGCAGACTTGGCCGGAATTGCGGAAGATGCCGTTGGCCGCGACCTTCACCGCCGTGTCCAGATCGGGCGCATCGGCAAAGACGATATTGGGCGATTTGCCACCCAGTTCCAGAAAGACGCGTTTGAGGTTCGATTTCGCGGCGTTCTCCAGCAGACGCCGCCCGACCGGACCCGAGCCGGTGAACACCATCACGTCGATCTGCATCGACAGAGCCATCGCTTCGCCGACCACCGCTCCTTCGCCCAGCACGACGTTGAACACGCCCGGCGGCATCCCGGCCTCGAGCGCCAGGTCGGCGATGCGGCGCAACGTGAGCGACGCGGTCTCGGCCGGTTTCAGAACGACCGTATTTCCCGCCGCCAGCGCCGGGCCCAGCTTCCATGCGCCGATCATCAGCGGGAAGTTCCATGGTACGATCGCGCCGACCACGCCCACCGGTTCGCGATGCACCAGCCCCAACGCATCGGGCGCGGTGGGGGCTATCTCGCCATAAATCTTGTCGATGGCCTCGGCATAGTAGCGGATCGTTGCGGCGGCGGAGAACGGCTCGGCCTTCAGTGCCATGCCGATCTCGGTGCCGTTGTCGCGCACGCCGAGAACGGCAAGCTTCAGCGCGTTGGCCTCGATCAACGCGGCCCATTTCAGCAGCACTGCCTTGCGTGCAGCCGGGGCCAGCCCCGACCAGCGCCCGTCATCGAAGGCTGCGCGTGCGCTGGCGATTGCGGCTTCGGCATCGGTGGTCGTGCCGCGCGCCAGCGTGGTGATCTCGCGCCCGTCGAGCGGTGAGATCACCGCCAATGTGCCACCGTCCGAGGCGGGCTGTGCCGCGCCCTCGATCAGATGCAGGGCAGGGGGGATGTCGGCGCTACGCAGCGCCGCGATCTTGTCAGTATCGAGCATTGCTTACCTCGTGAAACTGTCATGCATGTCGTGATCGTGCACGCTCTCTGGCTCGCGGTTCTGGCGCTCGCGGTAAAGGCTCGCGAAATGGGCGATCAGAAGTCCGCCGATGGCCAATCCGAGGATTGCCGCGATCGGACGGTCGAAGAAGTCGATCGGCACGTGCACGCGCGCCATCGACGACCGCAACTTGGTCTCCATGATGCCGCCCAGGACCATGCCCAGAACGATCGGGACGATCGGCAGGTTTTGCCGTTTCAGGATCAGTCCGAGGACGCCAAATGCCGCAGCAATCGCGCAGTCCACAATCGAGTTGCGCAGTGAATAGACGCCGACGAAGCTAAGAACGAGGATCATCATGCCAAGGAAACGCGTCGGAATCTGGATGATCTTGAGTAGCCAGTTCGACGAGACGAGCATGAACAGCACCACGATGATGTTGAGCAGGATCATCGCGATATAGAGCGCGTAGACGAAATCGAGCTTGTTCTGGAACAGCTGCGGGCCGGGGATCACGTTGTGGACGTAGAAGACCGACAGCATCATCGCGGTGAGCGCTTCGCCCGGGATGCCGAGCGCCAGCAGCGGGATCATCGCAGCGGCAGGCACCGCGTTGTTGGCGGCCTCCGAGGCGATCAGGCCTTCGGGGCTGCCTTTGCCGAATTCCTCGGGCGTCATCGAGGTTTTCTGTGCGTAGGTGTAGGACAGGAACTGCGCGGTGAACTCGCCGACGCCGGGGATCATCCCCATCATCACGCCGCAGCTGGCAGCAAAGCCCGCCACCCTTTTGTGGCGTAGGACGCCCATCATCGCCCGTCCCATCGAGCCTTCGATGCGTTGCGCATGCGGTGCCGATTCCGGCTCGATCAGCAGGAGGAAGGCTTGGCTCAGCGCGAAAAGCCCCAGAACCACCACGATCAGATCAAAGCCCGAATTCAGGAAGTCGAAACCAAAGGTGAAGCGCATCGTGTATTTGACGGGCTCCAGTCCGACGGTCTGCAGAAAGATTCCGAAGGCCGCCAACATTCCGGCCGCGAAGGTCTGGCCGCGATGGGCGAGGATCACCAGGACGATGCCCAGAAGTGCGGCCAGGAAAATCTCGCGCGAGCCGAACATCGGTGCGACTTTCGCCAGCACCGGTGAGAGCAGGATCAGAGCGATGATTGAGGCGACGCCGCCGAAGAACGAGGCTCCATAGGCGAGGCCAAGCGCGCGCAACGCCTCGCCCTTCTTCGTCATCGGGTGACCGTCATAGGTGGTCAGCGCGTTGACCGCCGTGCCGGGCGTGTTGATCAGGATTGCGGGCAGCGACCCGCCGAACATTGACGACCCGTAGATGCCCAGAAGCATGGTCAAGCCGACCAGCGGCGGCATCGCAAAGGTCGCGGGCAGCAGGATGGCGATTGCGACGGCCGGGCCGACGCCGGGGATCGCACCGATGATCACCCCGCCAATCGAACCGATCAAGAGAGCGACCATAACGTCGAGGCGCATCAGCATCTCTGCGCCGGAAAGCAGCATGTCCATGAGGGACGCTCCTTAGAAGTAGGTCATTAGAATTGCGCGGAAGGGCGCAGGGGCGGCCTCGTAAATCAGCCCGGCGGGGATTTTGACTTGCAGGAAGCTTTTGAAAAGCACCACGACGACGACCGAGAACAGGACAGAGATCAGCATCCAGCGCCAGCCGCGGTATCCCAGACGCAGCGTCATCGCGCAGCTGAAGAGGATCGTGGCGGGCAGGTATCCGATGAGCGGGACCAGCGCGACATAGGCCATGAACCACACCGCATATTCGAGCGAGCGTAGCCATTGCATGACTTCGCGCCATCGGCCGGGAATGCGCTCCGAGACGAACGAGCCGAGAAGGTGAAACATGCTGAATACAACCATCGCGATGATCGAGATCATCGGCCAGAAGGCGGGTTGCGCGTAGGTCTTCGTGCGCTTGACCCATTCGGTCTGCCACGGCAGGGCGATCAACAAACCGATGGAGAGCGCGAAGAACAGCACGGCGAAGGCCATGTCACCGGGACGGCGATAGCGCTTGAACAGATCCTCCAGGTTCTTGGTGCGGATCGCCCGAGCAAAGCGGGCGCCCGCGCGCGGAGGGGTCTCGCGCGCGGGGCCTGGAGAGGATGGCTCATTCGCCATTGATGAGACCATCGATCGTGCCGAGGGTTTCACTGTCATGGGCGATGCGCTGGGTCGCGGTCGCGGCATCTTGCCAGTAGATCAGCGCACCCGTTTGATCGGCCAGCTCCTTGGCCTTGTCCGAGCTCATGACTTTTTCGGCGACGGCAGCGATCTTTTCGCGCACGTCCTCAGGAGTGCCTTTCTTGACGAAGAGGCCATCCCACAGCGCCAGGTCGAGATCCGGTTCCAATTCACCGACCGTCGGCGTGTCGGGCGTCAGCGGAATACGCTTTTCGCCGATCGAGGCCATCACGTTCACATCGCCGAGGCAGGGCAGGATCAGTTGCAGGGTGGTGTTGATCACGTCCGCGTCGCCCGAAGCCAGCGTGTTGCAGTCAAGCGCGTCGAACGCCGCTTCGGATCCGAAATCGAAGCCCTTTTTCTTCGCGAGTGCGAAGGTCACCTGCGTCGGGATCAGGAAAGAGCCGAAGTGGCCGAGTGCGACGTCGTGGTCCTTCGCATAGCCGGCCAGCTCGTCGATCGTTGCATAGGGTGCGTCCTTTGAGGCGGCGATGACGAACGGGTAGGTCAGGAAAATGCCCACCGGCTCGAAAGGATCGGGGCTGAGCGCGGGGATGCCAACCGAGGGGCCGACCACGGGCACGTCAATCACGAACGAGCCGACCGTGTAGCCATCGGCCGGAGCCTGCGCGACTTCGGCCGCGCCGGGGAAGGGGCCGCCGCCGCCGCCGGGCTTGTTCACCACCGCAGCGGGAACGCCATAGGTCTTCTGGAACTCGTCCGCGATCATCCGGGTCAGCACGTCTTCCAGATCGCCCGGCGGGAACGGGACGACGAATTCGACGGGTTTCTCGGGGTATTCGGCCTGCGCGGGCAGGCCCGCGGCAAGCGGGAGGCCGAGGGCGAGCGCCCCTGCCAGCAGCTTGAAGGTCGAAGTCATGAAGCTCTCCTGTTGAGTGGTTTATTATTTGAACCGTTGGTGTCAAATATTCTTGCATCGGGTTTTCTTTTCTGTCAACGTTTCAGTTGCAACGAACGGAATTTTTACGGGAGGCTGCCAAAGGGCGCGATGGGAACGATCACAAAGGCATTGGAATTGCTGAATTATATCTCCACTCAGCGCCCCGAGATCGGGCTCAGCGAATATGTTCGTCTCACGCAGCGCGATAAGGCTACGGTGCACCGTCATCTCGTCGAATTGGCCGAATGCGGCTTTCTCGAACAGAACCCGGAGACCCGTGGCTATCGGCTGGGCCCCGCGATTCTGCGTCTCTACGGGGTGCGCGAGGCGAATATGCCGCTGCGTTCGGTGTTGCGTCCTTTTATCGAAGGGATGGCGCAGGAAGTCGGCGAGCTGGTCCATGTCTCTCTGTTGCAAGGCCAGCAGCTTTCGCCGGTCGTGCATCATGATCCGCGCCTGCACGGGACGCAGGTCGCTTTCGACGAGTCGCAGCTTCTGCCTCTGCACGCGACAGCCTCTGGCTTGGTGATGCTTTGCTTCGGCGGAGACGATCTGCGGGCGCGGGTTCTGGATGCGCCGCTGGAGAGCTTCACCGCCCAGACCGTCGTCGACCCTGATAGCCTGCGCGAAAAGCTGGCGGAATGCCGTGCCAATGGCAGTGTGTGGGTGGAGAAGGGCTTCGACGACGAGGTTTCCTCCCTTGCTGGTCCGATCTTCGGGCTTGGCGGTGCGGTGATCGGCGCGGTTTCGATCGCGGTTCCTTCGTCGCGCGCGGGGTCCGAGAAGCGCGCAGCTATGGTGGAGGCTCTGCGAAAATGGGTGCCCCGACTGTCCGAGCTCATGGGCGGTTCGCTTCCTGCGGATTATCAACAACGCGAGGTGACGCATGGCTGAGCGCGCGCTCGTGCTCGACTTCGGTGGCGTGATCTCACGCACGCTGTTCGAAACGCATGATCTGACCGAGGCTGCGTTGGGTCTTGCGTCGGGAAGCTTGACCTGGCGCGGTCCGTTCGAGCCTCAGACCGACCCGCTCTGGCGCGCGATGCAGGCGGATGAAATCTCGGAGCGCGACTATTGGCGTCAGCGCACGCAGGAAGTGGCGGCTCTGGTCGGACGCGACTGGAGCGAGATGTCCGATTTCGTGCGCGCGGCGCGCGGGGCGAGCTCTGCCGATGTGATCCGCCCGGAATTCCTAGCAGCGATCGACAAGGCTGAGGCTGCAGGGTGCTGCCTCGCGATCCTGTCCAACGAGCTCGATCTGTTCTACGGCGCGGATTTTCGCGAGAAGCTGCCCTTCCTTCGCCGGTTCGATGCTGTGATCGACGCGACCTATACCAAGATTCTGAAACCCGATCCGCGCGCCTATCATGGTGTGCTTGAGGCGCTCGACCTTCCGGCCGAAGCCTGCGTTTTCGTCGATGACCAGCTGCGCAACATTCGCGGCGCCGAGGCCGTCGGCATGATCCCCGTTCACTTCGATGTGCAATCTCCCGCTCAGGGCTACGCCACCGCGCTGCGCCTGCTGGGCCTATGATGAGGACCGACATGAAAGACGAGAATTTCCTGAAAGAGCGCAACGCCCGTTCGATCTGGCACCCGATGGCTCACCCGGCGGACAGCCAGAAGAATCTGCCCGAGATCATCGTGGCGGGCGACGGTGTGACGATCACCGATGTCGATGGCCACAAGACGGTCGACGGTGTGGGCGGGCTTTGGAACGTCAATCTTGGGTTCTCGTGCCAGCCGGTGAAGGACGCCATTGCCGCACAGCTCGACCGTCTGCCCTATTACTCGATCTTTCGCGGCACCACGAATGACGCGGTGATCGAACTGGGGGAGATGCTGGCCGAGTTCTTCGCCCCCGACGGGCTGGAGCGCGCGTTCTACACCTCGGGCGGTTCGGATTCGGTCGAGATCGCGCTGCGTCTTGCGCGGCAATATCACAAGCTGCGCGGCGAGGCGGGCCGGGTGAAATACCTCTCGCTCAAGAAGGGCTATCACGGCACCCATACGCTGGGCGCAAGCGTCAACGGCAACTCCAATTTCCGCACTCAGTACGAACCGCTGATGCCGGGCTGCTACCACATCCCGGCGCCCTATACCTACCGCAACCCCTTCAACGAATCCGATCCTGAGAAGCTGGCGCAGCTCTGCCTCGCCGCGCTGGAAGACGAGATCAAGTTCCAGGGCGCCGAGACAATCGCCGCAATGATCATGGAGCCGATCCTCGGGGCAGGGGGCGTGATCGTGCCGCATGAGAGTTTCATGCCCGGCGTGCGGGCGATCTGCGACAAATACGGCATTCTGCTGGTCGCCGATGAGGTGATCACCGCCTTCGGTCGCACGGGGGCCTGGTCGGGCTCGCGGCTCTGGGGTGTGCAGCCGGATATGATGACGACCGCCAAGGCGATCACGAACGGGTATTTCCCCTTCGGCGCCGTGATGATTTCGGGCCGCGTGGCCGAAGTGTTCGAATCCGATACCACCGGCAAGGCGGCGATCGGCTCGGGCTACACCTATTCGGGCCATCCGGTCGGCGCGGCAGCGGCCATTGCCTGCCTGAAAGAGACGCAGGCGCTCAACGTCAAGGACAACGCCGCCGCGCGTGGGGCCCAGCTCTATGAAGGGTTGTTCGATCTCAAGAAAAAGCACGACATCGTGGGTGACGTGCGTGGCGGACGTGGTCTCATGTGCGCGCTGGAACTGGTCTCGGATCGCGCGACCAAGGCGCCGATCGACAAGGCCAGCATCGCCAAGGTTCATCGCGGTGCCTACGAGACGGGCGCGATGGTTCGGATCTCGGGCAATAACGTGATCCTGTCCCCCTCGCTGATCGTGACCGAAGGGAACATCGCCACGATCCTCGGCGCGCTCGACGCAGGGCTGTCGGCGGTCTGACGAAAAAGCCCGGCCTGCATCTGCGGGCCGGGTGCATTCAAGCTGTCTGTATGCGCCTCAATGCGGGGTCTTGTCGGGATGCGCTGCGGCGAAGGCGGGCAGGCTTTCGAGATGCGCGCCGATCCGGGTCAGTTTCGGCATCCCTGTCAGGTCGACCTTCCAGCGCTGCGCATTGTAGAGCTGCGGCACGAGGCACAGATCGGCCAGAGTGACCGACGATCCGTGGCAGTAATCGCCTGCATCCACCATCGCTTCCAGCGCCTGTAGGCCGGGCCCGATAAACGCCTGCATCCAGCCCTCCATCGTGATCGCTCCCTCAGAGGCGGCGACTGCGTGTTTGGCGACGCGAAGGTTGCAGATCGGGTGAATATCGATGGCGACGGCATGGGCGAGAGCGCGGATATTGGCTCGTTCAGCGGCATCGCCGGGCAGCAGGTTCAGATCACGCGTCTCATCGAGATATTCGAGGATCGCCAGGGATTGGGTGAAGCACTTTCCGTCGAGTTCAATCGCAGGAACCAGCCCTTGCGGATTGCGCGTAAGATGCGCGGGCTCGGTCTGCTCGCCCTTGGTCAAGTCGACGGAAACGCTCGTCCAGTCCATTCCGGCCAGACCGAGGGCGATCCGCACCCGGTAACTCGCCGAGGACCGCCAGTAATCATAGAGCACCGTCATTGTGCCGCCTTCTTTGTAAGCAGTTTATCCATGCCGCGTCGCAGCCCCGCCAGATCGCGGCTCAGAAGTGCCTCCAGATCCGATTGATAGGCGATGGCACGCGGAAGCAGTTTAGCCATCAACTCGCGTCCGGCCGGGGTCAGGCTGAGCGCGATCAGGCGTCCGTCGGAAGGGTCGGGGCGTTTCGTCACAAGCCCCGCCTGTTCCAGCGCCGCCGCGGCCCGGCTGACCTTGGGCCGCTCCAGCGAGACGCGCCGTTCGATATCGCGCACCGACACCGGCCCGGCATGGCTGAGGTGAACCATCACTCGCCATTGCGGCATGCTCAGCCCGGCTTCGCGATAGCCCTGAGCCAACTCGTCGCTCAGCTTCGTCGCGATCTCCGCCATCAGATAGGGCAGGAAATCATCGAGCTGGAACTCGGGCAGCGGCGTATCGGTCTCGTGTCGGGTCATCGTCGCGTGGGCATCTGTGTTTTGTTGCGCTTGCAACAAAGAAGCACAAAACACGTTTCATTTGCAACGATAAAGCGGCGGCGACGTGCAGTCGACTGCGCCAAACGACCGGGAAGCCATGTCGTTTACCGTGGTGGGAGTGCGAGAAGCCGGTCCAGACCGGTCTCCAGTTTTGTGGCCGCGTCGCCGAGTTCCGCCACCAATTCCGCTTGGAAGGCGTTCGCCAGCACCAGAAGCTCCGCCATCATTGCGCGGCCATTCGCGGTAAGTCGCAGCTTGACCAGTCGTTTCGCGGTAAGTCGCAGCTTGACCAGTCGTTTGTCGCCTTCGTGGCGGGTCTTCGCGATCAGCCCGCTGGCCTCCAGCCGGGACGCCGCGCGCGAGACCTTGGATTTTTCCATCGCCACCCGCGCTTCGATGTCCCGCACCGATACGTCATCGCTCTGTGCGAGATGGACGAGGACACGCCATTCGGGAATCGAGATGCCGAACCGGTCTCGATATTGCCGGGCGAGCCGCTCCGAAAGTTTCTCGGCGGCTACGGCCAGCCGGTAGGGGGTAAAGCTGTAGAGATCAAATTCGGGCATCTCAGCTGCATCTTCAGACATCCTCAACCCCCTGCTTTCGCGCATGTTTTTATATCCGCACCATCATAATACAGCGGTGAATTCATTGCGAGTGCAATAAATATCCTTGACTTCGTTGCGAATGAAACGAAAAATCAGGCCAGGTTCGAAACTGCAGCTTTCCGCGCTGCCCGTGACCAAGGAATTGGAGGATCTCATGACCGATCAGGCGCTTCCGAAGGGCATGATCCGCGCGACCGGCACCACCGGCACGCATGAAGGTTATATGCCCGGTTTTGGCAATGACTTCGAAACCGAGGCGCTGCCCGGCGCTCTGCCTCAGGGGCAGAACAGCCCGCAGAAGGTCGAATATGGCCTCTATGCCGAGCAGCTTTCGGGCACCGCATTCACTGCACCGCGCGGCCAGAACGAGCGCACGTGGTGCTACCGTATCCGACCCTCGGTGAAGCACACCGGTCGGTTCGAGAAGATCGACGTGCCGTATTGGAAATCGGCGCCCAATATCGACCCCGACGTGATCAGCCTTGGTCAGTATCGCTGGGATCCGGTACCGCATACCGACGAAGAGCTGACCTGGATCACCGGGATGCGCACGGTCACCACGGCCGGAGACGTGAACACTCAGGTCGGTATGGCGAGCCATATCTACCTCGTCACCAAATCGATGGAAGACGAGTATTTCTTTTCGGCCGACAGCGAATTGCTGGTGGTTCCGCAGGAGGGGCGTCTGCGCTTTTGCACCGAGCTCGGGATCATCGATCTCGAGCCCAAGGAAATCGCGATCCTGCCGCGCGGCCTCGTGTATCGCGTCGAGCTTCTCGACGGGCCTGCACGCGGCTTTGTCTGCGAAAACTACGGTCAGAAGTTCGACCTGCCGGGCCGAGGTCCGATCGGCGCAAACTGCCTTGCCAACCCGCGCGACTTCAAATGCCCGGTCGCGGCCTTCGAAGACCGTGATGCGAAAAGCCGGGTCGTCATCAAGTGGTGCGGGCAGTTCCACGAGACGTTCATCGGCCACAGCCCGCTCGACGTGGTGGCATGGCACGGCAACTACTGCGCCTATAAATACGACCTGCGCACCTACAGCCCAGTCGGCGCGATCCTGTTCGATCACCCCGATCCCTCGATCTTCACCGTGCTCACCGCGCCCTCGGGGCAGGAAGGTACCGCGAATATCGATTTCGTGCTGTTCCGCGAGCGTTGGATGGTTGCGGAGCACACCTTCCGTCCGCCGTGGTATCACAAGAACATCATGTCCGAGCTGATGGGCAACATCTACGGCATCTACGACGCCAAGCCGCAGGGCTTCGTGCCGGGCGGGATGAGCCTGCACAACATGATGCTGCCGCACGGGCCGGATCGCAACGCCTTCGAACATGCATCGAACGAGCCGATGGAGCCGGTCTATCAGGCCGACACGATGCAATTCATGTTCGAGACGCGCTTCCCGCAGATGCTGACCGAATTTGCGGCGAAGGAAGCGCCCCTTCAGGACGATTACATCGACTGTTGGGACAGCATCGAGAAGAAATTCGACGGAAAACCGGGGATCAAATGACCGACAAGACCAGCTGGGTTTCGTCCGCACAGGGCGACACCGACTTTCCGATCCAGAACCTGCCCTACGGCGTCTTCGACGACGGCAAGGGCGCGCGGATGGGTGTCGCGATCGGGGATATGATACTTGATGTGGCCAAGGTGGATCACGGGCTTTCGGCGGAGCTCTTTGCCGAGCCCGCATGGAACCGTGTCATGGAAGCCGGCCCGGAGATCTGGACCAAGCTGCGCGCGCGCCTGACCGAGCTTCTCTCCGACGAGGCGCATAAGTCGGCGGTCGAGCCGCATCTGGTGCCGCAGTCCGGCGCGAAGATGCTGATGCCGTTCCGCGTGGCCGAGTACACGGATTTCTACGCAGGCAAAAACCACGCGACCAATGTCGGCACGATCTTCCGGGGGGCGGAAAACGCGCTGCCCGCGAACTGGCTGTCGATCCCGATCGGCTATAACGGCCGCGCCTCGTCGGTCGTCGTCTCGGGCACGCCGGTCACCCGCCCCAACGGGCAGGTGAAAGGTCCGAACGAGGATCTGCCGCGTTTCGCCCCCTCGGCGCGCTTCGACATCGAACTGGAATTCGGCGCGATCGTCGGCCAGCCCTCCGAAGGCATGATCTCGGTCGGTCAAGCCGATGACATGATCTTCGGCTATGTGCTGCTCAACGACTGGTCGGCGCGCGACATCCAGGCTTGGGAATACGTGCCGCTCGGTCCGTTCCAGGCCAAGGCGACCGCGACCACGATCAGCCCGTGGATCGTGACTCGCGCAGCGCTGGAGCCGTTCCGGGTCTCGACGCCCGAGCGCGAGCGACCGCTTCTGCCGTATCTGCGCGAGCCGGGGCCGATGAATTACGACATCGACCTGGAGGTCGCTTTGCGCCCCGAGGGCGGCGAGGAAGCGGTGATTTCGCGCACCAATACCGCGATGCTCTACTACTCTGCCGCGCAGCAGCTGGCCCATCACACCACGTCGGGCTGCGCCATGCGCGTAGGCGATCTGCTGGGCTCGGGCACGATCTCGGGCACCGAGAAAGACAGCCGGGGCTCGCTGCTCGAACTCAGCTGGTCGGGCAAGGAGCCGCTGGAACTTCCCGATGGCTCGACCCGCAGCTTCATCGAGGATGGTGACACGCTGACCCTGCGCGGTGCTGCGCAGGGTGAAGGATACCGCATCGGGTTCGGTGATTGCGCGGGGCAGGTACTGCCCGCCCGCGCCTTGCCGGACTGGGCTAAGGAATAAGGAGGCATCTCATGGCCAAGGCATTCGCGTCGCAAGGCGACATGGAAGACAAGAAAATCAGCTTCACCCAGGTGGGCGAGGGGCTGTATGCCTTCACCGCGGAAGGTGACCCCAACACCGGTGTGATCATCGGCGACGACAGCGTGATGATCGTTGAGGCGCAGGCCACTCCGCGCCTTGCGCGCAAGGTGATCGAATGCGTCCGCTCGGTGACCGACAAACCGATCAGCCACCTCGTGCTCACCCACTACCATGCCGTGCGCGTTCTCGGCGCATCGGCCTACGGTGCCCGCGAAGTCATCATGTCCGATACCTCGCGCGCTCAGGTCGCCGAACGCGGTCAGGAAGACTGGGACAGTGAATTCGGTCGTTTCCCGCGCCTGTTCCAAGGCCATGAGGAAATCCCGGGTCTGACGTGGCCGACCACGACCTTCTCCGACCAGATGACGGTTTATCTGGGCAACCGCCGCGTCGATATCATGCATCTCGGCCGCGCCCATACCGCAGGCGACGCGGTGATCTGGGTTCCGGATCAGGAGGTCATGTTCACCGGTGACATCGTCGAGTATCACTCGGCCTGCTATTGCGGCGACGGGCACTATCAGGACTGGCCGGAGACGCTTGCCAATATCGCGGCTTTCGAGCCCAAGGCGATTGCGCCCGGTCGGGGCGATGCGCTGGTCGGTGAGAAGATGGTCACCGAGGCGCTGGAAAACACCGCCGACTTCATCCGCTCGAGCTACAAGCCGGTGGAACGTGTGGTGGCCCGCGGCGGCACCCTGAAAGAGGCATGGGACGCGGTGCGCGAAGCCTGCGATCCGAAATTCGCCGATTACGCGATCTACGAACATTGCCTGCCGTTCAACGTGGCGCGCGCCTATGACGAGGCCCGCGGCATCGACACCCCGCGTGTCTGGACGGCTGAGCGCGATCAGGAAATGTGGAACGCTTTGCAAGGCTGAGGAGAGCCGGGAGGGAGGAGAGCCATGCCGTATGATTACAAACCGTTCGACTATGTAGCGCCTCCCGGCCTTTCGGGGCCGGAGGCACGCCACAAGGTCATCATCGTGGGCGCTGGGCCGATTGGTCTTGCGGCTGCGATCGAGCTTGCGAACCACGGCGTGGGCTCCGTCATCCTCGATGACAACAATGTCGTTTCGGTCGGCAGCCGCGCGATCTGCTGGTCGAAACGCTCGCTCGAAATTCTCGACCGTCTCGGTGTGGGCGATGCCTGCGTGCAGAAAGGCGTGACCTGGAAGGTCGGGCGCACCCGGCACGGCGCGCGCGAGGTCTTCAACTTCGACCTGCTGCCTGAAGACGGCCACAAGATGCCCGCTTTCGTGAACCTGCAGCAATACTATGTCGAGGAGTATCTGGTCGAGGCGGCGTTGGCCAATCCGCTGATCGACCTCCGTTTCAAGAACAAGGTCACCGGGCTGAGCCAGACCGACGATTGTGCGGTTGTGCAGATCGAAACGCCCGATGGTGAGTACGTGCTTGAAGCAGACTATCTGCTGGCCTGCGACGGGGCGCGTTCACCCATTCGCCAGATGATGGGGCTCGATTTCGAAGGTGAGCTGTTCGAGGAGCGTTTCCTCATTGCCGATATCGAAATGCAGGCCGATTTCCCGTCCGAGCGGTGGTTCTGGTTCGAGCCGGAATTCCACGCCGGGCAGTCGGCGCTTCTGCACAAGCAGCCCGACAATATCTACCGCATCGACCTTCAGCTCGGTTGGGAAGCGGACCCGGAGGAAGAGCGCAAACCCGAGCGGATCATCCCGCGTATCGAGAAGGCAGTGGGTCATTCGAACTTCAAGCTCGACTGGACGTCGATCTACACGTTCCAGTGCCGCAGGCTCGAAAAGTTCGTGCATGATCGTGTAATCTTCGTGGGCGATAGCGCCCATGTCGTTTCCCCGTTCGGCGCACGTGGCGGCAATGGCGGCCTGCAGGATGTCGACGCGCTCGGTTGGCGCCTTGCCGCGATTATCAATGATGGAGCGAGCCCGGAACTTCTTGAGCGCTACGATGCGGAACGGACCTATGGCTCGGATGAGAACCTGACCAATTCCAGCCGGACGACACGGTTCATGTCGCCTCGTGCCGGCGCTGAGCGCTGGTTCCGCGACGCGGTTCTGGCGCTTTCGGAACATGCGCCTTTTGCGCGGCCGATGGTCAATTCCGGGCGGCTCAGCCTTCCGTGTTGCTATCCGCTCGAAGCTGCGCCGAACGTCGCGGCGATGCCGGATGTGAGCCGCCCCGGGAAAGTCGCGCCGGACGCACCGCTCGGGAATGAATGGCTCCTGCAAAAGCTTGCGGGCCAGTTCACCCTGCTCGCGATTGGCTGCAAGGCGCCTGAGGTCGATGGGCTGATTACGCTCGCGCTCGAGGCCACGCCGGAGCTGAGCGCGCGCTATCTCGGGCAGGCCACGACAGGGCTTTACCTGATCCGCCCCGACCAGATCATCGCGGCGCGCTGGGAAACTGCAGAGCCCGCCCAGATCATCGACCATCTCACCGCGATCAAGGAGGGACGGGCATGAGCTTGCAGACCGAACTCAATATCAAGGATCACGACGCGCTCTACGAGAAATTGATCGCGACGCATAAAGGGCTGACGGAAGCGGAGAGTGCAGCACTCAACGCGCGGCTCGTTCTGATCTTGATGAATCACGTCGGCGATCCGGAGGTTCTGGAAGAAGCTTTTGCGCTCGCACGGCAAAGCGGACGCAAGGCGAAGTTGACAAGTGACACGACTGCGAATGAAGTTAACACGTTAAGTTAATCGGGCTCGGCCCGAGGCTTCGTCATCAGGGGAGGAAAAAATGACGACCAAACTGACCAGACGTTCGATGCTCGGCACCGCGGCACTTGCCGGGGCCAGCCTTGCGCTCCCGGCGATTCCGGCGCGGGCAGAGGGTGTGGACCTCGTACTGTCCAGCTGGCTGCCGCCGCGCCACCCGATCGTGGTGGACGCGATCAAGCCCTGGGCGAAGGATATCGAGGCTGCGACCGAAGGCCGTGTGCGCGTCCGCGTCCTCGCCAAGCCGCTGGGCTCGCCGCCTGCGCATTTCGACATGGCGCGCGACGGTGTGGCCGACATCACCTACGGTCTGCACAGCTTCACGCAGGACGACCGCTTCAAGAACTCGCGCGTGGGTCAGTTCAGCTTCCTCGGCAATGACGCCGTGTCGATGTCGGAAGCCTTCTGGACGGTCTACACCGAGAAGCTCGGTGCCAAGGAGGAGCATGCCGGCACCCACCTGCTGGGCCTGTTCAACCACGGACCCGGGATGATCCACAACAACAAGCGCCCGATCAACAAGATCGAAGACCTGCAGGGTCTGAAGATGCGTGTGCCGGGCGGCTACATCGCCGATCTGATGAGCCATTTCGGGGTCGAGACGATCTTCACCCCCTCGGGCGAAGTCTATGAGAAACTCTCGCGCGGTGTCGTCGATGGGGTCACTTTCCCCTATGACGCGATCGCCTCGTTCAACCTCGCGGATTACCTGAAATACACCACGACGATCCCGGGCGGCATCTACAACACCACGTGGTTCCTCGTGATGAATTCCGGCAAGTGGGATGCGATCTCCCCGGCCGATCAGGAGGCGATCAACAAGCTCTCGGGTCTCGCCTTCGCGACCCGCGTCGGCAAGGCGTGGAATGGTGCGGATGAGCGCGGCAAGAAGGCCGCGGCCGATGGCGGTATGGTCGCCGAGACCGCGCCGCAGGGCGTGCTCGATGCGATCAAGGAGCAGGCCGCCGTCCTCGAAGGGCAGTGGGCCGATAGCCTGGGCGGTGACTATGACGGGCGCGCGGCGCTGGAAGAGTTCCGCAAGCAGACCGGCGTGTCCGCATGATTGCACGCGCCCGCTTCGTTCTCGAGGCGATCGCGGCCGGGTTGGTGACGGGGTTGATCCTCGTCACCTGCGTCGACGTGGTCGGCCGCTACCTGTTCAATAATCCGCTGACCGGCGCCTATGAGATCACGCAGGTCTTGTTGGGCGCGCTGGTCTTTGTGGCGATGCCGCTGACCACGGGCAAAGGCGGCCATGTCGAGGTGGACCTGCTGATGCCGCTTCTGCCTACGGCGGTCCGCCGGGCGCTGGGGCGGACTGGCGGCGTGGTGGCAGCCCTCGTCATGGGCTATTTCGCATGGCGCCTCGTGATCCTGGCCGAGGATCAGTTCCACACCCAGCTCGCAACCTCGGGCCTTGGAATCAAGCTGTGGTATTTCGGCGTGATCGGCATCGTCAGCTTTGCCGCCTCCGCCGTGGTCGCCCTGCTCCGGAGACCGGAATGACAATTTCTCTGATCGCCTTT
This sequence comes from Thioclava sp. ES.031, assembly GCF_002563775.1. Taxonomy (NCBI): domain Bacteria; kingdom Pseudomonadati; phylum Pseudomonadota; class Alphaproteobacteria; order Rhodobacterales; family Paracoccaceae; genus Thioclava; species Thioclava sp. ES.031. Next base: position 3,579,557 of record NZ_PDJO01000001.1, on the reverse strand, counting down.
GCCATTCTTCTGGCCCTCGTCTTTCTGCGCGTGCCGATCGCCTTCGCGATGGCGCTTGTCGGCGGCGCAGGGTTCGCGTGGATGCGCGGGGCAGATGCCGCAGGCTCGATGGTCGGCAGCGCCGTCTTCGAGACCGGGATGAACTACTCGCTCTCCGTCGTGCCGCTCTTCATCTTCATGGGCAACGTGCTTGCCGGGTCCGGCATCGCCAGCGGACTATTCACCGGTGCCGACCGGGTGTTCGGGCGGATGCGCGGCGGTCTCGCGATGGCCACGATCCTCAGCTGCGGCGGTTTCTCGGCGGTTTGCGGCTCGTCTCTGGCGACGGCGGCCACGATGTCGAAGGTCGCGATGCCCTCGATGCGCCGCTTCGGCTACCACGACTCGATCGCCACGGGCGCAATTGCCGCGGGCGGCACGCTGGGCATTCTGATCCCGCCCTCGGTCATCATGATCATCTTCGGCCTGCTGACCGAAAGCGACATCGGCAAGCTGTTCATCGCGGGGATCATTCCCGGTGTTCTGGGCATCGGCCTGTATCTCGTTTCCGTCATGGTCGCAGTGCGGCTGAACCCGAAACTCGCCCCCGAGGTGCGGGAGCCACTGCCGATGAAGCGCACCGATTTCATCGGCGTTCTCGCGACCTTGGCGCTGTTCGTCTTCATCATGGTCGGGATTTATGGCGGCTTCTTCACGCCGATCGAGGCTGCGGGCATGGGGGCTGCGGCTGCTGTGGTGATCGCGGCAGCTGTAGGCGGGCTGAAGATGCGCGCGCTCTGGGAGGCGCTGAAGGATGCCGCGATCGCCTCTGCGATGATCTTCGCGATCATAATCGGGGCCGAGATCTTCGGGAATTTCGTCACGTTTGCCGGCCTGCCCGACGCGCTGGCCGATATCGTCTACAATCTGGGACTTGGCGGCTTCGAGGTGATCATCATCATCGTGCTGATCTATATGCTCCTTGGCATGGTGCTCGAGAGCCTGTCGATGATCCTGCTGACGGTGCCGATCTTCTATCCGCTGATTTACCAACTCGATTTCGGCTCGGGCGTTCTCGCCAATCCCGATAACGCTTTGATCTGGTTTGCAGTGATCGTGGTGGTGGCGACGGAGATCTCCTTGATCACCCCGCCAGTTGGCATGAACGTCTTCGTGCTGCGCTCGGTTTTGCCCGATGTGCCGCTGATGACGATGTTCCGCGGTATCTTGTGGTTTTGGGTCGCGGATATCGTGCGCATCGTGCTAATCATCGCCTTCCCGGCGATCTCGCTCTGGCTGGTCGGGCCCTGACGGGCCCGGCTGCTGGTCAGGTCTCGGCGCTCTCGTTCCGGGTCTCGATATCGAGAGCGAGCGAGTCGATCAGGCTGTTGACCCCGTGTTCGAGGGCGACCTGCGCTTCGGGGGGCATCGCCGACAGCATCGCCTTCGCGCGCGCGTTCACCTTTGGTCGCGCTTCGGCATAGAGGGCGCGGCCCTCCGGCGTGCATTCGTACTCCCGCAGTCGTCTGTCGCTGTCGGGCACGAACCGTTCGATCAGCCCCCGCGCTTCAAGCCGGGTCGCCGCACGGCTCACCTGCACCTTGTCGAGCGTGGTGCGCCGCGCGATGTCGAGCGAGCTGATCCGACCGACCCCGTCAAGGATCGACATGAGCCGCCATTCCTCGCGCGTCAGGCCATATTCGCGCGAGTAGACATCCTGCAGACGACGGGAGAAGGCTTCTGCCGCAACGGCCAGACGGTAGGGAAAGAACTCTTCGAGCTTCATGCAGTCTCCGATTTACACACCCAACCCTACGACCGTTTCGTTCGCAATGAAATGACTTATCTCACGCGCGATCGTCATGCTCCAGGGCAGCGACGAAGGCCTCGAGCTCGTCGAGAAGCCGGGTGATCCGCTCTGCGCCGATTTCGGCCTCGAGCTTGGCATAGATTTCGGCGCTTTGGGGCGAGACGTCGCGGAGGAAGGCGGTGCCAGCCTCGCTCAGCCCGACGCTGGCGCGCCTGCGGTCTTCGCCGTCGCGGCGGATTTCGATCAGTCCACGAGTCTCGAGCGCGCGCAACATGCGCGTCAGCGAAGGGGCTAGAACGCAGGCACGTTCGGCAAGCATCGAAGCATCGAGCGGCCCGCTTTCGCGCAGCACTCGCAACACGCGCCATTGCTGCTCGGTCACGTCATGCGCGTTGAGCATCGGGCGGAAACGCTCCATCACCAATTCCCGCGCCCGCAGCAGGGCGATCGGCAAGGAGCGACGCGGGGCGTTCAACTCGAACCCGTCCGGCCGCTGTCGGGGGGCGCTGTCTTGGGGCATCGAAACCTCGTTCCTGTCAGGTGGCGGGCAAAATCGGAGGGTTTGGAGCAGTTGACAAGTCTGGATAAGCTTAACATGTTAATGAAAAGCGCGGGAGGAGAATCGTGCCGCATCTCAAGATCGAATATTCCGCAGGGCTGGCGGAGCGCGTCGATATCTCGGCGGTCTGCCATGCACTGCATGCCGCGATGGTCGAATGTGGTCTGTTCCCGGTGGCCGGAATTCGGGTGCGCGCCTATTGCGCCGATCATGCGATCGTGGCCGACGGGCTGCCGGAAAACGATTTCGCCGCACTGACGCTTTCAGTGGGGGCGGGGCGCGACACGGCGATCTTGCGCGCGGGGGGGGATGCGATTTTTGCCGCCGCCCAGACCGCGTTTGCCGGTCCGCTGGCCACCGAACATTTCGCGCTCTCGCTCGAAATCCGGGTGATCGACCCGGAGCTGAGCTGGAAGCAGACACCGATTCACGCCCGCCTGTCGGGCCGAGCCAAGGGTAAGTGATGACCGATCTGACGGAAAACCTGCGCCGTGCCGAAGGCTATATCGCGCATTTCGCGCAAACCGGCGTGCGCAATCACATCGGAGGTGAAAGTGTCGAGGCCGCATCCGGTGCCACGTTCGAGACGCTTTCGCCCGTCGATCTGAAGCCGCTGGCAAAGGTCGCGAAAGGCGGAGCCGAGGATATCGACCGCGCGGTCGCCGCCGCGAAAGACGCGTTCAAGACCTGGAGCAAGATGCCCGGAGCGGACCGCCGCAAAATCCTGATCAAAGTCGCCGAGGCGATCGAGGCGAATGCCGAGCGCATCGCCTTCACCGAATGTCTCGATACTGGGCAGGCGCTGCGCTTCATGTCGAAAGCGGCACTGCGTGGCGCGGCCAATTTCCGGTTCTTTGCGGACAAGGCCCCGGCGGCCGAGGATGGTCAGGCTCTGCGCAACGCGACGCAGATGAACGTGACCTCGCGCCGCCCGATCGGCCCCGTGGGCGTCATCACCCCGTGGAACACGCCCTTCATGCTGTCCACCTGGAAGATCGCCCCGGCGCTGGCGGCTGGCTGCACGGTGGTGCATAAACCGGCCGAATTCTCGCCGATGACCGCAAAGCTGCTGGTCGAGATCGCTGAAGAGGCGGGGCTGCCGAAAGGGGTTCTGAATCTCGTGAACGGCTATGGTGAGGATGCGGGCAAGCGGCTGACCGAACATCCCGACATCAAGGCGATTGCCTTTGTGGGCGAAAGCCGCACCGGTTCGATGATCATGGCGCAGGGGGCGGCGACGCTGAAGCGCGTGCATTTCGAGCTCGGCGGGAAGAACCCGGTGATCGTGTTCGACGATGCCGATATCGACCGTGCCGTCGATGCCGCGAGCTTTATGATCTACTCGCTCAACGGCGAACGCTGCACCTCGTCTTCGCGGCTTCTCGTGCAGGAGAGCATTTACGACGAGGTCTGCAAGCGCGTCGCCAAGGTGGCGGCGAATATCAAGGTCGGCCATCCGCTCGATCCGGAAACGGTGGTGGGGCCGCTGATCCATCCCGAGCACGAGGCCAAGGTGCTGTCTTATTTCGAGACCGCCCGCAAGGAAGGCGCGACGATCGCGACCGGCGGCGAGAAAGTCGGCGATCAGGGCTGTTACGTCGCGCCCACGCTGTTCACGCAGGCCCGCAACGATATGACCATCGCGCAGGAAGAAATCTTCGGCCCGGTGCTGACCGCGATCCCCTTCGCCGACGAAGACGAAGCGCTCGCCTTGGCCAATGACGTCGATTACGGGCTGGCCGCCTATCTGTGGACCGCCGATCTGGACCGCGCGATGCGGATGACCGACGCGCTCGAGGCGGGCATGATCTGGGTGAATTCGGAAAACGTGCGCCATCTGCCCAGCCCCTTCGGCGGCGTGAAGGCCAGTGGTATCGGCCGCGATGGCGGTGACTGGTCCTTCGATTTCTACATGGAGACGGTCAACGTTTCCTTCCCGCGTCAGGCGCATCGCGTGCCGCGCCTCGGCTAACGACAGCGGGCGGTCGGAGGAGGCCGCCCCGATCTTTCCTCAAGGGAGCGAGACATGCCCATTCCGGCCCCGAACCTGTATCCGCCGTTCAATATCATCCGCCTCAGCCATGTCGTCTTCGGCGTGACCGATCTGGCCGCCAGCCGCGCCTTCTATGTCGATACGCTGGGGCTTCAGGTGACCGACGAGGACGACCGTCATATCTTTCTTCGTGCGATGGAAGAGCGCGGGCATCACTCGGTCGTTCTGGTCAAGACGCCCGAGGCCAATGTGCGCTCGCTCGCCTTCAAGCTCTTCGACGAGGGCGAGCTGGACAAGGCGCATGACTGGTTCAAGTCCGAGGGGCATTCGGTCGAATGGGTCGAGCGCCCCTATCAGGGCCGCACCCTGCGCACCCATGACTGTTTCGGAATGCCGATCGAGTTCTATTTCCAGATGGACCGTCTGGAACCGATCCACCAGAAATACGCGCTCTATCACGGCGTGAAGCCGCTCCGGATCGACCATTTCAATTGCTTTGCCAGCGATGTCGATAAGGCGGTCGAATTCTACAATCGCATCGGCTTCCGCGTCACCGAATATACCGAAGATGAAGAGAGCGGACGGCTTTGGGCGGCATGGACCCATCGCAAGGGCGGGGTGCATGACATCGCCTTCACGAACGGGCTTGGTCCGCGGTTGCATCACACCGCGTTCTGGGTGCCGACGCCGCTCAACATCATCGATCTGCTCGATCTGATGTCGACCACCGGCTATGTCGCCAATATCGAGCGCGGGCCGGGCCGTCACGGCATTTCGAACGCTTTCTTCCTGTATATCCTCGATCCCGATGGTCACCGGATCGAGATCTACTGCTCGGATTATCAGACCGTGGATCCCGATCTCGAGGCGATCCGCTGGGACCTGAAGGACCCGCAGCGCCAGACGCTGTGGGGGGCGCCCGCGCCGCGCTCGTGGTTCGAGCATGGCTCGCTGTTCCAAGATGTCGAGCCGGTCGCCAGCGACATGAAGGCCACTCCGATCATCGCGCCGTGAGCGGGTCCCCGCACGCAAGCCCTTGCAGGAGAAACAGGATGGATGTTCAGGACTTCGAGACATGGTCGCGGCGCGCGGCGTCATGGGGTGTGAAATATCGCGAAACACTCGATGCCCGCCCGGTGCGCGCGCGCACGACGCCCGGCGAGATCTACCGCGCGATCCCGCCCAAGCCGCCCGAAACCGGCTGCGAAATGGAGCGGATCTTTGACGAGTTCGAGAGCCTGATCGAGCCGGGCATGACCCATTGGCAGCATCCGCGCTTCTTCGCTTACTTTCCCAGCAATGCAGCCCCCGTGTCGGTGGTGGCGGAATATCTGGTCACCGCTATGGCCGCGCAATGCATGCTCTGGCAGACCTCTCCGGCGGCGACCGAGCTGGAAACCCGGATGATGGAATGGCTGCGCGACGCGCTGGGGCTGTCCGAAGCGTTCTCGGGCGTCATTCAGGACAGCGCCTCGTCTGCGACGCTGGCGGCGGTCTTGATGATGCGTGAGCGTGCGCTGGACTGGCAGGGCAATCGCGCGGGGCTCAGCCAAGCGCCGCGCTTGCGGATCTACTGCTCGGATCAGGTGCATTCCTCGATTGACCGGGCGATCTGGATCGCGGGGATCGGGCAGGACAACCTTGTGAAACTGCCCGCCGATCCGCGCAGCGGCGCGCTCCCGCCCGAAGCGCTGGAGGCGGCGATCCGCGCGGATCTGGCGGCCGGGTATCAGCCCGCTGGGGTAATCGGCTGCGTGGGGGCGACCAGCACCGGGGCATGCGACGATATCGGAGCACTGGTGGCGGTCGCGCATGCCCATGATCTGTTGATCCATGTCGATGCAGCGTGGGCCGGTTCTGCAATGATCTGTCCGGAGTTCCGCACGCTTTGGGCCGGAATCGAGGGTGCGGATTCCGTCGTCTTCAATCCGCATAAATGGCTGGGCGCGTCCTTCGACTGTTCGGCCCATTTCATTCGCGACCCCGAGATGCTGGTGCGCACGCTGGCGATCCAGCCCGAGTATCTCAAGACCCATGGTCGCGACGGGATCGTCAACTATTCCGAATGGTCCGTACCGCTGGGACGCCGTTTCCGCGCGCTCAAGCTGTGGTTCCTGCTGCGCTTTCATGGGCTTGAGGGGCTGCGCGCGATGATCCGCGATCACGTTCGCTGGGCGGGGATGTTGCATGACCGGCTGGCTGGGACCCCGGGCATTGAGATCGTGACCGCCCCGGTGCTGTCGCTGTTCTCGTTTCGCCGGGCGGGCGCATCGGATGACGACACGATCTCGCATGTGAGCGCGATCAACGATGACGGGCGCATCTATCTCACCCAAACGCGGGTCGGCAACCGGCTTGCGATCCGCTTTCAGGCCGGGTCCTTTGCGATGAGCGAATCCGATATCGACATCGCCTATAGCGCCATTCTCGACGGGCTGGGACTTTCACAGGAGGGACTGTCATGACTCTGGCACTGCCGCGCATCGCGGCGTTTCGCATCGGTGGCACGGATCGCTACGGCGTGGTGCAGGATGGCGGCATCGTGGATCTCACTCCAGAGTTCGGCGCGCGGTTCGCGACCCTTCAGCAGGTCATAGAGGCCGGCGCGCTGGAAGAGGTGATCGCGGCGGCGGAGGGCCGCGCGTCTGATTATCGCATCGACGAGGTCGAGTTCCTGATCCCGATGGCGGCTCCGGAAAAGCTGATCTGTATCGGGGTGAACTTTCCCGACCGAAACGCCGAATACAAAGACGGGCAGGCCGCGCCGCCTTATCCGTCGATGTTCATCCGCTTCCCGCGCAGCTTCACCGGGCATGGCCAGCCGCTGATCCGTCCGCCGGAAAGCCCGCAGCTCGACTACGAGGGCGAGGTGGTGATCGTGATCGGAAAGGCGGGGCGCCGGATCGCGAAGGAAGACGCCTACGATCACATCGCCGCGCTGACCCTGTGCAACGAGGGCACGATCCGCGACTGGGTGCGCCATGCGAAATTCAACGTAACGCAGGGCAAGAACTGGGACCGCTCCGGCGCGATGGGCCCGTGGTTGGTGCCGTTCCGCGACGCGACCCAGCTGGACGATATCGAGCTGACCACGCGCGTGAATGGCGAGGTTCGCCAAAACGATCGCACAGGTCGGATGATCTTCGATTTCCGCTATATCGTGAATTACGTATCCACTTTCACGACGCTGGTGCCGGGCGACGTGATCGTGTGCGGCACGCCGACCGGGGCAGGGGCGCGGTTCGATCCTCCGATCTGGCTGCAACCGGGCGACGTGATCGAAGTCGAGGCTGAAGGCATCGGCCTGCTGCGCAACACCGTTGCGGATGAGCCGACATGCTGAGCTCCGATCAGATCGCGCAGGCCGCCGATGACCTGCTGGCCGCCGAAGAAGCGAGTAAACAGATCGGGCTGTTGAGCCTGCGCCATCGCGGCATGACGCTGGACGACGCCTATGCAATCCAGTCGGCGCAGATGGCGCGCAAGCTGGCGGCGGGACGTTCGATCCTTGGCTGGAAGATCGGGCTGACCTCGAAGGTGATGCAGGCCGCGCTCAAGATCGACACGCCGGATTCTGGCGTGCTCTATGACGATATGCTGTTTGCCAGCGGGGCGACGGTGCCTGCCGGGCGTTTCATCCAGCCGCGAGTCGAAGCCGAGATCGCCTTCGTCATGAAAGCGCCGCTCGACGCTACGGCGGATCGCGCGGCGGTGCTGGCCGCGACCGATTACGTGACCCCGTCGCTGGAGATCCTCGACACCCGCATTCTGCGCGCCGATCCCGCGACCGGGCAGGCGCGTGTGATCGTCGATACCGTGTCGGACAATGCGGCGAATGCGGGGATCGTGCTGGGCGAGGCGCGTCACGATCCATCTCGGGTTGATCTGCGCTGGACCGGAGCGATCCTGCGCAAGGATGGCGAGGTCGAGACGACCGGGCTAGGCGCGGCGGTGTTGGACGATCCAGCGCAGGGGCTTGTCTGGCTGGCGCGGCGAATGGGCCAGTACGGCCAGCGGATCGAGGCGGGGCAGGTGATCCTGTCGGGGTCGTTCATCGCACCGATCGAGTGCCCCCCGGGGACCCGGATCGAGGCCGATTTCGGCGCTTTCGGGGACGTGTCCATCGCCTTCGATTGAGGCGGCAGGTCATGCCAGTCCGGCGGATTGCTGTTCGCGAGGTGCGATCGGCGTCCGTTTCGAATAAGCTCAAGCACCTTTTACGGACGGCCCCGCGCGTCCGTTCCGCGGGTGCCGAGGTCAATAAGGAAGAAAATCACGATGGTCGATCTGCCAAGAAATTCGTTCAAAGCGGCGCTGAAAGCCTTCGAGGTCCAGCGTGGCTGTTGGTGCACGATGAGCGACCCGCTTGCCACCGAGCTGATCGCTGGCTGCGGTTACGACTGGATGATGTTCGACACCGAGCATTCGGCGCTCGATGCGCGCAGTGTCTTGCCGCTGTTGCAGGCGGTGGCCCCTTATCCTGTTTCGCCGATCGTGCGGCCCGGATCCCTCGACGCGGCGGAGATCAAGAAAATACTCGACCTCGGCGCGCAGACGATCCTCGTGCCGATGGTGCACGATGCAGAGATGGCACGCGCGGCGGTGGCGGCGGTCGAATATCCGCCGCAGGGCATGCGTGGGGTTTCCGGCATGAACCGCGCCACGCGCTTCGCCAAGATTCCCGGTTACCACAAGATCGCCCGGGAAGAGATTTGTCTCGTCGTACAGATCGAGAGTGTCGAGGGGCTCTCCAATCTCGAGGAGATCGCCGCCGTGCCCGGGGTGGACGGGATTTTCGTCGGGCCTGCGGATTTGGCGGCCTCACTTGGGCATCCGGGCGAGCCTTCGCACCCCGAGACCACTGCGGCGGTGCTCGACGCGATCGCGCGCATCCGCGCCGCGGGCCTGCCGCCGGGTATTCTCACCACCGACGATGAGGTCTATCAGCGTGCGCTCGAGGCCGGTGCCGTCTTCGTCTCACGTGACATCGACCTGATCGCCCTGCGCAAGGGGCTCACTCTCGGCTGACGGCGCGTGCAGGCGGGCCCGGGGTCACGTGTGATGACATGACGTTCCAGAGTGCGCTCCGCAATCAGATCGGCAATGGCGCATCCTGCTTGAACTGATGCATGACGATCTGGCTCTGCACCCGTGCGACGGCAGGGTGGGCCAGCAGCACGTCGTGGATCAGCCGGTGCAGCGCGGCCAGATCCGCGCAATAGACCCGCAGCAGATAATCGGCCTCCCCGGTAAGGGTCCAGGCCGAGGTTATCTCGGGCTGCAAGGAGACGAGGCGCGAGAATTGTTGCGCGGACTCCGCCCCGTGGCGCAGCATCTGCACCTGCACGAAGGCCTGAACCGCAAGCCCAAGCCGCGCCGCGTCGAGCCGCGCGCCATAGCCGCGGATCAGCCCCTCGGCCTCGAGCCGCTGCCGCCTGCGTCCCACCTGACTTGGTGACAGGTTCAGTCGCTCGCTCAAATCCTGCGAGGTCAGCTGTGCATTCTGCTGCAATTCCGCGAGCAGGCGTTTGTCGATATCGTCGATCATGCGGGAAGTTTGCGCCCATTTGTAAGAAGGTGCAATATTCCCGCAAATCTTAGGGATTATATGCGCGACTTCGCGCGGAACGAGCATCCGTCCCGGGCTATCCTCTTCGCAGCGCAAACAGGAGGAGAGACTCATGGGACCGTTCCCGCACGATGCCCCGCAATCGACCATCACCGAGGAGAACCCCGCCGGCACGGACGGGTTCGAATTCGTCGAATTCGCCCATCCCGATCCGCAAGAGCTGCGCGATCTTTTCGCGAAGATGGGCTATGAGCATGTCGCCAGCCATAAATCCAAGCCGGTCGAGCTTTGGCAGCAGGGCGACATCACCTACGTTCTCAACGCCGACCCCGACAGTTTCGCGGCCCGTTTCGTGGAGGAGCACGGGCCCTGCGCACCCTCGATGGCATGGCGCGTTGTCGATGCGCAGCACGCCTTCGATCACGCGGTGAAGAACGGTGCGGAGCCATATGAAGGGGCCGACAAGACAGTCGACTGGCCCGCGATCAAGGGGATCGGCGGCAGCCTGATCTATTTCACCGACCAATATTACGACACCTCACCCTATAACGCGGAATTCGACTGGCTGAAGACGTCGAAGCCGAAAGGCGTGGGCTTCTATTACCTCGACCACCTGACCCACAATGTCTTCAAGGGCAACATGGACAAGTGGTTCAACTTCTATGGCGATCTGTTCAATTTCCGCGAGATCCGGTTCTTCGATATCGAGGGGAAATATACCGGTCTCTATTCCCGGGCGCTGACCTCGCCCTGCGGGCGGATTCGCATCCCGATCAACGAGGATCGCGGCGAGACCGGGCAGATCGTCTCTTATCTCAAGAAATACAAGGGCGAGGGCATCCAGCACATCGCCGTGGGCGCGCGCGACATCTACGAGGCGGCCGGCGCGATCGCCGATCGCGGCATCCGCTTCATGCCGGCCCCGCCCGAGACCTATTACGAGCTGAGCCATGACCGCGTGACCGGGCACGAGGAGCCGGTCGAGCGAATGAAGAAGCACGGTATCCTGATCGACGGCGAAGGTGTCCTTGGCGGCGGCGAGACGAAGATCCTGCTGCAGATCTTCTCGAAGACGGTGATCGGGCCGATCTTCTTCGAATTCATCCAGCGCAAGGGCGATGACGGGTTCGGCGAAGGTAACTTCAAGGCGCTCTTCGAGTCGATCGAGCGTGAGCAGATCGAAAACGGCGAACTCGTCGCGGAATGATCTTTTGCGCGAAGGCTTCGGGGCAGGCAGGTGCTTGGCCCGAATAGGCTATCGCCTCTCTTGAGAGCGCTGAGGGGGCGTTTGCAGTGCCTGGTCCCAGTGGCGCTCCGAGCGCCGGATCGCGTGGCAATACACCGCACCGGGAAAGTTCATGCAGAACGGGCTCGCGCGCCCCTTGGAAGTCGATCGCGGCGTTTTCCGCCTCACTCCAAACCCCGCCTAACATGGCGTCAGGCCACGATTGGTCATCTGAAATGTCAGCAGAAAAGCCGACTGTCGGGTTGGTCCTGTAAACCAACCTGTAAACCAGAGCCCCGATTTTCGGCTAAGTAGTGGAGGCGAGTACCGGAATCGAACCGGTGTACACGGATTTGCAATCCGCTGCGTCACCACTCCGCCAACTCGCCGCCGTGGTGTTGGCGTGAGATACGGTATCGGAAGCGCCCGCGCAAGAGGTGAGTTGCACCCACGATGCATTGTGCGCAGGCGACGTCGGCTCTGAGCGCAAGGGCAGGTCCGAAGGCCCTCTCGCACAACTTGCTCAGACCCTGCTTCTGTGGCAAAACCGGCCACAAGGGTTTGCTACCGAAGAGTTCTCGACATGCAAGATTTCGCTACGCGCCGCACCATGATGGTCGACACGCAGGTCCGTCCCAGCGATGTGACCAAATTCCCGATCATCGCGGCGATGCTGCATGTGCCGCGCGAGCAATTCGTGCCCGCGGCCAAGCGCGAAGCCGCCTATATCGGGGAAAACCTCGAACTGGCGCCGGGCCGCGTCCTGCTCGAGCCGCGCAATTTCGCGAAGATGCTCGATGCGCTCGACATCCAGCCCGACGATCTGGTCCTCGATGTGGGCGCGGGGCTCGGCTATTCCTCCGCCGTGATCGCGCGGATGGCCGAGGCGGTCGTCGCGCTCGAAGAGGAAGAGATGGCCTCGCAGGCAGAGTCTGCGCTGGCAGAGGCTGGGTCCGACAATGTCGCCGTCGTCACCGGCGCGCTGACCGATGGCGCGGCCCAGCACGGCCCCTATGACGCGATCCTGATCGAAGGGGCGGTCGAAACCGTTCCCGCCGCGCTGATCGAGCAGCTCAAGGAAGGCGGCCGGATCACCGCGATTTTCATGGAAGGCGCTCTCGGGGTCGCTCGGATCGGTTACAAGATCGACGGTGCGATGAGCTGGCGCGATCTTTTCAATGGCACCGCACCTGTCCTCCAGGGGTTCGTGAAGCCGCGTGAATTCGTGCTCTGAGGAGCACATCGAATAGGCTAGCTGTTTTGCAGGATATGCAATCGGGCGCTGAGCCGGTAGAATTTGAAGCAATCGCGCCCGGCGGCAGAGGGACACCTGCATCTGCGGCGGTACTGGAAACGAGGGATATTCGATGCTGCGCAAGACACTGACTTTGACCGCTTTGGTCGCGGCAACCGCTTTTGGGCCGGTCGCGGCAGGGGCAGAGACGCTCGCTGACGCTCTGGTTTCGGCATATCGCAATTCGAACCTGCTGGAGCAGAACCGGGCCGCGCTGCGGGCCGCCGATGAAGACGTTGCGCAAGCCGTCGCGAATCTGCGCCCGGTCCTGCAATGGACCGCGAGCTACGACTACCTCAATTCCGACGCGACGGGGGCGATCTCGCAGAGCGCCTCGACCTCGCTCGGCGCGTCGATGACGCTGTTCGATTTCGGTCGCAACAAGCTCAATGTCTCGATGAAGAAAGAGACCGTTCTGGCCACCCGCGAGGGTCTGCGTTCGGTCGAGCAAAACGTGCTGCTGTCGGCGATCCAGGCCTATTCGGACGTGAAATCGGCCTCCGAGCAGGTCGCCATCAACCAGAATTCGGCGCGCGTCCTGAACGAAGAACTCAAGGCCTCGAACGACCGGTTCGAAGTGGGCGAAGTCACCAAGACCGACGTGTCGCTCGCACAGGCGCAGCTCGCATCCGCCCGCGCCTCGCTCGCTGCGGCACAGGGCAACCTGCGCTCCGCACGCGAAGCCTACAAGGCGGCGACCGGCCATTATCCGAGCAACCTCGCGGCCTTCCCGAAGCGTCCGTCTCTGCCGGGCTCGCTCGATGCGGCGCGCGACATCGCGCTGCGCACCCATCCGAGCATCAAGCAGCTGCAGCACACGGTCGCGGTCTATGACCTCGGCGTGGATTACGCCCGCGCCAATCGCCTGCCGAGAATCACCGGTTCGCTTGGCCTGAGACAGGAAGAGCAGGGCGTGCAGACGCAATCCGCCGGGATCGAGCTGAACCAGACGCTCTATTCGGGTGGCGCGCTGATGTCAGCGCAGCGTCAGGCCGTGGCGAACGATCAATCGGCCCGCGCGCAGCTGAGCCAGGCCGGCGTGACGGTCTCGCAGAACGTGGCCAACGCATGGGCGGCGATCGATATCGCGAAGGCGCAGATTTCGGCTTACGACCAGCAGGTCAGCGCAGCGCGCACCGCCTATCAGGGCGTCAAGGAAGAGGCGCTTCTGGGCGCGCGCACCACGCTCGACGTGCTCTCGGCCGAACAGGACCTGCTGGATGCGCAGGCGGGCCGGATCGACGCGGCGGCCACTCTGCAGGTAGCTTATTATCAACTTTTGTCCGCTATGGGTCTGTTGACGGTAGAAAACCTGAAGCTTGGAATTCCGACCTATGATCCCGCGGCCTATTACAACTCGGTCCGCTCCGCGCCCCTCACGCTCAGCCCGCAGGGCAAGCGTCTTGATCGCGTGCTCAAGGCCATCGGCCAGTAACGACCGAACGGTGTTTCGGCGGGCTTTTGGGCCCGCCTGCCGCGCCGATGTGGCGCAGGCATCGCAGCCTCCGGGTGTCCCTCGCAGTTTCGGGTCCGTCACGGCTGGACAGGCGCGCGTGCGCGCTGCAGGATGGAGTGATCATGGCTGATACGCGACCCAGACCCGAAATCGAAGATGTGCTGGCATCGATCCGGCGACTGGTGTCGCAGGACAGCCCGCGTGTGGCCGAGAGCTATCCGACCTCGAAAGGGGAGGGCTCGACGCCCGATCCGCTGGTTTTGACGCCCGCGCATCTCGTGTCGGACACTCAGGCGGAACCGAAAGGCGATATCCACGATCTCGAATGGTCCGCGCCGGGTGTTTCTGCGGAAGAGGAAGCCGAGGCGGCGCAGGATGACGCGGCCGATCTGTCGGAGGCGCCCGCCGAGTCGGCGGAGCCCGCACCGCTGTCCGAGGCGCGTCGCAAGCCGCAGAATTTTGAACCCGAATTCGATGATGCCGAGGCGGAGCCCTGGCCGTCGGAAGCGGAGCTGCCGCAGAGCAGCTTTGACGATGAGCTCAAGCGGCTGGAGGGCTCGCTCGCCCAGCTTGAGGCAGAAGTGGCGCGCGATGGTTCCGATTATGAATCCGAGACGGGCGACAGGTTCGAACCGGCAGGCACCGCGCCGCTGACCGAACTACCCGAAAGTTTTACGCCGGTTTGGGATCAGGGCGCCGATCCGGAGCGGACCTTCACCAGCGCCGAGTGGGAAGACGTGGCCGGTTTCGTCGCGCCCCAAGCGCCGGAAGCCGGCGCGTCGGACGGTGACGCGGACGCTGCCGCCGATATGCTGGAGAGCGCCGAGAACGATACGTCCGCCGAGGATGACCCTCTGGCGGGGCTCGATTTCGATGACGCCGCTCCCGCAGAGATCGAGCCGGAAGCCATCAGCACCGACGATGAACCCCTCGCGACCGAGGCCGTGATCGGCTTCGACGTGCCGCCGGGGGCCGAGGCGGAGCCTGAGCCGCTGCAGGACGCCACCGCAGTGCAGGATTGGGAAGATCTCACGCCGGAGATGGGCGACGACACTGACAGTGCATCCGCGTTCATGCAGGCGAGCGACCCGGAGGCGGACACGCCGCCGCGTCGCCTGCATCTCAGTGATGCCGGGGCGCGTGCCCCTGAGCCGGAGCCGCGGACCTCCAGCTATGCGGAGCTGCGTGCGACGCTCGAGGAAGATTTCGAGGCTGATGAGATCGCCGCGCTCGAGGCCGAGCTTGCGTCCACGTCGGACCAGCCCGATGCCGCCTTGCATCCGCTGGCGCAATCGATGACCGAGACCCAGCTTCGGCAGCTCGTTTCGTCGCTGCTGCGCGAAGAGCTCCAGGGCGCGCTCGGCGCGAAGATCACGCGTAACCTGCGCAAGATGGTGCGTCGCGAAGTGCAGCGCGCGCTGATGAGCCGCGATCTGGACTGACCTTTCCCATTCGGGACTGTGCCACGGCCCGTCGCGGGCGCGACGTGTTGGCTGCCCCACCATGCCGCGCGCAGTCGCAAACAACGCCAAATCGAAGGCACGGTCCCAAGACGCGGCTTAGACTGCTACCGAAGACAAGCCCCAGAAATTCAAAACGGCGCGCCCCGACGGACGCGCCGTTTTGTGTATCCAACTGTCGCCGTGGCACCTGACAGGATCAGGCGGCTTCGGCCTCGTGCTCATCCGAAATCGCGGCGAGACGGCGTTCGCTTTCTTCGCGCGACAGGGCGACCGACGTGCGGACACCTTTGCCGACGAATTCCATCAAACCCCGGACGACGCGCTCGTTCGGATCGATGCCGGCGCAGGACAGAACTTCACGACCATCGCGCGAGCGTGCCCAGCGGGCGATCTGCTCGGGACCGTTGCCGTATTTCTTGTCGTCTGCAATCGCATCATCCAGCGCCGCGAGAACCACAGCGGCGAACAGTTTGCGGGCTCGTTGGCCCTGCTCGTAATTGAAGGCCGAGCCGTCAACGAAATCGCGCATTCTTCCGTCCTTTGTTATTGCTCTTGCGTTTCCTGGCGTGAGGGCCATCTAGGCCGTTCGGCCCCCGATTCGATATGCCTTGGGTCACATGGCAGCTATGCGCTATGCGCATGGCACCCTTGCCCGTCGTCAAAACCTGCCCCCCTGAAAGGGATCGCACTTGACGCGAATTAAGGGCGCGCTGACGAAATTCAAGGGCAGGTATTCGCAAAGTGCGAACCTCAAAAAGCCGAATATGCCGCGTAAGCATCAGAAAATGCTTCTTATTTTCGCGAGGACGGCAGTGGGAAATCATTCGATATACGAAGAATTTTCTCTGCCGTTTCTTGCGCGTCACGATGTCTCGCAAAACGCAGCCGCGGGGCTTGCGCTTTTTGAAACATTTGATCCTCGTTGGTCATAAATAAGTGACCGATGCGTCACCCGCCGACATCTCGCCCGTTGCGCGTCCGAGGCGCAGATAGGCGATCGCGCGATCGCCCGAACGGGTGAAAAGACGCCCGACGCTGCGCCCGTCCGAGGTGATCTCGGTTCCCGGCGCGGCGGGACCTTTGACATCGACCGTGACGAAGCCTTTGCGCAGCTCGGTCTTGTGCTTCATCCGCGCGGTGACTTCCTGGCCGACATAGCAGCCTTTGCGGAAATCCACGCCGGCTAACCGATCGAACCCGGCCTCGAGGATGAACGTGTCGGGGGTCAGTTCGACACCGGTCTCAGGGATGCAATGCGCAACCCGGATCGCGTCCCAATCGGTGCCGTCATCGCCCGCTTCGTCCCCGTAGAGCCGCCAGCCCATGTCGGGATGGCGCGGATCGGCCAGTGCGCCCTCGGGCGCCGGTCCGGTGCCGCGATAGACATTCAGCTCCGAGGGGGCGATCGCGACATCCGCACGCAGCTTGTACATGCCCAACCGCTTGATCGTCGCCTCGGCGATGCTGGCGTCGATATCGAGCACGATCGCCTCGCCCCGCGCCAGCAGGAAGAAATCAGCAAGGTATTTGCCCTGCGGCGTCAGCAGGGCGGTATAAACCAGCCCGTCTTTCACGTGGCTCACGTCGTTCGTCACCAGCCCTTGCAGGAAGTGCTCGCGATCCGCACCGGTGATCTCGTAGAGAATGCGCTCGGCCATGGAGGTCTCCTTTCCCCGCCCATGTAGGCAGCCGGGACGGGAATGCCAACTCAATCGAGAAGCTGCATCCGGCACAGCCCCGCATAGGGCCCGTTCTTGGCCAGCAGCTCGTCATGCGTGCCCTGTTCCACGACCTGACCTTCGACCACCACGACGATCTTGTCGGCATTGCGCACGGTTGACAGGCGGTGGGCGATCACCAGCGTCGTGCGGCCCTGGCTCAGGTCCGCCAGTGCCTGCGCGACCTTGGCCTCGGAGACGGTGTCGAGGGCGGAGGTCGCCTCGTCGAGCAGCAGGATCGGCGCGTCGCGCAGCACCGCGCGCGCGATGGCGACCCGCTGGCGCTGCCCGCCCGAGAGCGCCGAGCCGCGCGGGCCTGCGCCGGTATTGATGCCGTTTTGCAGAAGGTCGGTGAATTCCGTCACATGAGCCGCTTCGAGCGCGGTCTGGATATGGTCGGGATCGACCTCCTGCCGCCCGAGCAGAACGTTTTCGCGGATCGTTTCGTCGAACAGCGCGGAATCCTGCGACACGGTCGAGAAATGCTGGCGCAGTTCGGCAAGGCCGAGATCGTTCAGCGGCGTGCCGCCCAGCGTGATGCGCCCGCTATCGGGATCGACGAGCCGGGTTAGCAGGTTGAACACGGTGGTCTTGCCCGCACCCGAGGGGCCGACAAGCGCGGTGGTCTGGCCGGGTTCGGCAACGAAGCTGAGACCGCGCAGGACGTGCTTGTCGCCGTAATGCAGATGCACGTCGTCGAACTCGATCCGCGTGGTCTCGGGCAGGGCGGCAGGCTGCGCGGGCGAGGTAATCGCGGGTTGCGTATCGAACAGGCGATAGATCCGCTCGAGGCTCGCCGCCGCCGTTTGCCATGCGCCCGCTGAATTCGCGAGGCGGCGCAGCGGCTGGAAGGCCAGCGCCATCGCGGTGAAGAAGGACATGAAATCGCCGACCGACCGCTCGCCCGCCAGAATCTGCTGGCCGCCGAGGATCAGGACCACGAAGAAGCCCAGACCGGTGATGATGTCGATCATCGCGGGCACGAGGCCCGAGATGAAGGTGGTCTTGATCTGCGCCACGCGGACTTCGTTCACCAGTCGGGAGAAACGCCCCGCCTGGTATTCCTCGATCCCGTTGAGCTTCACGGCGGCGATGCCGTGGAAGACCTCGTCGAGCCGGGTCGCGCGCTCGGACGAGCTTTCGCGCATCTGGCGGGTCTTGCGCCGGATATAGCGTTGCGCCATCGCGACCGGCAGGATCAGGAGCGGCGCGCCGATCACCGCGCCCAGCGTCCAGCCGGGATCGATGGCGACCGCCACGGCGAACAGCGAGATCAGCGAAACCGCATCGCGCCCGGTGCTGGAGATGAAGATCTTCCACACGTTCTGCACGGCGGCGGTGTCGCCCTGAACCCGTTCGATCAGCGCGCCGGGCGGGTTGGCCTGATAGAAGTGCTGGTCGAGCCGCAGCATGTGGCGGAAGAGATCGGTCTGCATATCGCTCGAAGTGCGCAGCGAGACGCTCGTCATCACCGTACGCGAGGCCACAGAGGTCGTCGCGCGGATCAGGAACAGCCCGAAGATCGCGGCGCCGACCCACCAGATCAACTCGCTCTCGCCCTGCACGAAGACCTTGTCGAAGAGCGGCTTGAGCATCCAGCTCAGCGCGCCCAGCGTCGAGCCTTCGATCATCAGAAGGACCATCGACACGCCGATCATCGGCAGGTGCTTGCGCAGATAGTCGCGCCACATCCGGCCTGCGAGGTGTTTCGACGTGTAAGGGTTTGCAGTCTTGGCCACGAGGCACCATGCGATAGGCGCGCCTGTCGGCGCGCGGTTAAGCCCGTGAAGTACCGCGAGATAGGGGGCGCGTGCAAGCCGGGCGCGAGATTGACGCGGCGCGCGGGCGGGATTACCGATTGTCCGTTGTGCCAGACGGAGATACCCGATGAGCCTTGCCCAAGGTCGCCCCTACCTCGCCATTCCCGGCCCCTCGACGATGCCTGACCGTGTTCTGGCCGCGATGCATCGTCCCGCGCCCAATATCTATGAAGGCGAGATCGAGGAGATCGCGGCTAGGGTCGCGGCGAACCTGCGTCGGGTGGCGATGTCCTCGTCCCATGTCGCGATCTATATCGCCAACGGGCACGGGGCCTGGGAGGCGTCGATCTCCAACGTGTTCTCACGCGGCGACAAGGCGCTGAGCCTCGTGACCGGGCGCTTCGGCAATATCTGGGCGCGCAACGCGGCCACGATGGGCGTTCAGGTTGAGCGGCTGGAATTCGGCATCAAGGCACCGGCCGATCCGGCCCGCGTCGAAGAGGCGCTGCGGGCCGACAAGGATCACGAGATCAAGGCCGTGCTGCTCACCCATGTCGATACCGCGACCTCGGTGGTCAATGACGTGCCGGCGATCCGTGCGGCGATCGACGCGGCGGGCCACCCGGCGCTCTTGATGGTCGATTGTATCGCCTCGCTCGGTTGCGACGAGTTCCGGATGGATGACTGGGGCGTCGACGTGATGGTCGCCGCCAGCCAGAAGGGCCTGATGGTGCCGCCGGGTCTGGGCTTCGTGTGGTTCTCCGACAAGGCGCTGGCCGCCAGCCGCGAGGCCGATCTGGTCACGCCCTATTGGGATTGGCAGCCGCGCGCCTTCCCCGAGATGGTCTATCAGTATTTCGGGGGGACCTCGCCGACCCATCACCTCTTCGGCCTCGATGAATCGCTCAAGATGATCCTCGAGGAAGAGGGGCTGACCCATATCTGGGCGCGTCACGCGACGCTCGCCTCCGCCGTCTGGGCCGCTTTCGAGACCTGGGGGCAGGAGGGTGACATCGCGCTCAATATCGCGAACCCGGCCCATCGCGCCCATTCGGTGACGGCGGCGCGGATCGGCGGCGGTAATGCCCAGCGGCTGCGCAGCTGGCTCGAACGCGAGGCGGGGGTGACGCTGGGTATCGGGCTCGGGATGGCCGAACCCGGCACGCCCGAGGCCAACGATTTCCTGCGAGTCGCCCATATGGGCCATGTGAACGCCCATATGACGCTGGGCGCGCTGGCGACGATGGAGGCCGGGATGCAGGCGCTGAAAATCCCGCACAACCCCGGCGGCATCGCCGCGGCGGCGGGGGCTATCGCGAAAGGCGCCGGTCAGGCCTGACCGTGACGCTCCAGCCAGTCGGTGAGCTGTTCGACCTCTTCCGAGGCTTCGCGCGACACTTGCGGGGCTTCGGTGCGCGAGGTCGAGAGCTTCATCTCGCGGCTGGATTGGGTCATGCCTGCATAAGCGCCGAAGGCCAAGGCAAAGGCCAGCGGGCTAAGCATTGCGATACGGGCGTTGCGAGTCTTGCGGCTCATGGGTCTGCTCCTGTTGTTGAGCAAAACATGGGAGCGCCCCCGAGTCGGCGCAACTCACCTTGCGGCGAGATGCGCTGAGGCCGGTGCTTTTTCGCCGATCTCATCGGCGGAATTGTGTTCGAGAGGGTGCCCCGATCAGCGCGGGCGGGCGGCTTCCAGCGCGTCGGGCAGGGCCGCAGCGAGCGCGTCGAGTTCGGCGTCTGGCCCGACCGAAACCCGGATGCAGCGGTCTTGCGGCGCGACGAAAGGCATCCGCACGAACACGCCGCGCGCATCGAGTTCCCGCAGCACGGCCCGCGCAAACTCACCGTCCTGCCCACAGTCGATGGCGACGAAATTCGTGGCCGAGGGCAGGGTGGTCAGCCCGTTCTCGCGCGCGATGGTGTCGATCCGGTCGCGCGCGCCTGCCACCAGAAGGCGCATATAGGCGGCCCAAGTTTTGTCCTGCAGCGCGGCCAGCGCGCCCGCCTGAGAGATGCGGCACATGCCGAAATGATTGCGGATCTTGTCGAAGGCCGCGATCAGCTCGGGCGCGGCCAAAGCATAGCCCACACGCGCGCCTGCCATCCCATGCGCCTTCGAGAAGGTGCGCATCCGGATCACGCGGGGATCGTCGGCTTTGATGCGCGCCTCGGTCCCGTCTTCGGCGAATTCCACATAGGCCTCGTCCAGCACCATCAGCGTGCCTTCGGGCACCGCCTCGATCATCGCCTCGATCGTCTCGCGCGGGTGATGGGTGCCCATCGGATTGTCGGGGTTCGCGATATAGACGAGCTTCGCTCCCACCTCCGCCGCCTTCGCGATCAGCGCCTGCGGGTCTTCGTGGTCATCGGCATAGGGCACCTTGTGCAGCACCCCGCCAAAGCCCGCCACATGGTAGTTGAAGGTCGGATAGGCCCCGTCCGAGGTCACGACCGCGTCGCCCTGTTCGATCACCAGACGGCACAGATATCCCAGAAGCCCGTCGATCCCTTCGCCGACCAGCACGTTCTCGACTGCGACCCCGTGATGCTCGGCAATCGCCGCGCGCAGATCGAAACTGGCCGAGTCGCCGTATTTCCAGACATCGCCCGCTGCCGCCGCCATCGCGGCAATCGCGCGCGGGGAGGGGCCGAAGCCGTTTTCATTGGCCCCCAGCCGCGCGGCGAAGGGGCGGCCGGCACGGCGCTCCTGTTCCTCGGGCCCGACGAAAGGCACGGTGGCGGGAAGGCTGTCGATCAGTTTTGTGTAACGGGGTCCGGTCATGGCTACAGGCGTAAGCGCAAAGCGCGGGTGCGGCAAGAGGGCGCGTCGGTTGGCGCGATCGCGGCGGAACCGGGGACTGGGCCAAATGCTTTTCCCTGCGTAATATCGTGAAATGACATAAGTTTGGGAAGCCAGCCGATGAGCGCCAGCGACACCTCTTTTTCCACCTCCCTGTTCGAGACCCTGACCGGAGATGCGCCGGGGAACGTAAAAGAGCTCAGCGACAGCGCGGCGCAGCACGAACCCGGCAGTTTCCTGCGTCATGTCGGCTCGCTGTCGATGACCAAGCTGGCCGACGGGCTAATCGATCCGAAACTGGTGCTGAGCTGGCTGATGCAGGCGGTGGGCGCGCCCGCCGCGCTCGTCAGCTGGCTGGTGCCGGTGCGCGAGTCCGGCTCGCTTTTGCCGCAGCTGTTTACCGCGCCGCATGTGCGCAAGATGCCGCAGCGCAAATGGGCCTGGGCGGCGGGGAGTTTGATTCAGGGGCTGGCCGCGGCGGCGATCGTGGTGATCGCGCTGACGATGCAGGGGATGGCCGCGGGGCTTGCGATGCTGGTGGCGCTGGGCGTGCTGGCGATTGCGCGCTCGCTGTCCTCGGTGAGCTACAAGGATGTGCTGGGCAAGACCGTGGACCGGACGCGGCGCGGCACGACGACCGGGATCGCGACGAGCGTCTCAGCCGCCGGGGTGATCCTGTTCGCGATCGTCCTGATGACCGGGGTGGTGGAGCGGATGAGCCTCGTGATCGGAGCGATCTCGCTGGCCGCCGTGCTCTGGGTGGCGGCGGCGGCGCTGTTCTCGACGCTGCGCGAGGAAGACCAGCCGGGCGAAGACAAGGGCAGCATCGGCCTGTCCGAGCTGAGCCTGCTTTGGAAAGACGCCGATCTGGGCAAGTTCGTGATCGCGCGGGTGCTGCTGCTGCCGACCGCGCTCGCGCCGCCCTATATCGTGCTGCTCGCGGCTCAGGCGGGCGATAACCGGTTCGGGGCGCTGGGGGCGATGGTGCTGGCCTCGGCGCTGGCCTCGCTGCTGAGCTCCTATATCTGGGGGCGGCTGGCGGATCGCTCCTCGCGCAAGGTGCTGATCTTCACCGGGCTGGTCGCGGCCGCGTTTCTGGCGCTGGCGGTGGTGTTGGGCTGGTCGGGGCTGATGGGCACGATCTGGGCCTCGCCGGTGGCGCTGTTCGGGCTGATGATCGGCTATCAGGGGGTGCGGCTGGGCCGCTCGACCTATCTGGTGGATATGTCGCCCAAGGATGACCGCGCGGCCTATACGGCGGTGTCGAACACGACCGTGGGGGTGATGCTGCTGGCTTTCGGTGCGGCAAGCTCGGCGCTCGCGATGGCGGGGCCGGAAATGGTGCTGATCGTCTATGCGGGGATCTGCGTGGTCGCCTCGGGCGTGGCCTTCACGATGAAGGAAGTGTCGGAGTAAGGTCTCCGATCAGCTCATGGCGCGGGGCGACCAGCCCCGGGCCGCGCCCGACCCTCCCCCCGGGAGGGCGCATTGGCGATGTCAGCGCGGGCACGGGTGACTTGCGGGCTTTCGAGATAAAGCGATGACCGCATATGTCCTGAAGCGCCCACCCAAGGGTCGGGCGCGGCCCTAAACACTGTTTGGGCCGCGCCGGTTCTTCAGCCCAGCTCGGCCAGACGCGCCACGGCCTGACGCACTTTCTCGGCCTCTTCCTCGGCGCGCGCGAGGTTCTCGCGGGTTTCCACGACGACCTCGGGATCGGCATTGGCGATGAATTTCGGATTGTTCAGACGGCCCTTCATGCCGCCGATTTCCTTCTCCATCTTGCCCAGAGCTTTCTCCAGACGCGCCTTCTCCTTGGCGATGTCGATCACGCCTTCCAGCGGCAGCCCGAACAGCGCGCCCTGCGCCGGGATCGAGATCGCGCCTTTCGGGATCGGTGCCTCGGTGATGCTCTCGATGCGCGCCAGTTTGAAGATCAGCGCCTCGTTATTGGCGAGCGCTGCACGCGCGGCGTCATCGGCTTCGGCCAGAACCATCGGCAGTTTCAGACCCACCGGCACGCCCATCTGGGTGCGCGAGGAGCGGATCGCCTCGATCAGTTCGATCACCCAGTTCATCTCGCGGTCGGCGGCCTCGTCCACCAGATCGGCGGCTTTGTAATCCGGCCAGTCGGCATGGACGAGCATCTTCGCGCGGTCGCCCTGCGGCGCGGTCAGCTCCCACAGCTCTTCGGTGATGAAGGGCATGATCGGATGCAGCAGCGTGTAGCACTGATCGAGAACCCAACGCATCGTGGCGCGGGTTTCCTCGGCATGCTCGCCGTCGAACAGCGGCTTGGCGAACTCGACATACCAGTCGCAGACCTTGCCCCAGACGAAGCCGTAAAGCCCGAGCGCCGCATCATTGAAGCGGTAGGCGGCGAAGGCCTCGTCCACCTGCTCGCGGATCTTCGCGGTCTCGCCGATGATCCAGCGGTTCACCGTGTGGGTGGGCTGCGGGATCTCGGTCACGACCGGGCCTTCGAACACGCCGTTCATCTCGGCGAAGCGCGTCGCGTTCCAGATCTTCGTGCCGAAGTTCCGGTAGCCTTTGATGCGCTCCTCGGAGAGCTTCAGCACGCCGCCCATCGCCGCCATCGCGGCATTGGTGAAGCGCAGCGCATCCGCGCCGTAAGCGTCGATGATCTCGAGCGGGTCGATCACGTTGCCCGTCGTCTTCGACATCTTCTTGCCCTTCTCGTCGCGGACGAGCTGGTGCAGGTAGACGGTGTGGAAGGGCACCTGATCCATGACGGCCAGCTGCATCATCATCATCCGCGCCACCCAGAAGAACAGGATGTCGAAGCCGGTCACGAGGACGTCGGTCGGGAAATACTTGCGCATCTCCTCGGTATCCTCGGGCCAGCCCAGCGTGCCGATCGGCCAGAGCCCCGACGAGAACCAGGTGTCGAGCACATCGGCATCGCGCCAGACCGGATATACGAGCTGCGTCGGGTCCTCGGTCATCTCGTATTGCGCGAGGCTCGCGGCGAGCACTTCGATTGCCTTGTGGCGGTCTTCGACCTCGACGATGCGCGCGGCGTTGAGCGGCGTCGGCAGCTCGGCATTCTGCGCCTTGAACCAGCCGATGACGCTCTCGAAATCCGAGGCGCAGTGATAGCGGTCGTCGCGATGGACCATCTTGGTCTCGACGAGCAGGCGGCCCATCTCCACAAGGTCGATCGTGCCGTCGCCTTCGTCATCGCGGAAATCGGGCGCGTCCATGTCCAGACCGTACCAGACCGGGATCTGGTGACCCCACCAGAGCTGGCGCGAGATGCACCACGGCTCGATGTTTTCCAGCCAGTGGAAATAGGTCTTCTCGCCGGCCTCGGGCATGATCACCGTGTCGCCGTTGCGCACCGCATCCAGCGCCTTGCCCACGATCTTTTCGGCATCGACGAACCACTGATCGGTCAGCATCGGCTCGATCACCACTTTCGAGCGATCGCCGAAGGGCTGCATGATCGGCTTGTCTTCGACGTAGGGAACGGTGGTTTCCGTCTCGTTGCCCTCGTCATCGGTGACGGTCTTCGTGGTCGTCACCGCGAGGCCTTCCTCGGTGATCTGACGGATCACGGCCTCACGCGCCTCGAACCGGTCGAGCCCGCGCAGTTCCTCGGGCACGAGGTTGAGCGCGTCGATCTCGGCCTCGGTGAATTCGGCCCCTTTCGAGATGTCCATCGCACGGGCGGCGCATTCCTCATAGGACAGCCCGTCGGTGCGCATCGCGCCCTTGGTGTCCATCAGGCGATACATCGGAATGCCGCCGCGCTTGGCGACCATGTAGTCGTTGAAGTCATGCGCGCCGGTGATCTTCACCGCGCCCGAGCCGAATTCGGGATCGGGGTATTGATCGGTGATGATCGGGATCAGGCGGCGGTGCTCTTTCGGGCCCACCGGGATCTCGCAAAGCTTGCCGACGATCGGCGCGTAACGCTCGTCCGAGGGGTGCACCGCAACCGCGCCATCGCCCAGCATCGTCTCGGGGCGGGTGGTCGCGATCGAGATGTAGTCGCGCTCTTCGGTGAAGAGGACATTCCCGTCCTCGTCCTTCTCGACATAGGTATAGGTCTCGCCGCCCGCGAGCGGATATTTGAAGTGCCACATGTGACCGGCGACTTCGATATTCTCCACTTCGAGATCGGAGATCGCGGTCTCGAAATGGGGATCCCAGTTCACCAGCCGCTTGCCGCGATAGATCAGGCCCTTCTCGTACATGTCGACGAAGACCTTGATCACGGCGTCATGGAAATTGCCCTCGTTGCCTTCCGGTGCACCGGGCGCGCCCGACATGGTGAAGGCGTTGCGCGACCAGTCGCAGCTCGAGCCCAGACGCTTGAGCTGGTTGATGATGGTCGAGCCGTATTCGCCCTTCCACTCCCAGACCTTCTCGAGGAATTTCTCGCGGCCCAGTTCCACCCGCTTGGGCTGCTGGGTCTTGGCCAGTTCCTTCTCGACCATCAGCTGGGTCGCGATGCCCGCATGGTCCTGACCCGGCTGCCAGAGCGTGTCGAAACCGCGCATCCGGTGCCAGCGCACGAGGATATCCTGCACGGTGTTGTTGAAGGCGTGGCCCACATGCAGCGCGCCCGTCACGTTGGGCGGCGGGATCATTACGCAGAAGGTCTCGTCGCGCGATGCGTTGGCCCCGGCCTTGAAGGCTCCGGCCTCTTCCCATTTCGCGTAGATCCGCGGCTCGGCGCTCGCGGCATCGAAAGTCTTGTCCATCGTCATGTCAGGCATCCTTGGCTCGGCTTGAGGGCTGTTTAGCCCGCGCAGGCGACAAGGAAAACCCCGTGCGCGCCGGTCTAAAAAGCGCGGCGGGCACGATCGGGTCAACAAACTGCCGCGATTGCCCATGAAGATAAGAGAAACTTATCCTACATTGGATAGTATAAGCCCAACTTATCTGAGGAGCGCTGATATGCGCGGTCTCTTCGAGCGTGTGATCTCTGCCCTGCGTCGCCGCAGCCCGGAACGGGCCGAGGCGCGCGCGGCAGCAGGTGCAGGCCGCGGGCCGGTGGATCATGTTGTGCTGCTCGACGGGACGCTCGGCTCGCTGCGGCCCGACCGCCTCACCTCGATCGGGCTGATCTATCGCTTCCTGCGCCGGGCCGCGCCGAAAGTGTCGGTCTATTACGGGCGCGGGCTGCGCTGGCGGGACTGGCACGACATGTCGGATGTCTGGTTCGGCTGGGGCGTGAACCAGCAGATCTCGCGCGCCTATGGCTGGCTCGCGATGCGCTACCGTCCGGGCGACCGGATTTTCCTGATCGGCTATTCTCGGGGCGCCTTCGCGGCGCGCTCGCTGGCCGGGATGATCGGGCGGATTGGTCTCTTGCGTCCCGAACATGCGATCGAGCGGAATACCCGCCTCGCATGGCGCCATTACGAGGAAGAGACGCCCGCAGACATCCTGCAAAGCTTTCGCAACAGCCTGTGCCACGAGAACGTCGAGATCGAGATGGTCGGCGCCTTCGACACGGTGCAGGCGCTGGGCATCCGCGTGCCGTTCTTCTGGATCGTCAGCGAAGAGCGCGTGCGGTTTCACGACCACCACCTGAGCGATCACGTGCGCCACGGGTTTCAGGCGCTCGCGCTCGACGAGCGGCGCTCGGTGCTGGAGCCGCTCTTGTGGGAAAGCGACGAGGGGGCTTCGGAGGCGGATGCCCCAGCGACCCGGATCGAGCAGCGCTGGTTTCGCGGTGCGCATGGCGATGTCGGCGGGATGCTTGGCCATTTCGGCGATGCCCGCCCGCTCGCCAATATTCCGCTCGTGTGGATGCTGGAACGCGCCGAGTCGCTGGGCTTGAGCCTGCCGCCCGGCTGGCAGGCGGAGTTCCCGCGCGATCCGAATGCGCCGTCCGTCGGCACATGGACTGGGTGGGGTAAGCTGTTCTGGCTGCGTGCGCCGCGTGTCGTCGGTCGCGATCCCTCGGAAGGGCTGCATGAGAGCGTCGTTTTGCCCGAAGGCTCGCGCGCAATTTTCCGACCGCGCATCCTGCGCCCCGAAATCCGTCGCCTCGCGCGCGGGTCCGCGCCGACCTCAGAGCTCGGGCGTCATGACGAAACAGGTGGCGGTGCCGGTCGCGTAGAGACGTCCGTCCTCGGCGCCTCGGATCTCACCCCGCGCGACGCCAGTTGACCGCCCGATATGATCGAGCTGGCCTGTGCCGATCACCTCGGTGCCGGGCTTGATCGCGCGGATCAGGTTCACCTTGAATTCGAGCGTCGTTTGCGTCTGACCCTTCTTCAGCCCAGTGATCACCGAGCAGGTCATCACCGTATCGAGCATCATCGCATACCAGCCGCCGTGAATGCCGCCATAGCCATTGGTCTGCGGGTGCCCCGGCGTGCCGCGACAGGTGACGCGGCCTTCCTCGGCCTCGGTGATCCGATAGGCCATCAGGTTCTGCACGGTGGGCGAGGGGACGTCGCCAGAGACCATCTTGCGGATGTATTCGAGCCCCGACATCGAAAGCACCTCCTCCAGCGGGAGGAAATCTTCCGGGCCTTCGGCGAAATATTGATCGGGCATGTCTGGCTCCTGTTGGGTCGGGCGACAAGCTATCGCGATGGGCCGGAAAGGGAAGGGGGAGCGTTTGCGATCCGTCCCGCAAAGGGCGGCATTGCCCTCGGAGCCAACATCGCGAGGCACTGCGGTCCAAGGATGCTTGCGGGTTTTCTCCGGTGGATGGGCGTCTTGTGCTATTCTCGAACATCACTCCGAGGACGGAGTGGGGCGTCTTGACCGTCTTCCGTTTTGATGGCCGCGCGCCGGACAGCCATTGGGAGGACGATCTCATGCAAATTGCTATCGTACAGCAACCGCCGGTCTACATGAACAAGACGGCGTCTCTGGAGCGAGCGGTCGAACTGGTGGCCGAGGCGGCCTCTCAGGCGTGCCGACTGATCGTGTTTCCCGAGACATGGTTGCCGGGCTACCCTACTTTCGTCTGGCGGCTCCCGCCGGGGGCAGGGATGAAGAAGACCGACGATCTCTTCGCGCTTTCGCAGGCCAATTCGATCAATCTCAGCAAAGACGATCTTGCGCCGATAAAGGAAGCGGCAAAAGAACATTCGATGGTGGTCGTGATGGGCCATCAGGAGGTGGACGGAGCGGTCAGCGGCAGCACGCTGTTCAACAGCGCAGCGATCATCGACGCCGACGGAACCCTTCTGAACAACCATCGAAAGCTGATGCCGACAAACCCGGAGCGTATGGTCTGGGGGTTCGGAGACGGCTCGACCCTCAAGGTCGTCGAGACCGCTGTCGGGCGCGTGGGCGCCCTGATCTGCTGGGAAAACTACATGCCTCTCGCGCGTTTCGCGCTCTATGCCCAGAATATCGACATCTATTGCGCACCGACCTGGGACAGCGGCGATACCTGGCTGGCGACAATGCAGCACATCGCGCGCGAAGGGGGGTGTTGGGTCCTCGGCTGTGCCACGTCGCTCGAGGCAAGCGATGTGCCGGCGGGTCTCCCCTATCGCGATGAGCTTTTCCCTGACGACAATGAGTGGATCAATCCCGGCGATGGGGTCGTCTACAAGCCCTTCGGCAGTTTGCACGCAGGCCCGATGAGGAAGGAAAAGGGGCTGTTGGTCGCGACGGTGGACGTGGATGCCGCCAGGGCTTCACGCCGCAAATTCGATGTAAGCGGTCATTACGCCCGGCCGGATGTTTTCACTCTCAACGTCAACCGAGCCAAGCAGTCGCCCATTTCCTTCGACTGAGACCGGGCGGCCACCCGGCGCAAAAGAAAAGGGGCCCAGCCGGGCCCCTCCGTTCAATCCATTTGAGCGCCCTTTCAGGCCACTTTCTCCAGCACCGTATCGGGCGTCACACCCAGCGCGTGGCAGACGTCGCGGGTCAGGCCGGGGCGGTTGAGCGTGTAGAAATGCAGGTCTTCCACGCCGCCCTCGATCAGCTTGTCGCACAGCTCGGTGCACAGCGCGGTCGCCAGAAGATGCTCGCGCCCGTCGCGGATCGCGGGCTCGAACGCTTCCTCGACCCATGCGGGGATGGAGGTGCCGCAGCTTTGCGCGAATTTCTTGGCGCCTTTCCACGACTGGATCGGCAGGATGCCGGGGATGATCTTCGCGTCGATCCCTTCCTTTTCGCAGGCATCGCGGAAGCGGAAGAAGGTTTCCGGCTCGAAGAAGAACTGGGTGATCGCCGAGGTCGCGCCCGCTTCGACCTTGCGCTTGAGCCAGCGCACATCGGCCATATTGTCGGCGGCGTCGGGATGCGGCTCGGGATAGGCGCCCGCGCGGATCGTGAAGCGGCCATCCTCGGCCAGTGCCTCGATCAGCTCGACCGAAGAGGCGAAGCCCTCGGGATGCGGCGTGAAATGCGCAGCACCCTGCGGCGGATCGCCCCGCAGCGCCACGATCTCGGTCACGCCGACCTCGGCATAGGCGTCCACGATCTCCATCGTCTCGGCCTTGGTCGCTTCCACGCAGGTCAGGTGGGCGGCGACATTGAGGCCGTAATTCTTGTGGATCGTGCCGACCGCCTCATGGGTCAGCTTGCGCGTCGTGCCGCCCGCACCATAGGTCACGGAGGTAAACTCGGGTTTCAGCGGTGCCAGAACCTGCGCGGTTTCCCACAGCCGGAACGACGCATCGAGCGTCTTCGGCGGGAAAAATTCGAAGCTGACCTTGGGCGTCGTCATGGGAATCTGTCCTTTCGTTCGCTCTCTTGTGCCAGATCGGGCTTTGTGAGACAAACTCATAATCCTCAAAATGGTTATGAGTGTAACAGCAAGATGCATCTCGAGTTCCGTCACCTGCGCACAATCAAGGCGATTCACGATGCCGGGGGGCTCGCGAAGGCAGCGGACGTGCTGCACATAACACAATCGGCGCTGTCGCACCAAATCAAAGGGCTGGAAGATCAGACCGGGGTGGAGCTGTTCGTGCGTCGCTCGAAGCCGCTGAAACTGTCGGCGGCGGGACAAAAGCTGTTGCGGCTGGCCGAACGCATCCTGCCCGAGATCGCCGCGACCGAGGCCGAGTTCGAGGCGCTGCGCTCAGGCCGCGCGGGCCGTCTGCATATCGCGATCGAGTGCCACGCCTGTTTCGACTGGCTGTTCCCGGTGTTGGAGCGTTTCCGCCACGCCTGGCCCGATATCGACGTGGATATCCGGCCCGGTCTGGCCTTCAACGCCTTGCCCGCGCTGAGCCGCGAAGAGGTCGATCTGGTGATCTCGTCGGATCCGGAGAAGATCGACGGCGTCACCTTCAACCCGCTCTTCGACTATGCGCCGACCTTTATCGCCGCCGCGAATTCGCCGCTGGCCGCGAAACCCTATATCGAGGCGCAGGATTTCGCGGATCAGACGCTGATCACCTATCCGATCGACCGGGGGCGCTCGGACATCTTCACGCAGCTGCTCACCCCCGCCCGGGTCGAGCCGAAAGCCGTGCGGCAGGTGGAGCTGACCGCGGTGATCCTGATGCTGGTCGCCTCGAATCGCGGCGTCGCGGTGCTGCCCGACTGGGTTCTGCGCGAGGTGAAATACCAGCCCGATTATATCACCAAGCCGGTGACCGAACACGGGCTGACCAAGCGGCTCTATGCCGCGACGCGCTCCGAAGATGCCACTCAGCCCTTCATGGCGCATTTCCTGCGGCTTGCGCGCACCGAGCCGGTGAAGCTTCAGCGCGCCTGAGCCTTCTTCTCGACCGAAATATCCCGGGGGCTCGCGCAGCGAGCGGGGCAGAGCCCCTCCTCAGTTCGCCTGACGCGCCAAAGGTCTTGGATTTTCCACGCAACCCCTGTAAGGCGACCGCTTGAAACGCGAAGGAGCCCAGAGATGCAAGGCAGCGCAAACCTCAACCTGATGATCAAGGCCGCCCGCAAGGCAGGCCGCTCGCTGGTCAAGGATTTCCGCGAGGTCGAGAACCTTCAGGTCTCCTCGAAGGGGCCGGGCGATTTCGTCTCGAAGGCCGACCGCGAAGCCGAGAAGATCATCAAGGACGAGCTGCGCGGCGCGCGCCCCTCCTATGGCTGGCTCGGCGAGGAAACCGGCGAAGAGGCAGGCGACGACCCGACGCGCCGCTGGATCGTCGACCCGCTCGACGGCACCACGAACTTCCTGCACGGGTTGCCGCACTGGGCGATCTCGATCGCGCTGGAGCATAAAGGCGAAATCATCGCGGCCGTGGTGTTCGATGCCGCGAAAGACGAGATGTATTTCGCCGAGAAGGGCCTTGGCGCTTACATGAACGACACCCGTCTGCGGGTTTCGGGCCGTCACAAGATGATCGAATCGGTCTTCGCGACCGGCGTGCCCTTCGGTGGTAAATCGACCCTTCCGGCGACGCTGAAGGATCTTGCCAAGCTGATGCCGCAATGCGCTGGCGTCCGGCGCTGGGGCGCGGCCTCGCTCGATCTGGCCTATGTCGCGGCGGGCCGCTACGAAGGCTATTGGGAGCGCGGGCTGAACGCGTGGGACGTGGCTGCGGGCATGCTCCTCGTGAAGGAAGCGGGCGGTTTCGTGGAAGCCGTGCGCGAAGGGCGCGAGGTTCTCGAATCGGGTTCGGTGATCGCGTCGAATGCCGAAATGTTCCCGGCTCTCACGAAGGCGCTTCGGTCAAGCGACTGAGAAATCACTGAAATTTAGATGTGGCGGTGAAAGGCGGATGGAGGTTCACCTTTCGTTCATTCCGTTGTGCCAGCCTGATGCGGTTACCAGAAAGGGATGCCGCCATGGTTGGACAGGAATACGGGTCCGCGTCACTCGCGCTTGAACAGCGCGCATTGACTGCGCTGCGCGGGGCGGGCGATTGCGCCGTCGAACGCGCGTTGGAGGAATTGCGGCAGGCGGTCTCCGATCTCGCTTTTGCCGAGGCGGCCGACCTGATCGCACGTCACCGGGTCGCGTTTCTGGACGAGATGATTTCGGGTTGCTTTGAGGATGCGAAGACGGCCGAGCCAGACACGGCAGCGGCCCTGCGCGCGGCGGCCGAAGGGCTTCAGGAAGAGCGTGCGACTCTGGCAGAGACCTTGCCGCTCGAGCTTTCCCTGCGCGCCGATCAGCGCGACGCGGCCTGCGATCGCATCCGCGCCGCGCAGCGCCGCCTGCGCAACATTTCCCAGATGCCCGACCATTTCGGCTGTGCCTGCGCGTGTGGCCGCGCTGGGGCAGGGCCGTGCGAGGACGCGGCGGATCAGATCCAGCAGGCGCTTCGCTTCGATGCCGAAGCCATCGCCGATATTGCACGACAGGAGGCGCGCGCCCGTCTCAGCGACGGCTTTGCGGCCCTGCCGGTCGCCTCGGCCCTTTCGCCTCGCCGCGGCGGTGACACGGGGACGACGGCGGCGCAGGTCGCCCGCCGCCTTGTCGAGGATGCGCGCCGGAGACTTTGCTGAGCCGCGATCCCGCCCGGATGCGTCCCACGGAGCCCGCTGTTGGAGACTATGCAGACCGCAAGATCGTGTTAGCCTGTTGCGGCGCAAAAGGCGCATCGCAAAGAGGGTCTGAAATGATTCAGGAATTCAAGGATTTCATCGCCAAGGGCAATGTCATGGACATGGCGGTGGGCATCATCATCGGCGCGGCCTTCACCGCGATCGTCACGTCGCTCGTCGGCGACATCATCAACCCGATCATCGGCCTGTTCACGGGCGGGGTCAATTTCACCAACAATTATGCCGTTCTGTCCGGGGAGGTGCCCGCTGGCGCCAGCCTCGAAGAGGCGCGCAAGGCGGGGGCGTCGATCTTCGCCTATGGGGCCTTCGTGATGGCGGTGATCAATTTCCTCATCATCGCCTTCGTGGTCTTCATGCTCGTGAAGATGGTCAACCGCGTGAAGGCCGCGGCGGAGAAGCCGGACGATGTCGCGCCGGAGGTGCCGACCGGGCCGAGCCAGCTCGACGTGCTGCTTGAGATCCGCGACGCGCTTCGGGAGTGACGGCGTGGGACGTCTCAGGCAGACGTCGCAGGCAGATATGAGAACGGCCCGGGGCGACGCTCCGGGCCGTTTCATTCGCGGGCAGGGTGGCCCTTATTCGGCCGCGTGCATCACCGCCTCGGGGGTGTCGAGCGGCAGGTCGAGCGCTTCGGCCACAGCCTTGTAAGTCACCTTGCCCGCATGGACGTTGAGGCCCGCGGCCAGATGCGGATCCTCGGCGCAGGCGCGCTCCCACCCTTTGTCGGCGAGCGCCAGCAGGAAGGGCTGCGTCGCGTTCGACAGGGCGAGGGTTGCGGTGCGCGCGACCGCGCCGGGCATATTGGCCACGCAGTAATGCATCACGCCCTCGACCTCGTAGATCGGGTCGTCATGGGTCGTGGGATGCGAGGTCTCGACGCAGCCGCCCTGATCGATCGCGACATCGACGATCGCCGCGCCGGGCTTCATCGTCTTCAGCATCTCGCGGGTGACCAGTTTCGGGGCGGCGGCCCCGGGGATCAGCACCGCGCCGATCACCAGATCGGAGGCTGCAACCAGTGCCTCGGTCTCGGCTTTCGAGGCATAGGCCGTGCGGAAGGTGCCCCCGAATGTGTCATCGAGATAGCGCAGACGCGGCAGCGACTTGTCGAGCACGGTCACATCCGCGCCCATCCCGGCAGCTACGCGCGCGGCGTTGGTGCCCACGACGCCGCCGCCGATCACGACGACCTTCGCGGGCGACACGCCCGGCACGCCGCCCATCAGCACGCCGCGCCCGCCATTGGCTTTCTGCAGCGTCCAGGCACCCATCTGCGGCGCGAGGCGGCCGGCCACTTCGGACATCGGCGCGAGCAGCGGTAGGGTGCCGTCCTTCGCGGTGACCGTCTCATAGGCGATGCAGGTCGCGCCCGATTTCATCAGGTCATGGGTCTGCGCCGGGTCGGCGGCCAGATGCAGATAGGTGAAGAGAAGCTGGCCCTCGCGCAGCATCGCGCGTTCGGAGGCCTGCGGCTCTTTCACTTTCACGATCATCTCGGCCTGGGCGAACACATCCGCCGCATCGCCGAGGATCTTCGCGCCAGCCGCCTCGTAATCGCTGTCTGCGAAGCCCGCGCCCTGACCTGCCCCGGTTTCGACCAGCACCTCGTGGCCATGGGCGACCGCTTCTTGTGCCGCAGCCGGGGTCAGCCCGACGCGGAATTCCTGCGCCTTGATCTCGCGCACCGTTCCGATCTTCATCGCGTGTCCTCCTCCAAAAAATGGAAACGTCCTGCCCCCAGTATGCGCTCCGTCACAAGCAAGTGCTTTGCCAATTTGCCAGTTGTGGATGGGGTGGGTCGCTCGTATCTTCGATGAAATGCGCAAAGATCGGCAGGATATTGCATGAGCGACAAGCTGGACGCGACAGATCGTCGGCTGCTGGAGGTTTTGCAGCGGCAGGGGCGAATCTCCAATGCCGAGCTGAGCGAGCGGGTGAACCTGTCGGCCTCGGCCTGCCACCGCCGGGTGCAGCGGCTGGAGGAGGAAGGCTACATCCGCGATTACGTCGCCCTGCTGAACCCGCGCAAGCTGGGGCGGACCACGACGGTCTATGTCGAGATCAAGCTGTCGAGTCAGGCCGATGAGGTGCTCGATGCGTTCGAGAAGGGCGTGCAGCAAGTGCCCGAGGTGCTCGAATGTCACCTGATGGCGGGGGCTGCGGATTACCTGCTGAAGGTGGTCGCCGCC
The DNA here is from genome assembly GCF_002563775.1 of Thioclava sp. ES.031. NCBI lineage: Bacteria > Pseudomonadati > Pseudomonadota > Alphaproteobacteria > Rhodobacterales > Paracoccaceae > Thioclava > Thioclava sp. ES.031. The sequence goes on along the minus strand of NZ_PDJO01000001.1, from coordinate 3,544,301 downwards.
GATGCCGAGGATTTCGCGCGGCTGCACCGGGCGAAGCTCGCCAACATTCCGGGCGTGGCGCAAATCCAGTCCAGTTTCTCGCTCAAATGCGTAGTCTCGACCACGGCGATGCCGGTTTAAGCGCGCCAGAAGCGCGGCAGGAACACGACGAGGATCGCGAGCATCCCGATCCGGCCCAGCAGCATCGCAAGCGTCAGCAGCCATGTCGCGGCGTCGCTGAAGTCGATCATCGTGCCGGTGCGATCGGTCAGCGGGCCGACCCCGTAGCCGATATTGCCAAGCGCCCCCCATGTCGCGAAGAGCGCCGAGACGAAATCCGCCCCGGTCATCGAAATCCCGACCGAGATCAGGCCGAGCGTCAGCATATAGCCGGTAAAATAGAGGATCAGGGAGGAGAGCACGTCCTCCTCCAGCAGCTTGTCACCAAGGCGCGGTTGCAGCACCCGATGCGGCATCTGCAGGCGGCGCACGGCGGCGCGGATCACCGCGCCAAGCGCCTGCAAGCGAAAGACCGAGAGCGCGCCCGAGCTGGACCCGGTGCAGCCGCCGATCAGCCCGACCCAATAGGCCAGCACCATCGCGAAGCTCCCCCAATTCGCAACATTGGCGGTCCCGAAGCCGGTGCCGGTCATGATCGAGGACAGGTTGAAGGCGGCGGAACGGAAGGTGGGTTCGATCCCCTCGGGCGCATGGGTGTAGCGCCAGATCAGGAGGGCGGCGAGCGCGAGGGCGAACCAGCGCAGGAAGGCGTGGATTTGCGGGTCGTCCCAGAACGGGCGCAGGTCGCCGCGGCCAAGCTGGACATAGCGGATGAAGGGCAGGGCCGAGCCCAGCATGAAGATGACACCGGCATATTGCGCACCCGGCGAGAAGCTCGCGAAGGAGCTGTCATGCGTGCCGAAGCCGCCCGTCGCGATTGTCGCCATCGCGTAGCAGATCGCGTCGAAGGAGCTCATGCCCGCGGCGGCATAGCTGATCGCGCAGGCCAGCGTCAGTGAGACATAGACCCAGAGCAGCGAGCGCGCGATATTATGGGCACGCGGCATCACCTTGCCCAGCGTGTCGAATCCTTCGGCCTGAAAATAGCGCATCCCGCCGATCCGCAGCACCGGCAGGAAGATCATCGCGACGAAGGCGATCCCGAGCCCGCCGAACCAGTTCAGCATCCCGCGCCACAGCACCACCCCGCGCGGCAACGTGTCGAGATGTTCGAAGACGGTGTAGCCGGTGGTGGTGATGCCCGAGGCGGCCTCGAAATAGGCGTTGGTCCATGTCGCATGCGGCGCGCCTTCGATGAAGGGCAGGGCTGCAAAGATCGGCAGGCCGAGCCAGATCGCCGCCGTGAGCAGATAGGCCTGACGCGTGTTGAGCCCATTCGCGTTTTTGGTTCGGGTCGCGAGCGAGAGAACCATCCCGATCAGCGCGGTCTCGACCGCCGCCTCGAAGAATTCCTGCCAGTTCGGATTGAGGTCGCTGAAGTCCAGCGCCGCGGGCACCAGCATCGCGGTCCCGAGGGCCGCGAGGATCAGGCCGAAGAGATGCAGGACGGGCCGGATATCGGACATGTGAAAGCGGTTCCCGCCAGAACGAAGTGCTGGCGCTAGGGTAGGGGGCGCGGCGCTTTAGGCAAGATCAAAGCGGCGTCGTCTGCGCTTTCTTGTGGAGGTGTCTTCCAGAAACCAAAAACCCCCGCGGCCAAGCCTCGGGGGTCATCGGTGCGGGCAAGCCCGCCAGCATTTTCAGGCGCCTTTTCAGACGCGGAGCGGTGCGCTTAGAGCGCGCCTTCGCGCTGAGCCTTCTTACGTGCCAGTTTACGGGCACGGCGGACGGCTTCGGCTTTCTCGCGCGCTTTTTTGACCGAGGGTTTCTCGAAATGCTGCTTGAGCTTCATTTCGCGGAACACACCCTCGCGCTGAAGCTTTTTCTTCAGAGCACGGAGCGCCTGTTCGACGTTGTTGTCGCGAACGCTGACCTGCATGTGGTGTCACCACCTTCCTAAGTTAGAGTTGCAGTTGCTTGCAGGAGCGCTCCATATAGTCACCAAAAGGCGGTTTGTCTACCGCCAAAGCTGAGAGAGGAAACGCGATGAAAAACGACCATCTCGATATGGACCGCACGCGATCCGAGCTGTTGGCGGCGATCAAGCCGCATGTGCCTTTCGACGGCTGGTCCGAGCCGGCCTTCAAGCTCGCGGTCTCCGATCTGGGGCTCGATCCGGGGCTGGCGCGGGTCGTGTGTCCGCGCGGCGCCGTCGATCTGGCGGTGGCCTATCACCGCGAGGGCGATGCCGCGATGCTCAAGCGTCTGGAAGAGGCCGATCTGTCGGGGATGAAGTTCCGCGACCGGATCGCGACCGCCGTGCGCTTCCGTCTGGAAGAGGCCGATCCGGAACTGGTGCGCCGCGGGGCCGCGATCTTCGCGCTGCCGCAGAATGCCACGACCGGCTCGAAGCTGATCTGGGAGACCTCGGACAAGATCTGGCGCGCACTGGGCGACGTCAGCGAGGATTACAACTGGTACACGAAGCGGATGACGCTTTCGGGGGTCTATAGCTCGACCGTGCTGTACTGGATGGGCGATGAGAGCGAGGGCAAGGCCGACACCTGGGCCTTCCTCGACCGCCGCATCGAGGATGTGATGCAGTTCGAAAAGGTGAAGGGTGCGGCGATGAAACTGCCTTTCCTGCCGAAGCTTCTCGGCGGCATCCGTGCGCCGAAAGGCACTGACGACATGCCGGGCCGGGAGGCGCATTGATGAAACCTGTCGAGATGCCGACCGAGATGCGCTGCGTCGAGATTTCCGAACATGGCGCGCCGGAGGTGCTGAAAGAAGTCACCCGTGCCGTGCCGGTTGCGGGTCATGGGGAGATCCTGATCGAGGTGGCCTATGCCGGGGTGAACCGCCCCGATGCGCTGCAGCGTGCAGGCGCCTACAACCCGCCGCCGGGCGCGTCGGATTTGCCGGGGCTGGAATGCTCGGGCCGGGTCGCGGCGATCGGGCCGGGCGTCACGGATTGGGAAGTGGGCGACGCGGTCTGCGCGCTGCTGCCCGGTGGCGGTTATGCCGAGTATGTGACCTGTCCGGCGGAACATGCGCTGCCCGTGCCTGCGGGGCTTGATCTGAAATCGGCCGCCTGTCTGCCCGAGACCTGCTTCACCGTCTGGTCGACCATGGTGATGCGCGGCGGGTTGCAGGCGGGCGAGCGGTTCCTGGTGCATGGCGGCTCTTCCGGGATCGGCACGACCGCGATCCAGATCGCGACGGCGCTGGGCGCACGCGTGTTCACCACTGCCGGTAGCCCCGAGAAATGCGCGGTCTGCGAAGAGCTTGGCGCGACGGCGATCAACTACAAGACGGGCGATTTCGTCGATGTGCTGAAGGCCGAGGGCGGCGCGAACCTCGTGCTCGACATGGTGGGCGGCGACTATATCGCGCGCAATATCAAGGCGATGGCCAATGATGCGCGCCTCGTCTTCATCGCCTTCCTTGGCGGACCCAAGGCCGAGATCAACTTCGCGCAGGTCATGGTGAAGCGTCTCACGATCACCGGGGCCACGCTGCGCCCGCAATCGGATGCCGCCAAGGCCGAGATTGCGCGGCAGTTGCGCGCCAATGTCTGGCCGATGATCAATTCGGGCAAGCTGCGCGTGATCCATGACAGCACTTTCCCGCTGGCCGAGGCTGCAAAAGCCCATGAGCGGATGGAGACGAGCCAGCATATTGGCAAGATCGTGTTGGAAGTTGCAGGCGGCTGAACTTTCGTCCCGCGTGCGCCGGGTGTATGCTTCCGGCGTGCGCGGACCAACGAGGGGAGGCGGTCATGAGCGAAGGACGCTTTGAATTTCTGGACGGGTTTCCGACCGATGTGCTGGCATTCGAGGCCAAGGGCACGATCGGCGCGGAGGCTTACGAGCAGCACCTGATCCCGGCGGTGGAGGCCAAGATCGCCGCCGAGGGCAAGGTGAAGCTGCTCTATATCATCGGCGACGCATTCGACGGCTACACCGCGAAAGCGGCATGGGACGACACCAAGCTGGGCCTGTCGCATCTGGGCGATTTCGCCGCCGTGGCGCTGGTGAGCGATGTCGACTGGATCCGTTGGGGCGTACAGGCCTTCGCGCCGATGATCCCCGGCACGGTCAAGCTGTTCCGCTTGAGTGAATTGGATCAGGCCAAGGCGTGGATTTGCGCCGCAGGCAAGGCCGACGAAGACCACAGCCACGACGTCGCCGCGCGCCACAAGCTGCCCACGTTGGAAGATCGGCAGCCGCCGCTAGAGGACTGACGCCTCAGCGCACCTTTTCCATCAGTGCGTTGGGCAGGCTGCAATCGCGGATCGTATCGGAGCCGCATTTGCGCGGCTCGAGATCCTTGGTCAGGCAGATGCGGGCCTCCTGAATGCGGCCCGATTTGCAGGTGATGGTGATCTCGTCGGCATCGAGGCCGGGATTGACCTCCAGAAACGCCTGCTCCACCACCTTCGCGGGCAGTCGCACGTCGCGGTCGAGATTGGCCAGTACGTCCGGGATTTCGATGCTGGCATAGGCTTCGCGTTCCAGCGCGAAATAGTCCGTGGCCGACAGGCCCGAGCAGCGCCCGTGTTTCTTCCATTCGTACCAGGCCAGCCCCGGCGCGCCGGTCAGATCTTCCATCGCGGCGGTCTGCTGGCGCGAGGGATCGCGATGCGGCGTGCGGCAAAAGCTGGGCCAGCCGCGCTCGAATTGCGGCCAAAGCCCGTGCAGCACGAAAGAATGATCGTGCTTCGGATCGCATTGCGGCGAGTTGCGCGCATCGCCCGTCAGCGCGCACCAAGTGGGCGACCAGCTGAGCGAGAGGACGTAATAGTCGAAATCGCCCGCGCGCTCGCCTTCGGCATGGGCGGGCAGGGCAGCGGTCGAAAGCGCAAGCAGGGCTGCGGCCAGAAGGCCCAAACGAGTCATTTTCTCTTTTCTCCCGACGCGCGATTGACTATATGAGGCGGCAATTCCCCTTCCAGAAATGGACCGCGGCAGGGAATTCCCGCGCCGCAGCCGATTTCTCGGCCCGGGAGAGATATGTAAAGGATGGCTGCAATGACGAACAAGCCCCTGATGGCAAAGGCCACCGCCGTGTGGCTGGTGGACAATACGACGCTCAGCTTCAAGCAGATCGCGGATTTCTGTGGCCTGCACGAACTGGAAGTGCAGGGCATCGCCGATGGTGACGTCGCAACCGGCGTGAAGGGCTTCGATCCGGTCGCCTCGAGCCAGCTCGATCAGGAAGAGATCGACAAGGCCGAGAAAGACCCGCTGCACAAGCTCAAGCTGAAGTTCAACAAAGCTGCCGTCGGCGAGGATAAGCGTCGCGGGCCGCGCTACACGCCGCTGTCGAAGCGTCAGGACCGTCCGAACGCGATCCTGTGGCTGGTGAAATTCCACCCGGAGCTGGCCGATGCGCAGATCGCGCGTCTCGTCGGCACCACCAAGCCCACGATCCAGTCGATCCGCGAGCGCACGCACTGGAACATCCAGAACATGACCCCGATCGATCCGGTCGCGCTGGGTCTGTGCCGCCAGTCGGAGCTGGATATCGAAGTGCAGAAGGCCGCGAAGAAAGCCGCCGCCGAAGGCGTGATGAGCGATGACGAGCGTCGCAAGCTGGTCTCGACCGAGCAGTCGCTGGGCATGCCCGATGAGCCGCGCCTGCCCTCCGGCATCGCCGGTCTGGAGAACTTCTCCTCCTCCGATCTCAAGCAGGAGAACGAGGAAGAGGACGACGCGGCGGACAATGCCGATTACTCGGACGCGGACAGCTTCTTCAACCTGCCCGAGGACGATGACGACGAGGATGAGGACGACAACCGCAAGTAAGCTGTCGTCGTCGCGAATGATCAGGGCCGCTCCATCGGGGGCGGCCTTTTTCGTTGCGGTGCGACGCTTCGCGTCGTTGAGGCTGAAAAAGGAACACGGGCGACGAATGAACCGCCGCCCGTCTCTAAGGTTGGAGTGAGCTGCCGGAGAACCGGCAAGTCCCGCGACAGGCGCAGCTTACTGCTTCAGCACCACGGGTTGGAACGAGAAGACGCCATCGGATTTCGGATCGACCGTCATCTCGACCCAGCTGTTGTCGCTGCTGCCGAACACCTCGACGCGGGTGAAGTTCGCGGTGCTGCGGCCATCGGGCTGGAGCATGGGCTTGTCGACCTTGAAGTAATGCGAGTCGCCGTGAACCAGCAGGACCTGACCGTCGAAGTTATGCGTCTCCTCGACGAGGGTCTTGTAGAAGTCGGTGAAGCCGTTCTTGTCGTCGAGGGTCGGCAGGAAATCGTCTTTGTAGCCGCCGCCGCTCAGTTCGAAGGGGAAGAAGATGTCGGCCTGAATGTCGATCAGGATGCCCGCGTCGTTATTCTCGCGTGCCTTTGCGAAGGACTCCTTGAGCCATTCCACATTCTTCGGGTTGCGCGCCTCGTACTCCGCGGTTGCGGCATCGCAATCGGCCTGCGTGCGGTCGGACTTCTTGGTGCACTGCTTGTCGGTCACCACAAGGTTGTTGTTGCTGCCGGGCACGTTGAGGGCCACGAACATCACGTCGTTGCGCTCGAAGCGGCTGTTCTCGCTATAGGCTTCGCCCGGGGCACCCTGACGTTCGACGTCGATCGGGTTCGAGCCCTGTGACTTTGCGGCATCGAAGAAGGTCTTGCGCAGGTAAGAAAGCCGCTCGACCGGGTCGTAGCTGCCATTGTTGGTCCGGTGGCAGTCGACCCATTCATTGTCGCCGAGGGCGTAGAGCGTCGGCATGTCGAGGCGGTTGAAGATCGCCTGCACGTCCGCCCCGATCGCCTGATCGGTGCATTCGCTGCTGCCGCTCTTGGTGTCGCCGGCGAAGATCGTGAAATCGAGATCGTGATCGTTCATCGAGGCAACGGTCTGGTCGATCCAGTTTGCCTTCTCCTCGGGATCCTTGCTGTAGAACTCGTCGCCCCAGAGCGCGACCTTCAGGACGCCCGCGTCGGAGGCGGATTGTGCATGGGCCGGAGCCACCAGCGCGGTGGAGAGAAGGGCGGCGGTGAGCGCTGCGGAAAGCGTGAGCGAACGGGAAAGGCGTGGCATGTATACCCCCAAGATGACTTGATATGACGAAGGCCCTGAGGGCGAGGTGTCGCGTCGGGCGGCAGGCCGTCGGCTCGGGGCTTCGGGCGTCATATTACCCCGGGCTGTGACAGCCCGCTGACGCCGGGGCGAAGGATTTGTGACGTAGGCCCTGTCGCCGCCGTCTGGACAGTCGTGACGTCGGGCGCGATGCTCGCCGCGAAAAGAGGAGGAGCAGATGCCGGACTTCGCGACTTATCCGAGCCTGAAGGGCAAATCCGTAATCGTGACCGGGGGCGCCTCGGGGATCGGGGCGTTGATCGTCGAAGGCTTCGCCGCGCAAGGGGCGAAGGTCGGGTTTCTCGACCGCGATGCGGAGGGGAGCGCGGCGATCGCGAAACGGTTGGGCGTCGAGTACGAGCTGTGCGACCTGCGCGACATCGCCGCGATGAAAGAGGCGCTGGGGCGGCTGCGCGAGAAGATCGGCCCGGCGGATGTGCTGGTGAACAATGCCGCGCGCGACGACCGCCACGACTGGCGCGAGATCGACGCGGAATATTGGGACGAGCGCCAGCACACCAACCTGCGCCACATGTTCTTCGCGATCCAGACGGTTGCGCCGGACATGATCTCAAAAGGGGCGGGGTCGATCATCAATATGGGATCGAATTCGTGGTGGGAGGCCGGCAGCGGCTTTCCGGCCTATGCGACGGCGAAAGCGGCGGTGCACGGGCTGACCCGCACGATGGCACGCGAGTTGGGCGGGCATCGCATCCGGGTCAACACGGTCGTGCCGGGCTGGATCATGACGGACCGCCAGAAAACGCTCTGGGCCACGCCCGAGGCGCTGGAGGAGCATCGTCGCAACCAATGCCTGCCGGATCTGATCCAGCCGGAATATGTCGCGCGGATGGTGCTGTTCCTCGCCTCGGACGATGCGGCGATGTGCACGGCGAACAACTACATGGTCGAGGCGGGCTCGATCTAATCGTGTTGCGGCGCGCTGCCGGGCGGCGCGTCGCTTTGCCCGTTTTCCACCGGCCTGGTTTCTTCGGGCTCGATCTCCTCCGGCTCGATCTCGAGCTGCGCCAGTTCGGTTTCGAGGAATTTCTCGAACGCGTCGAAATCCAGCGGTTCGAACTGGCCGAATCCCTGAATCCATGTCGTGGCCGCGGACATCGCGAGCGGCTCCAGCTTGCACCACTTCACCCGGCCGCGTTTCTCCTGAGAGATCAGCCCGGCATTGGTCAGGATCGCGAGGTGCTTGGAAACGGCCGCCAGCGACATCTCGAAAGGCTCGGCCACGTCGGTCACCGCCATGTCGTCTTCGAGCAGCATCGTCAGGATCGTCCGCCGGGTCGGATCGGCGAGCGCGGCGAAGATCGCATCGAGAGACGGGGTGGGCGGCGGTAGCATCGCTCCTTGATGGGGCGGCGCGCGATAAACGTCAACCGATCGGTTGAATATGCGATTGCTCGCATTCGCGTGAGCTTGGCGCGGCGCGAATTTGAGGCCTATTTTCAAAATCGTTACGGATCAATGGGTTGCGAGGTGCTTTCCGAGGCCTATCCGGAATTGACTCAGGCGGGGGGCACGGCTATCACGGCTGAGACCTGAGTGGGGGCCGAACCATGCCTGATCACCGCTCCGACGAGCCCGATCCCGAGCGCCTCGCAGCGCTTGAGAAGAAGCTTGCGGCAGTGAGAAAGACGCAAGAACCGCCTCCGCAACGTGCCGATCATCATCTGTCCCAGGCGAATATGGCCTGGCGTATGGTGATCGAAATGGTTTCGGGGCTGGGGATCGGCTTCGGCATCGGATACGGGCTGGATGTGCTTATGGGCACGATGCCTTGGATGATGGTGCTGTTCACGCTTCTCGGGCTCGCGGCCGGGGTGAAGGTAATGCTTCGCTCGGCCAAGGAAATGAACGAAGAGCGTGCGGCCGACATGGCCGATGAAGAGGAAGACGACCGTGGCAACTCTTGAACAGGAAATGCGCAGTGAACTGACCTTCCACCCGATGGATCAGTTTATCGTTAAGCCCCTCTTCGGCGATGGCCCGGTGCACTGGTACACGCCGACCAATGCGACGCTGTGGATGGCGATCGCCGTTCTGGCGATCTTCTTCATGCTCGTCATCGGCACCCGCGGCCGCGCCGTGGTGCCCTCGCGCGCCCAGTCCATCGCGGAGCTGTCCTACGGCTTCATTCACAAGATGGTCGAGGACGTGGCGGGCAAGGACGCGCTGAAGTTCTTCCCCTATATCTTCACGGTCTTCCTGTTCATCGTCTTCTCGAACTTCCTCGGCCTGCTGCCGCGCGGCTTCACCACGACCTCGCATATCGCTGTGACCGGTCTGCTGGCGATCGCCGTGTTCGTTGCGGTGACCGTGATCGGTTTCGTCAAGAACGGCGCGGGCTTCCTGAGCCTGTTCTGGGTGGCCTCGGCGCCGCTGGCGCTGCGCCCGATCCTCGCGATCATCGAGATCATCTCCTACTTCGTGCGCCCCGTCAGCCACTCCATTCGTCTTGCGGGCAACATGATGGCTGGCCACGCGGTTATGAAAGTGTTCGCCGCCTTCGCGCCGCTGATCCTGTTCTCGGGCGTCGGCATCGCCGTCACCCCGCTGTCGATCCTCGCGATCACCGCGATGTACGGGCTCGAAGTTCTCGTGGCCTTCATCCAGGCCTATGTCTTCACGATCCTGACCTGCGTCTATCTGCGCGACGCGCTTCACCCGGCACACTGACCGGATAACGGATCGAACCAGTTCACCAAATTTCTGCCACTTCCAACCTCAAGGAGTTACGACAATGGAAGGCAATATCGTTCAAATGGGTGCTTACATCGGCGCTGGTCTGGCCTGCATGGGCATGGGCGGCTCGGCTATCGGTGTGGGCAACGTTGCCGGCAACTTCCTGTCGGGCGCACTGCGCAACCCCTCGGCGGCCGCTGGCCAGACCGCGACCCTCTTCATCGGCATCGCCTTCGCAGAAGCGCTCGGGATCTTCTCGTTCCTCGTCGCGCTGCTGCTGATGTTCGCCGTCTGATCCAGCACGCTTTTCCTTGAGGGCGGGTGGGCTCATTCGGAGCCCATCCCGTGACCCGCAAGGGGATTTGTGATCAGGGTCGAGGGACGACATGGCAAGCGAAACGCAAAATACAGCGCACGCAGCCGCTGATGCGGCCCAAGGCGCGGCACATACCGCGCAAAAGGCCGGTATGCCGCAGCTCGACTTCTCGAGCTACCCGAACCAGATCTTCTGGCTCGTGGTCGCTCTGGTCGCGATCTACTGGCTGCTGACGCGCATCGCACTGCCCCGGATCGAGGCAGTTCTCGCCGATCGTCAGGGCACGATCGCGGGTGACATCGCCGCGGCCGAAGACTTCAAGCGCAAGGCCGAAGAGGCCGAAGCCGCTTACGAGAAGGCTCTGGCCGAAGCACGCGCTCAGGCGCAGAAGATCGCAGGCGAAACCAAGGCCGAGATCCAAAAGGACCTCGACGCGGCTATCGCCAAGGCAGATGCCGAGATCGCCGCACGCTCCGCGGAATCGGAAGCCCGCATCGCGGAAATCCGCGACGGCGCGCTTGCAGCGGTCGATCAGGTCGCCAAGGACACCGCCGGCGAGATCGTCGCGGCTCTGGGTGGCAAGGCTGACGCCAAGGCCGTGACCGCGGCTGTTGAAACGCGGCTGAAAGGGTAAGACGATGAAGAAACTCTCGCTTCTCCTTCCGTTCGTGGCGGCACAGCCCGCCTTCGCAGCGACGGGTCCGTTCTTCTCGCTTTGGAACACGAACTTCATCGTGACCATCGCCTTCATCATCTTCGTGGGCATCGTGCTCTACGCGAAGGTGCCGGGCATGCTGGGCAAGATGCTCGACAAGCGCGCGACGAACATCCGCTCGGATCTCGACGAAGCGCGCAAGCTGCGTGACGAGGCGCAAGCGGTTCTCGCCAGCTACGAGCGTAAATCGCGCGAAGTGCAGGGGCAGGCTGACCAGATCGTCGCCGCAGCCAAGCGCGACGCCGAAGCCGCTGCCGAGAAGGCCAAGGAAGACCTGAAGGTCTCGATCGAGCGCCGCCTGAAGGCCGCTGACGAGCAGATCGCCTCGGCCGAGGCGCAGGCTCTGAAAGAGGTCAAGGACCGTGCCGTGTCGGTCGCCGTGGCCGCCGCTGGTGATGTGCTCGCCAAGCAGCTGAGCGCGTCGGACCGTGCCGCGATGATCGACAGCTCGCTTTCGGAAGTCGAACAGCGCCTGAACTGATCTCCCCTAACGGGTGACATTGAAAACCCCGGTCCGATGGGCCGGGGTTTTTCTTTGTCTTGGGCTCAGAGGTGATGTGGGCTCAGCGATTATGTTCGAGACGTAAGCGCGCGGTGGCCTCGTTGCGCTCGGCCCGGCGCATCGCCGCCATCTCGACCTCGACGAATTCCATATGGGCTGCGATGGCCTTGCGCGCGGCAGAGGCGTCGCGACGCTGGATCGCCTCGTTGATCGCCCGGTGCTGATCGAGCAGCTTGCTGCGCGTGCCGCGGTTCCGGAACATCATCGAGCGGTTGTAGAACACGCCCTCGGCGAGCAGGTCGAACATCGCGCGCATCATGTGGATCATGATGACGTTATGGCTCGCCTCGATGATCGCCATGTGGAACTGCGCATCGAGCTGCGCCTCCTGCGTGGGATTGCGCTTGGAATGGGCCGCTTCCATCTGCGAGAACAGCGTCTGGATCACCGCGAGATCGGTGTCCGAGCCACATTGCGCCGCGCGCTCGGCGGCGAGCCCCTCCATGTCGCGGCGGAACGAGATGTAATCGAACAGCGCCTGATCGTTTCGCGCAAACAGGCGGATCAGGGCGGGCGAGAAGGCGGAATCTAGCACTTCGGCGACATAGATCCCGGCCCCGGCGCGGGTGGTCAGGAGACCCGACTCCTGTAGTTCCGCGACCGCTTCGCGCAGGCTCGGACGCGAGACGCCAAGGCGTTCGGACAGCTCTCGCTCGGAGGGGAGGCGCTCACCGGGGCGCAGAATGCCCTGCAGGATGAGCTGCTCGATCTGGCGCACGACAGCATTCGCGAGCTTCTCGGATTCGATCTTCTGAAATGGCATGCACCCCTCCATGTGGTAAAGATGTATGACCAGATCGGGTCGTCGGCAATGAAAAAAGGCCGGGTTTCCCCGGCCCTTTTCCCACTCTGACGAGCGGTTTAGTTGTTCGGACGAATGATGAATTCGACCCGGCGGTTCGCCTGACGCCCCTCGGCGGTCAGGTTGCTCGCGATAGGTTGATCCTCGCCGCGGCCGGTCGGGATCACGCGGTAGCTCGGGACGCCGCCATTGATCAGGACATTGGCCACCGACTGCGCGCGCTGACGCGACAGGCGCATGTTGTAGGCCGCATCGCCGGTGTTGTCGGTATGGCCGACGACTTCGACGGTGGTGTCCGGATAGCGGTTGAGGCTGCCTGCGAGCGTGTACAGGTCGCGCTGCAGATCGGGGCGTACGGCCGCGCTGTCGGTCGCGAAGAGCACGTCTTGCGGCATCGTCACGATCAGCTGGTTGCCCTGACGCACGACGCTGACGCCGTTGGTGGTCAGGTCGCGCCGCAGTTCCTGCGCCTGACGGTCGAGCTGCGACCCGATCGCGCCGCCGAGCACGCCGCCGACGATGGCGCCCGCTGCGGCTTTGGTCAGCTTCTCGTCGCCTTTGCTCGTCGCGCCGATCGCGCCGCCGATCAGCGCGCCGGTGATCGCGCCGGCATTGCGGTTTGCGTTCGGGCTTTGGTCGGGGTTGTCCGCCCCGGTGTAGCCGCCCGGCACACAAGCGGTGAGCGCCATTGCAGCGGCGGCGCTCAGAAGAATGGTTTTGGTCTTGAGAACGGTGGTCATGTTCTGTCTCTGCCTTCTCTGGTCGCCTCATGTTTCGAGGCTTGACGAGAAGATACGCGTAAAAATCGCGCAGGTTCCATGCCCTTTTCGTGAAGCGCGGAATTCCGCGCATCATTTCTCGGCAGAACCGGCGGAGGGGCGCTCAATCGGCCTCGGCGCGGGCCCCTTCCCAGCCCAGAATCGCGCGTTTGACACCCAGACCCCAGTGATAGCCGCCCAGACCGCCGGATTTGCGCAGGGCGCGATGGCACGGAATCAGGAAGGAGATCGGGTTGCGGCCCACGGCGGTGCCCACGGCGCGCACCGCTTTCGGATTGCCGATCGCCTCGGCGATGTCGGAATAGGTGGTGACCTGCCCAGACGGGATCGAGAGCAGCGCCTCCCAGACCTTGATCTGGAAAGGCGCGCCGATCAGCGTCAGCTTCGCCTCGCCGTGTCGGCTGAACGCGGCCTCGACCCAGGCGCGCAGCGGCTCGGGGTCTTCGATGAAGCGGGCGTCCGGCCAGCGGCGGGCGAGGTCGTCAAAGGTCTCGCGTTCGCCCATCTCGGCGGTGAAGCCCATGCCGCAGAGCCCCTGATCGGTGCCCATCGCGATCACCGGGCCGAAGGGGCTGTCGAACCGCCCCCAGCGGATCGTGACGCCGTCGCCGCCGCGGGCAAACGCGCCGGGCGTCATCGCCTCCCAGCGCAGCACCAGATCGTGCAACCGGCCCGTGCCGGAGAGCCCTGCGCGGTCGGCCACCTCGTCGAGCGGCAGGCGCTGGCTCAGCAATTCGCGTACGAAGTCGAGCGTCAGATATTGCTGGTAGCGTTTCGGAGAGACCCCGACCCAGGCCGAGAACAGCCGCTGGAAATGCGCGGGGCTCATCGAGAGGCGCGCCGAGATCGCCTCGAGCGTCAGCAACTCACCCGCCGCCTGCGCCGCGTCGATCTCGGCCAGCGCGCGGGCGATGACCTGATAGTGGTAGCTCTCGGCAATGTCGCTGTGGTCGTTCATCACGCACCTCTTGGTTCTCGTCGATCCTAGGGCGCGGGTGGCAGCCGCGCGACCCGAAAGCTGCGGTTTGCGCGCGGCCTTGCCCTTCGCGCGTGTGGCGGGCATTAGGAAAGCATGGCCAAGCAATTCGATTATGCCACGATGAAAGAGGTCTTCGCGCGGTTCGAAGCCTCAGAACCCCATCCCAAGGGGGAGCTCGAGCACGTCAACGCCTATACGCTGGTGGTGGCCGTGGCGCTTTCCGCGCAGGCGACCGATGCGGGGGTGAACAAGGCGACGCGGAAGCTTTTCGCCGTGGCCGACACGCCCGAGAAGATGCTGGAGTTGGGTCTGGAAGGCGTGACCGAGCATATCAAGACGATCGGGCTGTTCCGGCAGAAGGCGAAGAACGTCATCAAGCTGAGCCAGATCCTCGTCGATCAGTATGACGGCGAGGTGCCGTCCTCCCGCGCGGCACTGCAATCGCTGCCGGGGGTCGGGCGCAAGACCGCGAATGTGGTGCTGAACATGTGGTTCGGCCATCCCGCGCAGGCGGTCGACACGCATATCTTCCGGGTCGGCAATCGCAGCGGCATCTGTCCGGGCAAGGATGTCGACGCGGTCGAGCGTGCCATCGAAGACAACGTGCCCGTCGAATACCAGCGCCACGCCCATCACTGGCTGATCCTGCACGGTCGCTATATCTGCGTGGCGCGCAAACCCAAATGTCAGGCCTGTCCGATCAAGGATCTGTGCCAGTTTGAGGAGAAAAACCTTTGAAACAGTATCAGGTCGTCGGCATCGGCAATGCCGTCGTGGACGTGATCGCGCAATGCGACGACAGCTTTCTCGAGCATATGGGCATCGAGAAAGGCATCATGCAGCTGATCGAGCGCGAGCGCGGCGAGACGCTTTACGGCGCCATGAAAGAGCGCACGCAGGCACCGGGCGGCTCGGTGGGCAACACGATCGCGGGGCTGGGCAATCTCGGGCTCACGACCGCCTTTATCGGCCGGGTGCGCGACGACACGCTGGGGCGCTTCTACGAGGCGGCCCTGCATGGCGAGGGCACGGATTTCCCGAACCCGCCGGTGACGGATGGGGAGCTGCCGACCTCGCGCTCGATGATCTTCGTGACGCCCGACGGTGAGCGCTCGATGAACACCTATCTGGGGATTTCTGCGGAGGTCTCGACCGAGGATGTGAGCCTCGAAGTGGTGGAGAACACGCAGATCCTGTTCCTCGAAGGCTATCTCTTCGACAAGGATCACGGGAAGGCCGCGTTCCTGAAGGCGGCGCAGGGCTGTCACCGGGGCGGTGGCAAGGCGGGGATCGCGCTGTCGGACCCGTTCTGCGTCGACCGTCACCGCGCCGATTTCCGGCGTCTGGTGCGCGACCAGATGGATTACGTGATCGGCAACCAGCACGAATGGGAATCGCTCTATCAGACCGATCTGGATGCGGCGCTGAAACAGGCGGCCGAGGAATGCGAGCTGGTGGTCTGCACCCGCTCGGGCGACGACGTGATCCTGATCCGTGGCGAGGAACGCGCGACGGTTCCGGTCAAGCGCGTCGTGCCGGTCGATGCGACGGGCGCCGGCGATCAGTTCGCCGCCGGCTTCCTTTACGGCTATGCGACGGGGCAGGGCCTCGAGACCGCGGGCAAGATGGGCTGCGCTGCGGCGGCCGAAGTGATCGGCCATTACGGCGCGCGGCCCGAGATCGATGTGAAGGCGCTGTTTGCAGAGCGCGGGCTCATCTGAGCCTGTCTGGCGCGCCCGAGATCAGGGCGCGCCGCAAGACTTAACGCATCAGCAGCATCGGCCCGAGCGGGCGACCCGCGAGAATGTGCAGGTGGTAATGCGGCACTTCCTGCACGCCGTTCTCGCCCGCATTGGTGATGCCGCGATAGCCTTCGCCGCCTTCGCCCGGGCTCGCCCCGGTCATCTTGCAGATCTCGGCCACCGTGCGGTGGAAATCGACGATCTCGGCATCGCTCGCTTCGGCGCAGAAATGATCAAGCGCGACATAGGCGCCTTTCGGGATCACCAGCACATGCTCGGGCGCTTTCGGGGCGATGTCGCGGAAGGCCAGCGTATGCTCGGTCTCCAGAACGGTGTCGTTCGGAATCTCGCCGCGCAGGATCTTGGCGAAGATGTTCTGATCGTCATAGGTATAGGCCATAGCCTCTCTCCTCAGTCGCGGAAGATGTAGTCGAGTTCGGCCAATTCCTGCGCCATATCGGAGGGGATGTCGAGCGCATGGGCCAGCGCGCGGGCGTTGTCTTCGATCTCGCCGCCCTCGCGCATGAGGGCGTAATTCTCGAACTCGGCATCGCGGAGCCGCTCGGATTCGTGGTGCAGATCGGCGCGGATTGTCGGCAGCATCTGATCGACCACCTGCGGCGGCGTATGCTGCCCCGCGAGGCCGACGCGCTGTGCGTGCCCCTTGAGATAGTCGTCGGAGAACTGGCACTCGATCTCGAGGATGCGGGTCTGGCATTTGTCGCGGGTGAAATCCTCGATCACGTCGAGCTCGGCGGGGTCGACGCAGATCACCATGCGGTCGGCGTTCTCGTGGTCGAAGACCATCCGCATCAGCGCGCGGCGGTGACGGTTTCGCTTTTCCGGGCTGGTTTCGATGCCGCCGAGATCGGGCAGGGGGCCCATCTCGTTGAAGACGTAATCGAGCGCGGGGATCGAGGAGCGTTTGCGGAACTCGGCCACCAGCCGTTTCGCGACATGCCATTTCTTGCACAGGATCAGGGTCAGCGTGCGCTCGCGGCCCAAGGTCGCCTCCGCCTCCCAGAAGCGCGGTGCGAAGCGACGGCCAATGCGCCCCCGCCCGGTCAGGAAGCGATGCAGCGCGCGGCCCTCGTTCGAAACGGCGAAGTCCACGCCCTCGCGCGTCCACAACTCGCCCAGACGCTGCTTCAGGTCGCGCGCCTCGGGGCTGATCTTGCGCGCGAAGAGGTAATCCTGTGCCAGCAGCAGATCGTAATGGTCGTTGTAGAAATTCGCGGGCATCCCGTAATCGGTGAACATCAGGAAAGTCAGCGTCCGGGTGCGGATCTCGGTCTCGGGGATCAGGTGATGGACGATGGTCTGAAAGAAGGTCTCGTCCGGGATCCAGGTCGTGCGGAAGAACCGCATCACATCGGGCCGCGCCTTGATGAAATCGAGCACCTGCTCCATCGTCCGGCGGCGCAGGCACCACCATTGCGAGCCGATCATCATCTGCAGATCGCTCGGCACCTCGCGCGACAGCTTCAGCTGCTTTTGCAGGTTATAGGCGAGGTAGAACCGCTTGGGCTGATTGCGCTCGTTGAACCAGTGGCGATAGACCAGCCGGTCTTCCTTCATCCCCGTCTTGATCCAGCCCGACGAGAAGAAGTCGAAGCTTTCGATGTAGTCGACCTCTTCCGCATCGAGGAAGTTATGCGCGTATTCGGCCGATTTGATCTGCATGCAATCGCCCGAGAGCATGTAGAAATGCGTGGCGCGCGGGAAATCGGCGACCGCGGCTTTTACCGCCTCCAAAGTCGCGGCGACGAGGCTCCATTCGCCCCAGCCGCATTTGACGCGCTTTTTCGCGAAGGTGACATTGGGGTTGGCATCGAGCGCGCTGCGTAGCTTGCGGTAATGTTCGGGCTTGGCGCGCGCGTCGAAATGGATCGCCACATAATCGCCCGTCTGCGTCAGCCGTTCCGCCTGCGCGATGATCCCGTCAGGATCCTTATGGGTCAGAAGAATAAAGGCGATTCGGGCCATACGGGAAACGATGCGATGTCACTTGCTGGTATTATCCGACTTGTTAGCCGGAATGAGCGTTGAAAAGACAGGACTTCTTTGCTCTTTACTCGATATTTATTATGTCTGCGTTACCCGGTCACGGGTATGCGACCTTCTGGAGGGCTTTGAATGGGATTTCCCGGAACCTGGATGACCGAGAGCGAAAGCATGGTGTACCGCGTCGTGCCGAAATGCGCCTGCTCCTCCATCGGGCAAATCATGTTCTATTCCGATCACGGGAAATTCTTCGACGGCGACATCCACGACTCCAAGGCCGGGCTGCATAAGTGGTCGCAGGACGAAAGCCAGACGCCGATCACCGAAAACGTGCTGGCGCATAAAAGCTACGCCTTCACCTGCGTGCGCAATCCCTATCAGCGCATCCTGTCGTCCTTCTTCGACAAGATCGCGGGCATCCAGCGCAACGGCAAACGCTATCGCGGCAAGCTGGTGCCGCAGCTGATCCAGAAATACGGGATCGAGGTCGGCTCTCCGGAGGACAATTTCGATTTCGACCAGATCGCCTCGTTCCGCCGCTTCCTGCTGTTTGCGCGCGACACGATCCGCTGGCGCCGCCCGATGGAGCCGGACATTCACTGGTCGGCGATGTCGGGACATATCTCGACCTTCATCGTCAATGGCGGGCGCTACGACAACATCTTCTTCACCGAGAAATTCAACGAAGGCATGCAGTCGGTGCTCGACGCGGTCGAGACGCCGGTGAAGGTCGATCTGGCCAAGGTGCCGCGGTTCAACGAGTCCGAAGGGCACGGGCCGAAGCGCGCGCATAAGGTGAGCGATTACTTCGACGACCTGTCGCGCCACCTGATCTGGGAAATCTACAAGAAGGATTTCCAGCTGTTCCAATACGATTTCGACGATCCGGACAACAAGATGCCGGTGGGCGAGGTCGATCTGGACGAGGTGCACGCCAAGCTGGGCGACTGATCACCAGCGTTTCAGCGCGTCCTCGTCTTCATCCTTCGCAGCGACCCAGGAGGTGCCCTCGGGACCGTGTTCCTTCTTCCAGAAGGGAGCGCGGGATTTCAGGTAATCCATCAGAAACTCGGCGGCTTCAAACGCCGCGACGCGGTGGCGCGCGGCGGTGGCGACCATCATGATCTGCTCGCCCACGCCCAGCCGTCCGTGGCGGTGGATCACGGTCACGTCCGACAGGGACCAACGTTCGACCGCCTGATCGACGATGCCAGCGATCGCGCGTTCGGTCATGCCGGGGTAATGCTCCAGCTCCAGCGCCTCCATCGCGCCGGTGTCGTCGCGCACGATGCCGGTGAAGCTGACGACGGCGCCGACATCCGCGCGGCCCGTGCCGAAATCGGCAAGCTCTGCGCCCAGATCGAAGGGCTCGGCCTGAACGGAGACTTTCATCTCACCCCCCCGTCATCGGCGGGAAGAAGGCCACCTCGCGCACGCCTTCGAGCGGCGCATCGAACTCCGCCAGATCCTGATCGAGCGCCACGCGCAGCGCCGAAATGTCGGCAAAGGCCGCCTCGTAGCGCGGCTCGCGGGCCTTCAGCTCCTCGACCAGATCGGCCACGGTCTTGGCCTGCGTCTCGACCTTCTCGCGCGGCAGGCCGATCCGTTCGCGGACCCAAGCGAAATAGAGCACGTCAATCATGGCTCGGCTCCTTCAGATAGGGCAGGGCCTTGCGGAAATAGTCCCAGCCGGTGATCGCGGTCAGAACGGCTGCGATCCAGATCAGCGCAAGGCCCATATGGGTCGCGATATCGGCAAGGCTCGCGCCCATCCGGATGTCGCCTTCACCGGCGCGCGGGGCCTGACCCTGTTCGAGATAGGCGAGCCCGGTGCCGAGGAACAGCACGGCAATCGCCACCATCTGCGCGGTCGTCTTCCACTTGGCGAGCTTCGTGACCCGCAGTCGCCCGGCATCTGCGCCGAGGAATTCGCGCAGCCCCGAGACGAAGACTTCGCGGAACAGGATCACGGTGGCGGGCAGGATCAGCCACGGGTTCATGCCCGAATAACCGGTCAGTACCACCAGCGCGATCACCACCATCGCCTTGTCGGCGATCGGGTCGAGCATCGCGCCGAAGCGGCTCTCCTGTTTCCACGCCCGGGCGAGGTAGCCATCGAACCAGTCGGTGATCGCCGCGCTGATGAACAGCGCAAGCGCCAGCCAGTCGGCCCAGGGGCGAGAAAAATAAAGGAACAAGACCGCCACACCGGGGGCAGCCAAGAGCCTGAGCACAGTCAGGATATTGGGAAGGGTCCATTTCATGGGAGGCAACCTAGCTGCGTGGTTCGCAAAGCGGAAGAGGGCGCGTTAACAGGTCGCGGGATCGCGATACGCGTGCACCGTCCCATTGCGGTCGGTAACGCACCAGTCTCCGGGGCTGTCGCCCGGTGTGAAGTGGTCCGAGGTGATCGGCACCTTGCCGTGCCCGCCGGGGATATCGAGCACGTAGGTCGGCAGCATCGTCCCCGAGCAGCGGCGGCGCAGCTCGGCCATCAGCGCGCGGCCTTCCGCGATGGTGGTGCGGAAATGCGAGGTGCCGCGGGCGAGGTCGCAATGGTGCAGGTAATAGGGTTTGACCCGCAGCTTGGTGAGGGCGCGGAACAGCGCCTCCAGCGCGTCGGCACTCGCGTTGATGCCCCGCAGCAGCACGGTTTGCGACAGCATCGGGATGCCGCGATCCACCAGCCGCGCGATGGCGGCGCGGGCGGCGGGCGTCAGTTCCTGCGCGTGATTGGTGTGCAGCACGATCCACGCGGTCGGCGCGGCGCGCAGGATCGTGCAAAGCTGTTCGGTGATCCGCTCGGGGGCGACGACCGGCACGCGGGTATGCAGCCGGATCTGGTCGAGATGCGCGATTGCGGAGAGGCGGTCGAGCACCGTGCCGAGCCTGCGTGTCGAGAGCGTCAGCGGGTCGCCCCCGGTCAGGATCACCTCGCGAATGGCCGGGGTCGCCGCGATATAATCGAGCGCCTGTGTCAATTGGTCTTCCGGCAGCGGCCCGGTTTCGCCCACCGTCTCGCGGCGGAAACAGAAGCGGCAATAGACGTCGCAGGTCTTGGTGATGTGGAGGATCACCCGGTCGGGATAGCGATGCGTCAGCCCGGGTGCGGGGGAATGGGCGTCGTCGCCGATGGGATCTTCGAGCTCTTCGGGGCGGGTGACCAGCTCGGCCGCCGAGGGCACGAATTGCGCGGCCACCGGATCGCTCGGATCGGCAATCGCCCCGCGCATCTCGGGTGTCACGCGGATGCGGAACTCTTTGGCCACGCGCTCCAGATCGGCGCGGGTGTCCGAGGCGGTCAGCCCGTCGCGTTCGAGATCGGCCACGCGGGTCAGCGCGCGGGGGTGGCGGGCTTGATCGGTCATCTCAGCCCTTCTCGTTGAAGAAATTGTGGATCGTCTCGGCCATCGCCTCGGAGATGCCATCGACCTCCATCAGGTCGATGGGGGCGGCGCGGCTGACCGCCTTGGCGGAGCCGAAATGCGCGAGCAGCGCGCGCTTGCGGGCCGCCCCGATGCCCGGAACCTCGTCCAGCGGGTTCGCCATCTGCGCCTTTGCGCGTTTCGCGCGGTGGGTGCCGATGGCCCAGCGGTGCGCCTCGTCGCGCAGGCGCTGGATGTAATAGAGGACCGGCGATTGCCGGGGCAGGGCGATGGGCCGCTGGCCGGTGCGGTGGAATTCTTCCTTGCCGTGGTCGCGGTCCACACCTTTCGCGACGCCGACCATCGCGACGTCGCTCACGCCCATCTCGTCCATGATCTCGCGCACCGCCGAGACCTGCCCGGCGCCGCCGTCGATCAGCAGCAGATCGGGCCAGGCCTCGGATTTGCGCTCCGGGTCTTCCTTCAGCAACCGGGTGAAGCGGCGGGTCAGCACCTCTTTCATCATCCCGAAATCGTCGCCCGGCGTCAGGTCGGCGTTCTTGATGTTGAACTTGCGATACTGGCTTTTGATGAAGCCCTCGGGCCCCGCGACGATCATGCCCCCCACGGCATGCGCGCCCTGAATATGCGAGTTGTCGTAGACCTCAATGCGCTGGGGCGGCTTCTCCAGCCCGAAGGCCTCGGCGACGCCGGCCAGCAGTTTCGCCTGCGCAGCAGATTCCGACATCTTCCGACCGAGGCTCTCGCGGGCATTGCGCGCGGCATTCTCGACCAGCTCGGCCTTTTCGCCGCGCTGCGGGACGGTGATCTCGACCTTGCGCTCGGCGCGTTCCGAGAGGAATTCGCTCACCAGTTCCTCATCCTCGACCGGATGCGACAGCAGGATCAGCTTCGGCGGCGGGCGGTTGGTGTAGAACTGCGCGATGAAAGCCTGCAGGATCTCGGGCGCTTCGGCCCCTGAGCCGGTCTTGGGGTAGAAGTCGTGATTGCCCCAGCTCTGGTTTGCGCGGATGAAGAAGACCTGCACACAGGCCTGCCCGCCCTCCTGATGGAGCGCGATCACATCGGCCTCGGCGGTGGTGCGCGGGTTGATCCCCTGACTTTGCTGCACATTGGTCAGCGCCTTGATCCGGTCGCGCAGGGCGGCGGCGCGTTCGAACTCCATCTCGTCCGAGGCCTTTTGCATCTCCTCGGCCAGCTCGCGCTGGATCGTGGTGGACTTGCCTTGCAGGAAGCGCTTCGCGTCGTCGACCAGCGCTGCGTAATCCTCCTCGGAGATTTTGCCCACGCAGGGCCCCGAGCAGCGCTTGATCTGATATTGCAGGCAGGGGCGCGTGCGGGTCTCGAACATCGAATCCGAGCAGTTGCGCAGCAGGAAGACCCGCTCCAGCTGGTTCAGCGTGCGGTTCACCGCGCTCGCGCTTGCGAAGGGGCCGAAGTAATGGCCCTTCTCTTTGCGCGCGCCGCGATGCTTCTTGATCATCGGATAGGGGTGGTCCGTCGCGATCAGGATATTGGGGAAGCTTTTGTCGTCCCGCGCGAGCACGTTGTAGCGCGGCTTGAGCTGCTTGATCAGGTTCTGCTCGAGCAGCAGCGCCTCGGTCTCGGTCCGCGTCGTGAGAAACATCATCGAGGCGGTCTCATGGATCATCCGGGCGATCCGCGCCGAGTGTCCCGAGGGGCGTGCATAGTTCGAGACGCGCGCCTTCAGGTTGCGCGCCTTGCCGACATAGAGAACCTCGCCCTTCGCGTTCAGCATCCGATAGACGCCCGGCGAGCCGTCGAGACGCTTGAGATAATCCGCGATCAGCGCATGGCCCGTCAGCCCGTGTTGCGGGCGGGTGGCCGCCGGGGGATCGAGGGCGTCGTTGCTGTCTACGTCGTCATTCATGGGCAGGTTTCGATTCTCCCCTGTGGCTGCAACCTCGCGAAGACGTTTTCAAGGAAAAACATGTCCACGAAATTTGGGGATAACTCTGTTGGCAAACATGTGGGACCGTGGGTTCCGACCTTAATATAAGGGTTGATAGAGTGTTTGCCCATTTTTTGAGCAATTCATGAGTGCTTTGATTTCATTGAGAAATTTTCTGCACATTTGCCAAGCTATTGAAAGGATTAATACTTTTGTGACGGTCCTGTTACAAAGCGCCGCGCAGTGCACAACTTTGGCCTTCGATTCGGTTTTAGGCTCATTCCGGACCTAATACATCGGGCGTCCGCCAGCCCAAATGTTGGCCCCCATCGACGCAGAGCAACTGCCCTGTGACGGCGGGTGCGTCCATGAAATACCCCAGCGCCGCGACGATATCGGCGGGGTCCGCGCCGCGTTCGAGGATGGTCGCCGCGCGCTGCCGGTTGAAGTGATCTTCCGACTGGCGGGCGCCTTGCAGGGTCGGGCCGGGGCCGATCGCGTTCACCCGTATAGCGGGAGCCAGCGCCTGCGCACTGGTCTGCGTGAGAGTCCACAGTCCCATCTTCGCGAGCGTGTAGGTCATGAACTCCGGCGTCAGCTTGCGCATCCGCTGGTCGACCATGTTGATCACCAGCGCGCGGGCCTTGGGCTCGGTGCCCGAGCGGTCGGCTTGCGGGGCCTGTGCCGCGAAGTGCTGGATCAGCACGAAGGGCGCGCGCAGGTTCGACCCGATATGCCGGTCCCAGCTTTCGCGCGTGGCCGAGCGGATCGTGTCGTATTCGAAAATCGAGGCGTTGTTGATCAGCAGATCGAGCGGCCCGTCGAGCGCCTGCGCCGCGCGCGGCACCAGCTCCGCCGTCGCGGCCTCGTCCAGCAGATCGGCCTGCACGATCTCCGCGCGCACGCCTTTCGCGCGGGCTTCTGCCGCCGTGGCCTCCGCCTCCTCCGCGGAGCCGTGATAATGGATTGCGACGTCCACGCCGCGCTCGGCCAGATAAAGCGCCATCGCGCGCCCCAGCCGTTTCGCGCCGCCTGTCACCAATGCTCGTTTCATGCGCTGCCTCCAATGAAGAGGGCCACCATATAGGCCAGATACGCGGCGGTGAAAGCGATGCCGATGCCACGGGTGATCACGCGGTTGCCGAAGATGAACGGGGCCAGCGCGATCGAGGCCGCCGCCATCACCCAAAGGTCGACATGCAGCATCTGGCTCGGCACCGGAATGTCGCCGAACAGGCCCGCGACGCCGATGATGCAGAGCAGGTTGAAGATGTTCGAGCCCACGACATTGCCGAGCGCGAGGTCCGACCGGCCCTTCAGTGCCGCGGTGATGGACGTGGCCAGCTCCGGGAGCGAGGTGCCGAGCGCGACCAGCGTCAGGCCGATCACCGCATCCGAGACACCCATCGCGCTTGCGATCTCGGAAGCGCCGCTGACCAGCCAGCTCGCCCCCAGAGGCAGCCCGATGAGCCCCGCGAGAACATAGAGCCCGATGCGCCAGAGCGGCATATTCGGATCGACGCTTTCGACCTCTTCATCGGCTTCGGTCTCGGGGTCGGAGCCCGCGCCGCGATTGGCGCGATGGGCGCGCGCCTCGCGGATCTGCCGGAACAGGATGATGCCAAGCGCGAAGAGCAGAAGCAGCGCCTGCGCCCAGCCGATCGGCCCCATGAAACAGACGAGGATGAAGAGGACCGTCGCCCCCATCATCAGCACGAAGCTCTCGCGCGTGTCGTGCAGATCGGTGCGGATCGCGGAGATGATCGCGGGCAGGCCAAGCACCAGAAGGATATTGGCGATATTCGAGCCCACGACATTGCCGAGCGCCATGCTGGGCGCCTTGTCGAGGACGGCTGCGACCGAGACCATCAGCTCGGGCGCGGAGGTGCCGAACGCCACCACGGTCAGGCCGACGATCAGCGCAGGAATGCCAAGGCGCAGCGACATCGCCACTGCGCCTTTCACTAGCAGGTCACCCGCCACGACCAGCAGCACCAGCCCGGCGATGATCTCGCCGAAATCCCAGATCATTTTCGGCGCTCCGTCTTCTTGGCACTCTTGCTGTTGGAGGTCGTCTTGCAGGGGCAGGGGCCCCGGCCGATTTTCGGACGACCGCAGTCGGGACAACGCGCCGACAGCCTGCCGGGTCCGCGCGGGCCCTTGATCTTCGGCATCCGCAGCTTGCCGAACATGGCGAGCACCGCCATGACGACGAGGAAGAGTGTCATGCCCTTGATGAGCATCCGGTTACAGCCCGTAGCGCGCCCAGAGCGCGCGCTCCTCGGTCGTGTCGATCAAAGCGCCTGCCGTGGCAGCGGCCATCTCGCCCCCGATCTGCGCGCCGAAGCGCCGGAAGATCGAGCGTTTGGGCGCGTAAGGCACGATGCGGGTCTTCTCGCCGTAGATCTCTTTCAGCTTCGGCACCGCATGGCCGAGCCCATCGATCAGGCCGGTGTTCTCGGCCAGCGCCTGCCGCCCGGTCCAGATGTCGCCGGTGAAGAGGTCGCGATCCTCGGGCAGTTTCGCGCCGCGCCGCGACTGCACGTGCTCCTTGAAGCTGACATGCATGTCGTCGAGCAGCTTGTTGAGCCGCGCGACGTCTTCGTCCTTCTCGGGGCGGAACGGGTCCATGAAACTTTTCGAGCCGCCTGCGGTATGAACGCGGCGCTGGATGCCGTGGCGGTTGATGAACTCGTCGAGGCCGAAGCCTGCCGAGATCACCCCGATCGAGCCCACGACCGAGGTCGGATCGGCCCAGATCTGGTCGGCGGCGCAGGCGAGCCAATAGCCGCCCGAGGCCGCGACGTCTTCGACGAAGGCATGGACGGGAATGTCTTTTTCATCCGCAAGCCTGCGGATGCGTCCCGCGATCAGCGCCGATTGCACGGGCGATCCGCCGGGCGAATTGATCAGCAGCGCGACCGCGGCCGGTTTGCCGCGGGAGAAGGCACGCTCGATGATCGGGGCCATGGCGGCATCCGACAGGCCGGGTGCACCGGGGCGTGAGACGCCGATGGCGCCGTGCAGACGGATAACCGCGACGAAGGGCGATTTCTTGACGAAAGGGAGGCGTTGGATCAGGCTCATGTGAGGGATGTAGAGGCTCACCCCTGCCCGCGCAAGCACGGCGATGACGGTTCCTGTCCGCGCCTGTTCGCGATTGAACCAGTCGTGACTTGCTGGCCGGGGCATGCTCGCCCCATCATCGGGGCCGGGAGGATGGATATGACCGAAGACGACAGGCTCGCCGCGATTCTGGCGGATCATGCGGGGCGCGAAGGTGCGCTGCTGCCCATTCTTCACGATGTGCAGGCCGCTTACGGCTGCGTGCCCGCCGATTGCTACCAGCCCATTGCCGATGCGCTGCGGCTGAGCCGGGCCGAGGTGGCGGGCGTCGTCTCTTTCTATCACGACTTCCGCGACGCGCCCGCGGGCAAGCATGTGATCAAGCTATGCCGCGCCGAGGCCTGCCAGTCGATGGGCGGGACCGAGATGATCGCGCGGCTGGAGCATGCGCTGGGCATGAAAGTCGGAGAAACGAAGGGCGACGTCACCCTTGAGGCGGTCTATTGCCTCGGGCTGTGTGCCTGCGCGCCCGCCGCGATGGTGGGCGATCAGCTGGTCGGTCGTGCAAGTACCGAACGGATCGAGGCTCTGGTCGCGGAGGTCTCGGCATGAAGGTCTGGGTTCCCTGTGACGCCGCTGCCGTAGCCTGTGGGGCCGATGAGGTCGCTGCCGCGATCGCGTCGGCAGCCGGGCTGCGCGGCGAGACGATTGAGATCATCCGCAACGGTACGCGCGGGATGATCTGGCTGGAGCCGCTGGTCGAGGTGGAGCGCGACGGCGTGCGCCACGGCTTCGGCCCGATGACGCCCGAGGACGCGCCCGCGCTGTTCGAGGGCGGCGATCAACCGAAGGCGCTCGGCCCGGTCGAGGAAATCCCCTTCTTCGCGAGTCAGACCCGCCTGACCTTCGCGCGCTGCGGGCGCACCGATCCGCTGTCTCTGGCCGATTACGAGGCGAACGAGGGCTGGCAAGGCCTGAAGCGTGCGCTGGAACTGGGCGGCGCGCAGACCATCGAAGAGGTCACCACCTCGGGTCTGCGCGGACGCGGCGGTGCGGGCTTCCCGACGGGTATCAAGTGGAAGACCGTTGCCGGGGCCGAGGCGCCGCAGAAATACATCGTCTGCAACGCGGATGAGGGCGATAGCGGCTCTTTCGCGGACCGGATGCTGATGGAGGGCGACCCCTTCTGCCTGATCGAAGGCATGGCGATTGCCGGTCTCGCGGTGGGCGCGACCAAGGGCTTCATCTATGTGCGTTCGGAATATCCCCACGCGATCCGCACGCTGAATGCGGCAATCAAGGCCGCGCGCGCTGCGGCGATCATCGGCGACAGCCTGATGGGGCAGGGCCCGGCCTTCGATCTGGAGGTTCGCGTCGGCGCGGGCGCCTATATCTGCGGCGAGGAAACGTCGCTCCTGAATTCGCTCGAAGGCAAGCGCGGGATGGTCCGCGCCAAGCCGCCGCTGCCCGCGCTGGAAGGCGCGTTCGGCAGGCCGACCGTGGTCAATAACGTGCTTTCGCTGGCCGCCGTGCCGTGGATTATGACGCACGGGGGCGCAGCCTACGCTGAATTCGGGCTGGGTCGCTCGCGCGGGACGATCCCGATCCAGATCGCGGGCAACGTCAAACATGGCGGGCTGTTCGAGACCGGCTTCGGGATGTCGCTTGGCACGCTGGTCAACGAGATCGGCGGCGGCACGGCTTCGGGTCGTCCGTTCAAGGCGGTGCAGGTCGGCGGGCCGCTGGGCGCCTATCACGGGCCCGACGATTTCGATCTGCCGGTCTGCTACGAGGCCTTTGCCGATCAGGGCGGGCTGGTGGGTCATGCCGGGTTCGTGGTGCATGACGACAGCGCCGACATGCTCGCGCTC
Organism: Thioclava sp. ES.031; assembly: GCF_002563775.1. NCBI lineage: Bacteria > Pseudomonadati > Pseudomonadota > Alphaproteobacteria > Rhodobacterales > Paracoccaceae > Thioclava > Thioclava sp. ES.031. The sequence goes on along the minus strand of NZ_PDJO01000001.1, from coordinate 3,516,343 downwards.
GCCCGCTACGCGATGGAGTTCTGCGCCATCGAGAGCTGCGGGAAATGCACACCCTGCCGGATCGGCGCGGTGCGCGGCATCGAGACGCTCGACCGTGTGGCGGCGGGCGATCCGGCGGCGATCGAGTTGCTGCATGAGCTATGCGAAGTGATGGAGAAGGGCTCGCTCTGCGCGATGGGGGGCTTCACGCCCTACCCAGTGCGCTCGGCGATCCGGCTTTTCCCGCAAGAATTCTCGCTCTCAATGGAGGCTGCGGAATGAAGGATTTCATCATCCCCGACGGCGTGCACGGGCCGAAACTCTCCGATATGGGCACGCCTGAAAAATCGGGCCCGCCCGTGACGCTGGTGATCGACGGCATGGATGTGAGCGTGCCCGAGGGCACCTCCGTGATGCGCGCCGCCGCCGAGGCCGGGATCACCGTGCCCAAGCTGTGTGCGACCGATATGCTGGATGCCTACGGCTCGTGCCGCCTCTGTGTGGTCGAGATCGAAGGGATGCGCGGCACGCCCGCTTCCTGCACGACGCCGGTGCGTGAAGGCATGGTCGTGAAGACCCAGACCGATCAGCTTGCGCGGCTGCGGCGCGCGGTGATGGAGCTTTATATCTCCGATCACCCGCTGGATTGTCTGACCTGTGCGGCGAATGGCGATTGCGAATTGCAGGATATGGCGGGGGCCGTTGGCCTGCGCGACGTGCGCTATGCGCCGGGCGAGAACCATGTCGAGACGCGCGCGGCGGAGGGGGCCAATCCGCTCTACATCCCGCGCGACGACTCCAATCCTTATTTCTTCTATGACCCGTCGAAATGCATCGTCTGCATGCGCTGCGTGCGCGCCTGCGAAGAGGTGCAGGGCACGTTCGCGCTGACCGTGGATGGGCGCGGCTTCGACGCCCGCATCTCGACCGGGACGGAGGATTTCCTGAACTCGGATTGCGTCAGCTGCGGCGCCTGCGTGCAGGCCTGCCCGACCGCGACCCTGCAGGAGAAGACCGTCGACGAGATCGGCGTGCCGGAGCGTTCGGTGGTCACGACCTGCGCCTATTGCGGCGTGGGCTGCTCCTTCGAGGCGCAGATGCGCGGCGATCAACTGGTGCGCATGGTGCCGTGGAAAGAGGGCAAGGCGAACCGCGGCCATAGCTGCGTGAAGGGCCGCTTCGCTTGGGGCTATGCCAACCACGGCGACCGCATCCTGAACCCGATGATCCGCGACAGCATCACCGATGCGTGGCGCGAAGTGTCGTGGGAAGAGGCGCTGGAGTTTGCCGCCAACGGCATCAAGCGTGCGCAGGCCAAACACGGCAAGGATTCCGTCGGTGTCATTACCTCGTCGCGCTGCACCAATGAGGAAACCTTCCTCGTGCAGAAACTCGCCCGCGCCGTGATGGGGACGAACAACACCGACACCTGTGCCCGCGTCTGCCATTCGCCGACCGGCTACGGGCTGAAGCAGACCTTCGGGACCTCCGCCGGGACGCAGGATTTCGACTCTGTGGAGCAGGTGGATTGCGCCGTGGTGATCGGGGCGAACCCGACCGACGGTCACCCGGTCTTCGGCTCGCGCCTGCGCAAGCGGCTGCGGCAGGGGGCGAAGCTGATCGTGGTCGACCCGCGCCGGATCGACTTGTTGGAGACCCCGCATATGGGCGAGGGGCATCACCTGCCGCTGCGTCCGGGCACCAATGTCGCGGTGCTGACCGCGATGGCCCATGTGATCGTGACGGAAGGGCTGTTCGACGAGGCGTTCATCCGCGAGCGCTGCGATTGGGACGAATGGACGGATTATGCCGAATTCGCCGCCGATCCGGCCCATTCGCCGGAAGCCGTCGAAGAGCTGACCGGCGTCCCGGCCGAGGCGCTGCGCCGAGCCGCGCGCACCTATGCCGCCGCGCCGAACGGGGCGATCTATTACGGGCTGGGCGTGACCGAGCATAGCCAAGGCTCGACCACCGTGATCGCGATTGCCAACCTCGCGATGATGACCGGCAATATCGGGCGGCCCGGTGTGGGCGTGAACCCGCTGCGCGGCCAGAACAACGTGCAGGGCTCCTGCGATATGGGCTCGTTCCCGCATGAACTGCCGGGCTATCGCCATGTCTCAGACGACAGCGTGCGTGCGATCTTCGAGGCCGAATGGGGCGCCACGCTCGACCCCGAGCCGGGGCTGCGCATCCCGAACATGCTCGACGCTGCCGTCGCTGGGGATTTCAAGGCGATCTACATTCAGGGCGAGGACATCCTGCAATCCGATCCCGACACCCATCACGTGGCCGCGGGCCTCGCCGCGATGGACTGCGTGATCGTGCATGATCTCTTCCTCAACGAGACCGCGCGCTACGCCCATGTGTTCCTGCCGGGCTCGACCTTCCTCGAGAAGGACGGGACCTTCACCAATGCCGAGCGCCGCATCAACCCGGTGCGCAAGGTGATGGCGCCGAAAGCGGGGCTGGCCGATTGGGAGGCGACGCAGGCGCTGGCGAATGCGCTGGGCGCGGGGTGGAGCTATACTCACCCGTCCGAGATCATGGACGAGATCGCGCGCACGACCCCGGCCTTCGCGGGCGTCACCTATGACCTGATCGACCAGATGGGCTCGGTGCAGTGGCCCTGCAACGACACGCATCCGCAAGGCTCGCCGGTGATGCACGAGGATGGCTTCGTGCGTGGCTCGGGGCGGTTCATCCGCACGGCCTATGTCGCGACCGAGGAACGCACCGGACCGCGCTTCCCGCTGCTGCTGACGACGGGGCGCATCCTGTCGCAGTATAACGTGGGCGCGCAGACGCGGCGGACCGAGAACTCCGTCTGGCATGCCGAGGACCGGCTGGAAATCCACCCGCATGACGCCGAGACGCGCGGCATTCGCGAGGGGAATTGGGTGCGTCTGGCAAGCCGTGCGGGCGAGACGAGCCTGCGCGCCACGATCACGGATCGGGTCTCTCCCGGCGTCGTCTACACGACCTTCCATCACCCCGACACGCAGGCCAATGTGGTCACCACCGACAATTCCGACTGGGCGACGAACTGCCCGGAATACAAGGTGACGGCGGTGCAGGTGGGGCTGTCGAACGGCCCATCGGACTGGCAGGAGCTTTATACGGCGCAGACCAAGCTGACCCGCCGCGTCGAGGCTGCTGAATGACAGCGACGGATTGGGACATGCCCAGCGGCGCGGTGCAGCGGCTCGCCGAGGAAGTGCCGGTCGCGCTGTCCTTCGACGGGGTGACGCAGGCGGTGATGATGGCGAGTCCCGCCGATCTGGAGGATTTCGCACTGGGCTTCGCGCTGTCCGAAGGGCTGATCGCGGACGCGTCCGAGATCACCCGGCAGGAGCTGGAAGTGACCGAGGCCGGGATCGAGGCGCGCAACTGGCTGGCAGCGCCCGCGGGCGCGCGCTTTGCCGAACGCCGCCGCGCTACGATGGGCCCGGTGGGCTGCGGGCTCTGCGGGATCGAACAGTTGGAAGAGGCACGCCGCAAGTTGTCCCCGGTCCGCCCGCCCCGCTTCACTATGATGCCGGAACAGGCTGCGGAGGCGCTCGAGACCCTGCGCGACCACCAGCCGTTGCAGGACGAGACCCGCGCCGCCCATGCGTCGAGCTTCTGGCAGCCGGGCAAGGGGATCGTGCTGACGCGCGAAGATGTCGGGCGGCACAACGCGCTCGACAAGCTGATCGGGGCGCTGATCCGGCAGGGGATCGCCCCCGCAGGCGGCGCGCTGGTGATGACCTCGCGGCTCTCGGTCGATCTGATCCAGAAGGTCGTGACGCTCGGCATCCCCGTCATCGTCGGCCCCTCCGCCCCGACCGCGCTTGCGGTGAGCGAGGCGCGGGACGCGGGCCTTACCGTTATCGCGCGCGCAGGCCGGGGCCTCGCGCTTTACACCGCGCCGCAGGAGGCCACCGCATGAAGCCTGAGAAACTCGCCGGGATGGCCAATCAGATCGCACAGTTCTTCGAGAGCCAGCCCGGCGATCAGGCGCATGCCGTCGCCGATCACATCAATGCCAACTGGGCGCCCACGATGCGCGACACGTTCCTCGCGGCGGCCGACAAGCTGGACCTGCACCCGCTGGTGAAAGCGGCCTTGCCGGAGATCCGCGCCCCTCAGCGGGGCTGATCGCCGGGCTTCACGACCCGCGCGAAGGAGAGGGTGAAGTTTTTCCCGTCCGCGAAGGGGTAGGGGGCCGCGAGCTGCTGCACCTCGCCGGTCGTCCAGTCGGGATGATCCGGGTAGGTCGCGCGCAGAAGGTCCGCGCCGGTCGTTTCATTCGCGCCTTCCCAGATCACGAAGGCCGGGCCGCCGGGCAGGGGTTTCGTAAAGTCCGAACTGGCATTCAGCACCGTCATCCGGGGCGCGCGGTAGAGGATATTCGCGCCTTCCCATTGCGGCGCGATCAGGCTCGCATCCGCTCCGACGGCGGCCACCAGCTGCGGCACCAGCGTCTCGAAGGGGGCGGCATTGCGGCTCTTGCCCTGAAAGAAATGGATCGGCAGCGCGATCGTCACCAGCACGAGCAGCACGGCATAGACCTGCTGCAGCCGCCGCAGCCCGGTCGCACTAAGCCGGGGCAGAAGCCAAAGGCCAAGCGCGGGGCCTGCGAGGAACAGCAGCGGTTGCAGCCAGCGATCCTTGATCTGCCCCGCTCCGACCGCAAGCGCACCGAGCAGCAGCAGCACGAGGCCGATTACCATCACGCGCAGCATCAGCCGCAACAGCGGTTGCGGCGCGTCGGGTTTGTGCTCCCGGTAGCGCCAGAAAAGCAGCCCGCCGACCAGCAAAGGCAAGGCTAGGAAATTCAGCACGCCTTCACCGGTTGCAAGAACCGGACCGATAAGCCGCGCGCCCAGCGAGACGTCTTCGGCGGCGTCGAATTTCTTCGCCGAGGCGAAGGCGATCTCGGGATGGTTCAGGATCCAGACATAGGGCGGCAGCGCGATCGCGGCGGCGATCAGCAACGACAGGAACAGGCGGCGGTCGCGGAAGGACGCGCGGAATTCCGGAAAGCCGATCAGCGCGATGGTGGTCGAGATCGGCAGCAGCACGAAGTTGTATTTCGACAGCAGCCCCATGCCCAGCACCAGCCCGAACGTCACGAAGCCCGCGAGGCTGGGGCGGCGCGCGATCCACCAGATCGTGGCAAAGCACAGCGCCGCCGAGAAGGTCGCAAGCACCGAATGGGTCAGGGCGCGCTGGCTCTCCCATGCGATCTGCGGCAGCAGCGCGAGGCCCAGCGTCGCGATCCATGCCCGGCGCGGATCGAGCCGCGTGCGCATCAGCCCGTAGCAGGTCAGGGCCGTGCCGCAGAGCAGGGTGTTTTTCAGAACCGCGAGGCCGAACATCGTCGGCCCGGTCACCATTAAGACCAGATGCTGCAGCCACGCGAAAAGCGGCAGTTGCGGGCCATAGCCCCACGCGAAGCTGCGCGCATCGAAGATCATCTGCGCATCGTCGAGCCCGAGCGCGCCGCCCAAGGCGGTGCGGTAGAGGGTCTGGAAGATGAAATAGGCGACGATGCTAAGGGGCCAGATCGCATCGGGCAGGGCGCGGCCTGCAGCGCGGGGCATCGGGTCGGCGCTCATGCGGACGTGCCTGTGGGGACGCGCATCACGGGAAGGGGCTGGAACATGGCGCACCTATTGGCTGGCGGGTCTGCCGCGCGTGGCGGACAGGTGGTCGATACCACTTTCGACAGGCGGGCCAAAGCGTGAGATGTCCGAGTTTCGCCGGGCGTGGCCCCGATGCCGCGCCCTCGGCGAGCGCGCGGCTCAGGCCTCTTTCGAGCGCTCGATATAGGCGCGCAGTTCCTCGGCCTCGTGGCGGGCGTCGCGCAGACCATCCATCGCCGCGCGCAGTTCCGCCTCGGTCTGGCTAAGCTGATTGGCCAGTTCCGCCTCGCGCTGCTCGACATAGACGAGCGCCTGATCGCGGGTCTCTTCGGCTTCATGCAACGCCTGCGCCATCTGCTCCAGCTCGCCCATATCGGCCTGGCTCACGCGGGTGAGGCGGTGGATCAACCAGCTCGCGAACCAGCCGAGCGCGAAAGCCACGAAAAGGATGATCGCTGTGGCGATGATGAATTCGGTTCTGTTCATATGACGTCCCTTCAGCCCTTCGACAGGTCCTCCGGCCGCGATTGCGGGCGCGGCGTTTCATCGCCGGGCGTCTCGACCGGAATTTCTTCTTCTTGCGGAGCGTCTTGCTCCGGTTTGGCGGCGGTGTCCCCATCGCCGGATTGGTCTTGCGCGGCATCCTCGGTGGCGGGTGCGCCGTCATCGGTCACGGCGCCGTTCCAATGTGGCTCGCCGTCTTCTGCGCCTGCCGTGGCGTCTGCCGTGGCATTGGGCAGCGCGTCGTCGCCCACCGGCGTCTCGTCCAGCAGGACGAATTCGATCCGGCGGTTCATCTCGCGGCCCTGTTCGGTGTCGTTCGAGGCGATCGGCTGCGCTTCGCCATAGCCCTTCGCTTCGAGATTGCCGATCAGAACGCCACGGTCCAGAAGCCCGCGGATCACCGCCTGCGCGCGCTGTTGCGACAGCTGCAGGTTCATTTCCTCGCGGCCCTGATTGTCGGTGTAGCCGGCCACTTCCATCTTGAAATCGGTGCAGTTCTTCATCGACTTCGCCAGTGCGTCGAGCGCGTCGAGGCTTTCCGAAGCGACCTGCGCCGAGCCCGGATCGAAATCGACCTTCTTCTTTTTCAGCGTGTCGTTGAGGCGCGCCACGCATTCCTTGCCGGTCGGCAGGGCCAGCACCTCGTCGAGGCGCTTGTCGTATTTCACGCTCAGGTCGATCTGCGCGTCTTCGCCAAGCTGGCTCGTCAGGATACGCGAGATCGTGTCGGAGGCCTGCGGATCGCCCGAGACGCCGTTGACCGAGATACCGTCGCGGGTGACCGTGACCTTGCCGTCATGGAGCACCGACAGCGCGTCGAGCGCGGCCAGCGTGCGCACCGGCCAACCGGCGGGAAGCTCCTCGTCGACGCGGGTTGCGCCGTGAACATTGTCATGGCCGAGCTTGGCGCGGGCGTAGCTTTCGATGGTCTGGCGTTCGCGCGCATCGGTCACGCGGCCCTTGAGCTCGACATGGCCGTCGCCATCGCGGGTCGCGGTGAAGCTGGCCTGGGCGGCTTTCGCATCGGGGGACGGTTCGCGCTTGGCCTTGAGCGAGAACACTCCGGGCAGGTTCGATTCCAGCTCGCCCACGACATCGTCGAACTTCTGCTGATCGACGGTCGAGGGCACATCCAGCGCGATATCGGCATCCGAGAAGGTCACCGAACCTGCGCCGAGATCGCCGACCGCCTTGATCGCCATCTGCGCGGCCTTGGCCCAGTCGGGTGACGGGGTGCCCATGCCGATCGTGCAGGTCAGCGTGCCTTTCGCGCCGGCGCCGCGAGCGGCGGCCAGGATGTGGTCGCGTGCGCGCTCGGTATCGGCGGAGCAGGCATCGAAATGCGGGCCTTCCTCCTTGTCGATGAGGAAACGCAGGGTGAAGGGGGTGATCACGGGGCGCGGCGCGGAGATGTCGAAGCTGAGCTTGAGATCGGTGGGGCGGCGGCGCGCGAGCGACGTCTCCACCCGGCCTTTTTCGGAGGGGCTGTCGGTGATCGCCTGTACCGAGACCTTGCCGGCGGTGACCGAAACCTTCGAGCGCGGCAGCGTCTCGATCGTGGTCATCGCGAATTGCATCGCCTCGTCCCAGCCGCCGGGCACCGGGTAATCGGCGCTCTCGAGCATGTCGGTGACGCCATCCTCGCCCGCGACTTTCGAGAGCTTCTCGACGATCGCATCGCGGTCGACCGAAGAGGGCACCAGCCCGATCAGCGAGATGCCGTTCTCGTTGCGCAGCATCTCGAGCGAGAAGGCGGGGGGCGTGATCGGCTTGGTGATCTGCGTGTCGGTATTGTCGACGACCCGCGAGCTGTCGACGTATTTGTCGACCTCGGAGACCGCGCGGAAGCGTTCGGCCTCGGTCGGGGCGGTGCCGGAGAGGATCACCTGCAGCCCGTCGGTATGGACCCGCATCCAGCCGTAGCCCTGCGCCTCCATCGCGACGCGCACTTCTTGTTTCGTGGATTTCTCGACAACGGTCGCAGCGCCGCCCGCAATGACAGCGGACACGACGAGTGCGAGGACAAAGGCGGCGATCGTCAACAAGGTGGCGCGGCTGCGCATCGGTCTCAGGCCCTCCCCCGGGGAATCTTTATCCCGTTTCCTTAAGGCGCAGGGGCGCGGGGATCAATCGAAACGCCGTTACACGATTGCGCCAACGGCGAGAAACAGCGCAGCGATGAGGCCGGTATCGCGGTTCGCGCGGAACAGTTTCAGGCAGGTGTCCGGCTCGTCGATATCGAGTTGGCGCATCTGCCAGAGCATGTGCCACCCTATCGCCCAGGGCGCGAGCAGCGAGATCGCGAGACGCAGCGGCGACGCGCCGGGCATGAGCGCACCCATCACGGCGATGGTCATCAGCGCGACGGAGGTCATCAGGAAACCGCCCAGCCATTTTGCGCTGTCGTCGCCAAAGAGCCGCGCGGTGGATTTCACCCCGATCAGCGCGTCGTCTTCCTTGTCCTGATGCGCATAGATCGTGTCGTAGAACAGCGTCCACGCCATGCCCGCGAAATAGAGCACGACGGGCGGCCAGCTCAGACTGCCGGTATGCGCGACCCACAAAAGCAGCGCGCCCCAGTTGAACGCGATGCCGAGGAAGATCTGCGGCCACCAGGTGAAGCGCTTGGCGAAGGGATAGATCGCGACCGGCCCGAGCGAGACGATCCCGAGGATGATTGCGGGCGTGTTGAAGGTCAGCAGGATCGCGAAGGAGATCAGCGACTGGATCACCGCCCAGGCCAGCGCCTGTTTCGTCGAAACCTGCCCCGAGGGGATCGGCCGCGAGCGGGTGCGCGCCACGCCCGCGTCGATGTCGCGGTCGGTGATGTCGTTCCAAGTGCAGCCCGCGCCGCGCATCAGGAAGGCCCCGATCGACGCGCCGACAGCCAGCCAGAGGTCCCACCAGATGAAACCGCCCGTCGAGGCGGCGGCCAGCGCGATCGACCAGTAGCAGGGCAGCAGCAGCAGCCAAGTCCCGATCGGACGGTCGGCGCGGCTCAGCCGCAGGTAGGGCCGCGTCCATGCCGGGGCCAGCCGGTCGACCCAGTTGCCGCGATAGGCATCCGCGACCGTGCCGTTTGCGTCGTTCGGGGGCTCGCCCGTGCTCGCGTTTGCCGCCTCTGGCGTTTCGGTTTTTCCGCTCATACAGTCCGCCTCATGGAACGTGCCAAGATCAGGCTCTGTGTAGAGCACCCGCTGGGCGCGGGGCAAGCCGTGCCTCTGACTCAGGACGAAGCGCATTACCTCTTTGCGGTGATGCGGCTGGCCGTGGGCGCCCGTGTCGCGCTGTTTAACGGACGCGATGGCGAGTGGACGGCGGAGGTCGTCGAGGCTCACAAGAAGCGCGGCATTCTGGCCTGTGTCGAGCAGGCCGCGCCGCAGCTCGCGCCGCCCGATCTCTGGCTGATCTTCGCGCCGATCAAGAAAGAGCGCACCGATTTCATCGTCGAGAAGGCGACCGAGCTGGGCTGCGCCAAGGTGCTGCCGGTGCAGACCGAGTTCACCAATTCCGCGCGCATCCGTCAGGACCGCTTGCAGGCCCATGCCAAGGAAGCGGCGGAGCAATGTCTGGGCACCTATGTGCCCCCCGTTGAGGATTTGCAGGGGCTCAAGAAGCTGCTGGATGGCTGGGATCCGAGCCGCCGCATCCTTTGGGCGGATGAGGCTTTGGTTGGTCCCGCAGAGACGCTCGCGGGGCTGCAGCCCGGCCCTTGGGCGATCCTGATCGGTCCCGAAGGCGGGTTCTCGGAGGCCGAGCGCGAGGCGCTCCGCGCCCGAGATTTCGTCACTCCGGTCAGCCTCGGCCCGCGCATCCTGCGCGCCGATACGGCGGTTTGCGCGGCGATCACATTGTGGCAATCGGCGCTGGGAGACTGGCGGTGATCCGTCCCGAGGTCGCAGAAGGTTTCAAGCGCTGGGGCGAGGTGATCGCGGCGGGCGTCGTCGTGGCGTTCGGTGCGTGGCTGATCTGGCTCGGCGGGTTGATCCTTATGCCGCTGGGACTGATCGCGGTCGCGCTCGGGCTTGGCTGGGCGCTGATCGGCTGGCGGCGGTTGCGCTTCGCGCGTGAAACAAATGCGCCGGGTCTGGTCGAGATCGACGAGGGCCGCATCTCCTATTTCGCGGCCAGCAGGGCGCGCGCCATTGCGGGGCCGGGCAGCAATGTCTCAGCTCTCGGGATGGGCGGCGAATTGCCGCTGCGCGAACTGGCGGAAATCCGTCTGCTGACGCTGCAGGGCCAGCAATATTGGCGGCTGCGCAGCCTCTCGGGCGAGGCGCTGCTGATCCCGCTCGATGCGGCGGGGGCGGACGCGCTCTACGATGCCTTCGCGAGCCTGCCGGGGATCGACATGGGGAAGATCTCTGCCGCGCTTGACCAAAAGACTGCCGCACAGAGCCTCTGGACCCGCAAACAGGTTTCACGCTTGACTTGAGCTAGCCCCCGCGCCACCTGTGGCGCTCCATAAAGCGACGCGAGAAAAGACATGTCCATTCCGCAGCAGGGCGGTGGCCCGATCGAGCGCTTCGAGCAACTGGCCGAATATCTGGCCGAAGGTGAGAAGCCGCGCGACGACTGGCGCATCGGCACCGAGCATGAAAAATTCGGCTATTGCGCGGACAAGCAATTGCCGCTGCCCTATGACGGCCCGCGGTCGATCAAGGCGATGCTGGAAGGTCTGCGCGACCGCTTCGGCTGGAAGCCGGTGGAAGAGCAGGGCAAGATCATCGGGCTGGAACTGAACGGCGCGAATGTCAGCCTCGAGCCGGGCGGTCAGCTGGAGCTTTCGGGCGCGCCGCTCGAGACGATCCACCAGACCTGCGACGAGGTGAACGAACACCTGCGCGAAGTGCAGTCGGTCGCCGACGATATTGGTGTGAAGTTCATCGGTCTGGGCGCGGCCCCGATCTGGACGCAGGACCAGATGCACATGATGCCCAAGGGGCGCTACCGGCTGATGACCGATTACATGGGGCGCGTGGGCGAGCTGGGCACGCAGATGATGTATCGCACCTGCACCGTGCAGGTGAATCTCGACTTCGGTTCGGAAGCCGACATGGTGCAGAAGATGCGCGTGGCGCTGGCGCTGCAGCCGGTCGCGACCGCTCTGTTCGCCAATTCGCCCTTCCTCGACGGCAAACCCAACGGCATGAAATCGTGGCGCAGCCATATCTGGCAGAACCTCGACGATGCGCGCACGGGCATGCTGCCCTTCATGTTCGAAGAGGGCGCGGGCTACGAGGCCTACGTGAATTACGTCCTCGATGTGCCGATGTATTTCGTCTATCGCGACGGCAAGTATATCGACGCGCTGGGCCAGTCCTTCCGCGACTTCCTGAAGGGCGAGCTGCCCGCGCTGCCCGGCGAGAAGCCGACGCTGAGCGATTGGGCCGATCACCTGACCACCGTCTTCCCCGAGGCGCGTGCGAAGAAGTTCATCGAGATGCGCGGTGCCGATGGCGGGCCGTGGCGGCGTCTGTGTGCGCTGCCCGCGCTCTGGGTCGGTCTGCTTTACGACCAGACCGCACTGGATGCGGCATGGGATCTGGTGAAGGGCTTCGATCACGAGACCCGCGAAGGTCTGCGCCGCGCGGCGGCGGTCGATGCGCTGCAGGGCGAGTTCAACGGCGTGAAGCTGCATGACCTCGCACGCGAGACGGTGGCGATCGCGAAATCCGGTCTGGCGGCGCGGGCGAAGCCCGGCGCGGGCGGGATGATCCCCGACGAGACCCATTTCCTCAACGCGCTGGAAGAGAGCGTCGAGACGGGCCGCGTGCCTGCCGACGAGCTTCTCGAGAAATATCACGGCGAGTGGAATGGCGATCTGAGCAAGATCTACGCCGAATACAGCTACTGACGAGAGGGCAGGGCGGTGAGCCGCCCCGCCGTTCCTCTCATCGCGCCCCCAGCCGCTCGCGCACCCATTCGGGGACCAGCACGCTCGCCGGGCCTTCGCGCGATGTGTCGAACATCGTGCTGCCCGCCGAGGGGTCGAGGTTCAGTTCCAGCGTCTCCACCCCGCACATCGCGGCGTCCTGCACGAAGCCTGCCGCAGGGTAGACATTGCCGCTCGTGCCGATCGAAACGAACAGATCCGCCGCCTCCAGCTCGCGGATGATGCGATCCATCTGATAGGGCATCTCGTTGAACCAGACGATGTCGGGCCGTGTGGCCTTTCGCCCGCAGCCGGGGCAGGTGTCTTGCGGCTGCATCGCCTCGGGCGCGGGCCAGCGATGGTCGCACGCGTGGCACAGCGCGCCGAAGAGCGAGCCATGCATGTGGATCACGTTCTGAGAGCCGGCGCGCTCGTGCAGGTCATCGACATTCTGCGTCACCACCAGAACCTCGTGGCCCGGAGCGGCCTCCAGCTCGGCCAGCGCGAGATGGGCGGGGTTCGGCTGGGCCGCCCGCGCCGCCGCCCGGCGCGCGTTGTAGAAACGGTGCACCAGCGCAGGGTCGCGCGCGAAGCCCTCCGGCGTCGCCACGTCCATGATGCGGTGTTCCTCCCAAAGACCGTCGCTTGCCCGAAACGTGCGGATGCCGCTTTCGGCAGAAATTCCCGCGCCGGTCAGAATCACGACCTTGGCCATCGCTGCGCCCTCCGTTATCACTTTCCCTATGCGTATCCTCTTTCTCTGCCTTGGCAATATCTGCCGCTCGCCCGCCGCCGAAGCGGTGACCCGTCACAAGGCCGCCGCAGCGGGGCTCGATATCGAGTTCGACAGTGCGGGCACCGGCTCCTGGCATCTGGGCGAACCGCCCTATGATCCGATGATCGCCGCCGCCGAGGCGCGCGGCTATGACATGCGCAGCCTGCGCGCACGGCAGATCCAGCCCGCCGATTACGACGGGTTCGATGTGATCCTCGCGATGGATGAGAATAACCTGCGCGATGCGCTCGACGGGGCGCCGCGCGAGATGCGCGCACAGGTGCAGATGTTCATCGACGGGCCGGAGGGGCCGCGCGATGTGCCCGATCCCTATTTCACCCGCAATTTCGATGAAGCCCTCGATCTGATCGAGGCGGGCGCGGATCAGCTGATTGCCGATCTCCTCGCCGACGAGGAAGAACAGCGGCGCGGGCAGTAGGCCGCGCCGCCGATCAGGCGCTTACTTGCAGAAGCCTTCCGCGGTTGCGGCGAAGTTCTTGTAGCGGTCCCAGAAGTCCGAATCCGACTTGCGGTCGGACATGCGCACTTCCTGCGCGCGGTCGGGATCGTGGAAGAAGCTGGCGGCGCGGCGCTGGTCGCGGTGGCTCAGCGTCATGTCCGCGACTTGCTGGATGCAGCCGCAGGTGCCGGGATTGCTGGCGCGGCCCGCTTTCTGACACGCATTGTCGATCGGCCCGGCCGAGGCCATCGAAGCGAGCGCCATCGCGCCCGAGAACGCGCAGAGTCCGAGTGTCGTTTTGAAAGTCATCTACTGCCCCTTTGTCGTTGCGGCCGGCATGTGTTTGCCGATCCTGCCTGCTCATTTGTCCGCGATTCTAACTCAAATTCAAAAAGCGGGCAATAAAACAGGCAGGATTCCGCCGGTTCGGGCCAGGGGAGGGAACCCGTTTCCTAGCCGTCGCGTTGCGCGTGCGCGGGTCCACTACATCTGGATGGCGTCCGCCCTCCAGATCACTCTTCGACCGGGGTGGCCTCGTAGCCTGCACCTTTCAGGGCGCTGATCACGGTGGATTCGGGCAGCCCTTCCACCTCGATCTCGCGATCTTCCAGATAGACATCGGCCTTGCCGCCGACCTCTTCGATCGCGGCCTCGACCGAGGCTTTGCAGTGCCCGCAGGTCATGTTCGGAACGGAATAGATCATCTTGCGTCTCCGGTATTTCGTGTCTCAGCGATATGTCGGACGCGACCGGGCCGAGGTCAATGGCAGATGGCGTTCAATCCCTCTTCCCGGCCCGCTTTTTCCCCTGTATACGCGCGCCCATGACTGATCTTGATCGCATCCGCAATTTCTCCATCGTGGCGCATATCGACCACGGTAAATCCACGCTTGCCGACCGGCTGATCCAGCTGACCGGCACCGTGGCCGAACGCGATATGAAGGACCAGCTCCTCGACGCGATGGATATCGAGCGAGAGCGCGGCATCACGATCAAGGCCAACTCGGTGCGGATCGACTATCCCGCCAAGGACGGCAAAACCTATGTGCTGAACCTGATTGACACCCCCGGTCACGTCGACTTCGCCTATGAAGTCTCGCGCTCAATGCAGGCGGTCGAAGGCTCGCTGCTGGTCGTCGATGCCTCGCAGGGCGTCGAGGCGCAGACGCTCGCCAACGTCTATCAGGCGATCGACGCGGATCACGAGATCGTTCCGGTCCTGAACAAGATCGACCTTCCGGCGGCAGAGCCGGAGCGCGTGAAAGAGCAGATCGAGGATGTGATCGGGATCGACGCCTCGGACGCCGTCGAGATTTCCGCGAAGACCGGTCTGGGCATTCCCGACGTGCTGGAAGCCATCGTGCAGCGTCTGCCCGCCCCGCAGGGCGACCGCGACGCGCCGCTGAAAGCGATGCTGGTGGATTCGTGGTACGACCCCTATTTGGGCGTCGTCGTTCTGATCCGCGTCATGGATGGCGTGATCAAGAAGGGCGACCAGATCAAGATGATGAAGACGGGGGCGACGTATAAGCTCGACCGTCTCGCCGTTCTGAAACCCGCGATGGTCAATATCGACGAGCTGGGCCCCGGCGAGATCGGCGTCTTCACCGCTTCGATCAAGCAGGTGCGCGACACCAAGGTCGGCGACACGATCACCCATGAGAAGAAGCCCTGCGCCAAGGCGCTGCCGGGCTTCAAGCCCTCGATTCCGGTGGTGTTCTGCGGTCTCTTCCCGGTCGATGCGAACGATTTCGAGGCGCTGCGCGACGCGATCGAGAAACTGCAGCTGAACGACGCGAGCTTCTCGGCGGAGATGGAAACCTCGGCCGCGCTCGGCTTCGGCTTCCGCTGCGGCTTCCTCGGGCTGTTGCACCTCGAAGTGGTGCGCGATCGTCTGGAGCGCGAATACGATCTCGACCTGATCACCACCGCGCCCTCGGTGGTGTTCAAGATCCACATGAAGGACGGGGAGGTGATCGAGCTTCACAACCCCGCCGACATGCCCGACCTGACCTATGTCGACCATATCGAGGAGCCGCGCATCAAGGCGACGATCCTCGTGCCGGACGAATATCTGGGCGATGTGCTCAAGCTCTGTCAGGACCGTCGCGGCATCCAGCAGGACCTGACCTATGTCGGTGGCCGCGCGATGGTGGTCTATGACCTGCCGCTGGCCGAGGTCGTGTTCGACTTCTATGACCGCCTGAAATCGGTCACCAAGGGCTATGCCAGCTTCGACTACCAGATCACCGAATATCGCGAGGACTACCTCGTGAAGATGTCGATTCTGGTCAATGACGAGCCGGTCGACGCGCTCTCGATCATGGTCCACCGCGACCGCGCCGAAGCCCGCGGCCGCGCCATGTGCGAAAAGCTGAAAGACCTGATCCCACGCCACATGTTCAAGATCCCGATCCAGGCCGCCATCGGTGGCCGCGTGATCGCGCGCGAGACGCTGTCGGCGATGCGCAAGGACGTGACCGCGAAATGCTACGGCGGCGACGCGAGCCGGAAGAAGAAGCTTCTGGAAAAGCAGAAGGCCGGTAAGAAGAAGATGCGCCAATTCGGGAAAGTCGAAATCCCGCAGAGCGCGTTTATCGCGGCGTTGAAGATGGACGAGTGAGGTGACGCTAGGTCGCCTCACGCATGCTCACATGGTTGTGAGCGCATAACAAATTTCAACTGCTTTGATGCCGTTTCATCGCCCGATTTGGGCGAGAGATATCGTGTATCACAAGACACTAAGCCATTAAGAAAGCAGTGAAATGAATAGATGCACTCTTATTGTTACCCTTGCCGCGCTTACCCTTGCAGGCTGTGCGACAACCGACGTGCAGCCAATGTCGCGCGATACGTTCAAGATCGACACACATGCCGCTCCCGCTTGTGGCCCGACGGGTGCAAGAAACGTCGCATTCCGGGCCGCAGCGATTGAGGTGATCCGGCGCGGCGGCGACAAGTTCATCATTATGGGTGACCGCTCTGACATGGGGATGCAGGGTGATATCTTCAGCGGTTTCAACACGAATTTCGCGCAGGGCATGGTTGTGCGCATGATCCCGGAGGGATCGCCCGAGGCACGCAACGCTCTTTCGGCGCGCGAGCAGCTTGGGGCCGATTGGCAAGAGCTTGTATCAAAAGGTGTTCCGAACACCTGCACCTAACTGATCTTCGGAAAAGCGCGGCGGTTGCCGCGCTTTTCTCTAAGTCGGAACATGGTGCACCACCCTCACGTTCTCCTCCCAGACCTATTTCAGGAGGAAACGACATGACCGACCAAGCCAAGATCGAGAAAGATTTCTGGGACGCGCTCGACTCGGATCGCACCGTGATGCTGGCGCGGGCTGGCGTCGAGACGGCGGCCCCGCGTCCGATGACGGCGATCGTCGAGGAGAAGCCCGGCCCTGTGTGGTTCTTCACTGCGCGCGACACGGACTTGATGGACGGGCTGGCCCCCGGTGCGGGGGCGATGTTCACCTTCGCGGATAAGGGCCACAAGGTCTTCGCGACCGTCACGGGGCGTCTGACCGAGAGCACCGACCCGCAGGTCGTGGAGCGGCTGTGGAACCCCTTCATCGGCGCCTGGTACGAGGGAAAGGACGACCCGAAGCTGGTGCTGCTGCGCTTCGATGCGGATCAGGCCGAGATCTGGGACAGCGGCAACGCGCTGGTCGCGGGCGCGAAGATCCTGCTCTCGTCGGACCCGGGCGAGTCGATGAAAGACCGCGTCGCCCATGTGAATTATTGAGCCGGGCGCATCCCGGACATCTGAGACAAGAAAAGGCCCCGGAAATCTCCGGGGCCTTTGATTTTTCACTGAGCTATCAAGCGTGGAATTTAGCGCGCCTGACGCGCCTCGCTTGCGATGGTGCTGCCTGCGACGGACAGATCTTGACCCGCGCCTTGCACCGTGTTGCAGGCCGCGAGGCCCAGAAGGATCACGGTCATTGCTGCCATTTGAACCGATTTCGTCATCTCTTACGCTCTCCTATTAAGCCATTGTCGGCCAACGTACGAAAAAATTTACGGTTCCGTGGAACTGGAGGCAAGAAGCGGCGTTTTGCCATCGAGCACATAAGGGAGAGCCCGAATGAAAAAGCCCCTGCGCCTTTTCCTCGCCGCCCTCTCGGCCCTCGTCGTGACCGGGGTCGTGGTGATCGCAGCTCTGACTTTCGGCTTTGTCGGATGGCAGGAATTCGCGTTCGCCGTGATCGTCGGCCTTGTCTTAGGAATTCCCGCAGGTCTCTGGACCGAGCGGCGTATCAAAAGGAATGACCCGTTCTGGCCGCCCCGCCAGGCATGATCCCTGTCAGAACGGTCTTGCGGCCCCTGCTTTGTCCCTCGCGGGGGCCGCACACTCCGCCCGAGCTGGTTAACTTCTTGTTAATTAAGCTCTGAAAGGCTCCGGGTTGTCCCTCCCCGGAGCCTTTCAATGTCTAAAGCCCCGTTTTTTCTGAGCCTCTGCCTTCTCGCGGGCTGCGCCTCCCCGGCGCCGCAGTTCCTCGGAGCATCCCGGCATGACATCACGCTCGACGGCATCGATTTCGTCGTCTTCCTCAAGGGCGACCGGGCGGAGGTGGTGCGCATGGGCTATCTGCGCCGGGCAGAGCGGGGGCGCGTGCCACCCCTGATGATCCGCGCGGCAGAGCAGGTGTCGGGTTGCAAGGTCGCGGGACCGGCGGGCGGGCTCTACCGATCGCCCTCGCTGCCCGGAGATACGGGCGAGGCGCGCTTCCAGCTCGATTGCTGATGCGACGCCCTGCCGCAGCGGCGACCGCGCGGACTTGATGCGGATCAAGGTCACATCCGCGTGATCGGAGTCACTCTGACGACCGAAATGCGCCGCTCAATGGAGATCAGACATGCGCCTCTTCGGTATCATCTACGCCCTCGTCGGACCGACCCTCGCGGGTATTCTCATCACTGCCGCGCTGACGATGAACATGTTCACGACCAACGCGATGATCGTCTCTGCGGTGATCGGGTTCCTCGTCGCCGTGCCGGTTGCGTGGTATATCGCCAAGATGATCCGCGAAAACGCCTGACGGCGCGGCGCGGCACAGGCGTCGGGACAATCCCAACTTCGTGAAGGGCGGAACCTCTGCGCCTTCGCCGCGCTAGTCCGGCGAGGCGCGGCGGCGTTTCGTCAATTCAAAGAGGTAATATGTCCTACGCTTCCGGCTATTCGAAAACCCAGATTTGGCTCCACTGGGCCGTCGTTCTGCTGCTCATCGTCCAATATCTGTTCAATGACGCGATGGGCCACACTTTCCACGATCTGATGGAGAGTGGATCGGCTGACGCCGGTATCCTGACCTATGGCCATATCGTCTTGGGGATCGCGGTGCTCGTGCTCGCGATCTGGCGTCTGATACTGCGCGCGACCCATGGCGCACCCGAGCCGCCGGAGAACGATCCCGCCATTTTCCGCCGTGGCGCGGCCGCAGTCCACGGGCTGCTCTACGTGACGCTGTTCGCGATCCCGGTTGCGGGGCTCGTGGCCTATTACGGGCAGCTTGGATGGGCGGCAGAGACGCACTCGATCCTGACGACCCTGTTGCTGTGGCTGGCCGGGCTGCATGTGGCGGCCGCGCTCTATCACCAATACGTCAAGCGCGATCACCTGATCCGTCGGATGATGAAGCCGGGGGCGTGATCGAAGCGGCGGGGTTTCCTCAGCTCGTCGAGTCGAGGAAACGCGCCACGTCGGCTTCGAACTCGCGGGGCTTCTCGGCGTGCAGCCAGTGCCCCGCATTGTCGATTTCCTCGAAACGCGCCTGCGGGAAGAAGCCGCGGATACGGTCGTGCATTTCGGGCCGCACGTAATGCGAGTCCGCGCCCGACAGGAACAGCGTCGGGCCGTCGTACTGCTTGCCGTCCAGCGCCTCGGGCCAGCCGAGGATGTCGTCCATATTCGCCTTCAGCGCGGCAAGGTTGAACTTCCAGCGGGGCGGGCCGTCGCGCAGCACCAGAGATTGCAGCAGGAAGGCGCGGGTGCCCGGATCGAAGACCTGCTCTCCCAGCCGCTCATCCGCGGCGGAGCGCGAGGTGAGATCGGCGATATCCATCCCCTGCATCGCCTCGATCAGCGCGCTGTGGTTGTCGCCGTGGTCGTAGTTCTCGGGCGCGATATCCGCGACGATGAGATGCGCGACGAGTTGCGGTCGCGTCAGGGCGAGCGTCATCGCCGCCTTGCCGCCCATCGAATGGCCCAGCACATCCGCGACCCCGCCATTCGCCTCGATCACCTCGGCGATGTCGTCGGCCATCGCCTGATAGCTGTGATCGTCGTCCCAGAAGCTGTCGCCGTGATTGCGCATATCGAGCGCGATGACGGGGCGGTCCGCGCTCAGCCGTTTGGCGATCGCGTTCCAGTTCCGGGCCGATCCGAAAAGACCGGGGGCGATGATCAGCGGTCGCGCGCCGGGATTGCTGTCGGAGGAGTAGGGGGTCGTGTTCAACATGGGGCTAAGCTAGATCGCCGCTCGGGGGCTTCCAGAGCGGATGCGAAAAAATCTGCGGCCATGCGCGCAGTTGCGCTGATCTCGCGCGGCGGATAGCGTCCGGTGCGGAATTGCTGAACGCGGCGTAAGGGAGAGGGCCGGATGGGGCCGGAGAAGATCAATCAGATGGTGGGGCAGGTCTCGCGGCTTCTGGCGCAGCGGCTGGGGGCGAAGGGGCCGACGCTCGAGGCGCGGGTCGCCTCGCGGGCCCGGGCGCTGCCGCGCAAGGTGCGCAAGGCGGCGCTGGTGCTGGTCGATGCCGAGCGCAAAGCGCACGCGCCCAAGATCGCCCGGCAGTTGGATGCCCGCAGGGTGGAGGGCGCCTTCGCGACCTGTCGCGACTATCTCGAACCGCTGGGCGCGGCGGAGCGGCTGCGCGCCGCGGCGCTTGGCCTCGCCAGTTCGATCGCCGTGATCGTGGTGATCGTGGGCGGCACCTTGCTGGCCGCGATGGTCTGGACCGGGGCGATCTGATCGGGCCACACCCCCAGACATGAAAAAGGCCCCCGGATCGCGGGGGCCTTCAACTCAATCTCGAAACCGGATCACAGTTCGGGGTAGATCGGGAAGCCGCTGAGCAGGGTCGCGACCTTGGCTTTCACGGCCTCTTCGACCTCGCCATTGCCCTCTTCGCCATTCGCGGCAAGCCCGTCGACCACTTCGACGATCAGGCGCGCGATCTCGCGGAACTCTTCCTCGCCGAAGCCGCGGGTGGTGCCCGCCGGGGTGCCCAGACGGATGCCCGAGGTGACCATCGGCTTTTCCGGGTCGAACGGGATGCCGTTCTTGTTGCAGGTGATATGCGCGCGGCCCAGAGCCTTCTCGGTCGCGTTGCCCTTCACGCCTTTCGGGCGCAGGTCGACCAGCATCACGTGGGTGTCGGTGCCGCCGGTGACGATGTCGAGGCCACCTTTCATCAGCTCGTCGGCCAGCGCCTGAGCGTTCTTCACGACCTGCTCGGCATAGCCTTTGAACTCGGGGCGCAGCGCCTCGCCGAAGGCCACGGCCTTGCCGGCGATGACATGCATCAGCGGACCGCCCTGAATGCCCGGGAAGATCGCCGAGTTCACCTTCTTCGCAATCTCCTCGTTGTTGGTGAGGATCATGCCGCCACGCGGACCGCGCAGCGTCTTGTGCGTCGTGGTGGTCGCGACATCGGCATAGGGGAAGGGCGAGGGGTGCTGACCGCCGGCCACGAGACCCGCGAAGTGGGCCATGTCGACCATCAGATACGCGCCGATCTCATCCGCGATCTCGCGGAACTTGGCGAAGTCGATCTGACGCGGGATAGCCGAGCCGCCCGCGATGATCAGCTTCGGCTTGTGTGCGAGCGCCAGTTCGCGGACCTGATCGTAGTCCAGCAGGCTGTCTTGCTTGCGCACGCCGTATTGCACCGCGTTGAACCACTTGCCCGACTGGTTCGGTTTGGCGCCGTGGGTCAGGTGGCCGCCCGCATCGAGGCTCATGCCGAGGATGGTGTCGCCCGGCTTCACGAGCGCGGTGAACACGCCCTGGTTCGCCTGCGAGCCCGAGTTCGGCTGGACGTTGGCGAATTCGCAGCCAAAGAGTTCCTTGGCGCGGTCGATCGCGAGGTTCTCCGCGACGTCGACATATTGGCAGCCGCCATAGTAGCGCTTGCCCGGGTACCCTTCGGCGTATTTGTTCGTCAGCACCGAACCCTGCGCCTCCATCACCGCCTTCGAGACGATGTTTTCCGAGGCGATCAGTTCGATCTCGTCGCGCTGGCGACCGAGTTCATCGGTGATCGACTTGAAGAGTTCGGGGTCACGGCTGGAGAGGCTTTCGGTGAAGAAGCCCGCATCGCGTTGGTCTTTCATGGCCATTCCTCGCAAAGATCCGGTCGCCGACCGTTTAGCGCAGATTTCACAGGGCTGAAAGCAGACAAACGACCAAATCGGTCATTTCCGCGCCGGATTGACGCTTGTCTTTCGTCCAAGCCCTTGCAACACCTTGGACATGCAGGAGGAACGCGCCGTGGCGAACCAGTATACCCATATCCATTTCGCGGCCTCCCACGCCGAGACGGCGCAGGCGGCGCAGGCCGATCTGGTCGCGCGCTACGGGCAGGTGCCGCGCTATGCGGCCGATGTGATCGTGGCGCTTGGCGGTGACGGGTTCATGCTGCAATGCCTGCACGAGGGCACGGGGCTGCCGGTTTACGGGATGAACCGCGGCTCGGTCGGTTTCCTGATGAACGATTATGTCGCGGACGATCTGCCCGCGCGGCTCGAGGCAGCGGAGCAGGCGGTGATCAATCCTTTGTCGATGAAGGCCGAGACCCAGGACGGGCTGCTGCACGAGGCGCTCGCCATCAACGAGGTCTCGCTGCTGCGCGCAGGTCCGCAGGCGGCGAAGCTGAAGATCTCGATCAACGGCAAGGTGCGGATGCAGGAGCTGGTCTGCGACGGCGCGATCGTCTCCACCCCCGCCGGATCGACCGCCTATAACTTCTCCGCACATGGGCCGATCCTGCCGATCGGCTCGGACGTGCTTGCGCTGACCGGGATCGCGAGCTTCCGGCCGCGGCGGTGGCAGGGTGCGATCCTGCCATCCTCCGCGCTGGTGCGCTTCGATATTCTCGAACCCGACAAGCGCCCGGTCATGGCCGATGCGGACAGCCGCTCGGTCAAGCCGGTCAAATGGGTCGAGGTGCGCTCCGAGCCGGAGATCGAGCACCGCATCCTCTTCGACCCCGGTCACGGGCTCGAAGAGCGGTTGATGCGCGAACAGTTCGCCTGAAGTTCAGCCCTTCGACAGCCACGCCTCGCGCTTGCGATAGATCGTAGAGGGCGCGACCCCCAGTTCCAGCGCAGCGCGCGGGATCGATCCGTCATGCCGGGTGATCGCGGCCTCTATCGCCGCACGTTCGATCTCGGCGAGGGTGCGGTTCGCGAAGGGATCGGAAGTCTGCACAGCGGTGGATGCGGCGCGGCTCATCGCCGGATCGAATTCCGGCAGCATATGAGCGCGCAGCACCGGTCCGTCATGCATCACGATCGCGGCGCGGATCACGTTCATCAGCTGGCGGACATTGCCGGGCCACGGGCGGTCCTCCAAGCGGGTGATTGCCTCCGGCTCGATCTCGCTGAAGTCGCGCTCCTCCTGGGACGCGAACCGCTCCAGCGCCATCCGCGCCAGAGGGCCGATATCCTCGCGATGCAACCGGAGCGGCGGCATCTCGATCGCGAGCACCATCAGCCGGTAATAGAGGTCTTCGCGGATCACGCCGCTTTGCAGCATGGTGGTGGGCGAACTGGTGGAGGCGCAGACGATGCGCACATTGACGTCGATCGGTTGGTTCGCGCCGAGCGGTTTGATCTGGCCGCTTTGCAGGAACCGCAGCAGCTTGATCTGCGCGGTGGGGGCAAGTTCGCAGATATTGTCGAGCAGAAGCGTCCCGCCATTGGCCTCAGAGAACGCGCCGGGCTTGTCCTCCAAGGCGCCGGGGAAGGCCCCGCGGCTATGACCGAACAGCTCGCTATCGGTGCGCTCGGCAGTCAGTGCGCCGCAATCGAGCGCGATGAACGGCCCATCGGCACGCGGGCTCACGGCGTGTACCGCTTGGGCGCAAAGCTCCTTCCCGGTGCCGCTTTCGCCCCAGATATAGACCGGGGCGGTCGAACGCGCCGCAGCGCGGATCCGGGCGTAGAGTGCCCGCATCTGTGGCGCGTTGCCGATGAAATCCCCGACCGTGTCTTCGCCGGAGCTCGCGTCGTCGAGATCCGCCCGCAGAGACAGGCTGCGCGCGCTCTTGATGGCGCTGCTGAGACGCGGTTCGTCGATCGGTTTCACGAGGAAGTCGATTGCGCCCTCCTGCATCGCCCGCACCGCGCGGTCGATCGAGCGGTCGGCTGTGACCGCAATGATCGCCGTGTAGGGGCGCAGAGCCAGCATTTCGGCGATCAGCGTGTCGCCGTCGCGATCGGGCAGCATCAGGTCCAGCAGAACCATGCGGATCGGGTTCTCGCGGAAGATGCGCATCCCTTCCTCGGCGCTTGCCGCGAGATGGGTGACAAAGCCGGCGTTGCGCAGATAGGCGTCATAGATCGCCCGGAGCGATCCCACATCTTCGATCAATAGAAAATGTTCGGCCTCGGAGTCGACGCTGTTCCGCCCGCTTCGGCTGAGGCCGTATTGCGGGCTATCCGTCTCGGAGCTGGTATCCCTGTCCGGGGAGGTCGTATCGAAGTCACTAGTTCTCATGCTGTAAATCAGTCTTCGCGTTCAAATTATTTCGGGTGGTGGCTATCAGCCGGTCGATGAAAATGAGGGCGACCCGGCCAAGATCTTGAATATCTTCATAAGTCCCATGTCGGGTTGCACTGTCAAGCGCGCGTGCATGCCGCGAGAGGGGGTGGTCTCCCGCCACTCCGGCCACCGCACTGAGCTTGTGGCTCAGCAATTGCAGGGCGCAGAGGTCGAAAGGGGGCAGTGCGAGCGACAGCCCGTGACGTACCGTCTCGAGATCGGCGATCAGTTCCTGTCCGAGCCCCGCTGGCAATGCCTTATCAGCCAGACGCAGATGGGCGAGCAAACCGCGCGGCGGCGTAGTTACGCGTGGTACGGTCGTCATGCAACCAGCCTCTTCCAAGGCGCGCAGGATCGGCTGCAGGCCCAGCACCGGCTTGATCAGGCAGGCATCGGCGGCGCCTTTCTCCACGTCGCGATGGCCGCTGCACTGGATGATCGGCAGTTCCGCCCAAGGCAGACCGGAGCGGCGAATGGTGGCGATCACCTCGGGGCCGCGGCTGCCGGGCATTTCGACATCCAGCACCGCGAGATCGAACCGTTCGGCCAGCAGTTGCGCGGCTGCGGTGTCGCCGCGGCGCAGCCCGGTCACCTGCGCGCCCATCGCGCTCAGGAACTTCTCGAGCACGGCGCGGCTCATCTCGCTGTCATCGGCGACGAGCACGTTCCACCCGCTCAGATCGGGCAGGGGGGCATCGCGCATCGTGGAGCTGATATCGATGGGACGGGCGGGAAGCGACACGCGGATTTCGGCCCCGCCTTGCGGCGCGTTGGCGAGGTCTATCTTGCCGCCTGCCTCTGCCACCAGCGCGTGACAGATCGCAAGGCCCAGACCTTGCCCCTCGGGATTGCGGAAGGTGGCGGGTTCGCTGCGTTGCCCGGCACAGGCGGGCGCGCGCAGGCGCTCCTCGGGGAAGCCGTCGCCCTCGTCGCGCACGGTCAGTAGCAGCCCCTGGGCCGGATCGAAGCCGAGCGACAGATGGATCGTGCCGCGCCCGGCATAGCACAGCGCGTTGCGCATCAGGTTGGCGAAGATGCGGTTGAGCGGCACGCGATCGATTGCCAGCACCGGCGGCAGATCGGGGGCCATTTGGATCGCGAGCGACATGCCCCGGGCGGCAGCCGCGCCCGTCCAGCGGCGGCGCACCCGTTCGAGCGCGTCGGCAATGACCAAGAGCGGCGTAGCGGGCGTCGCCTCAGTCTCGCTGGCCGGATCGCTTGCGGCATCCTCGCTCGGAACGGCAGGTGCGCGTGTATCCGCCCCGTCCAGATCCAGCAGCTGCGCCAGATCGCTCGCCGCTTCGCGCGCACGTTCGAGTTGCCCATGCGTGCCTTTGCCGCCCGGATCGGCCAGCGCCGCGTCCAGACCACACATTACATCGGCCAAAGCGGCGCGTAGATCGTGCTGCCATAAAGGACCCAGATCGCATCGCAACGTCGCGAGAGGCGTTTGGTCAGTGGGATCGGGCAGCTTCCGGTTCGTCAAAATAACCCCTCGATGGATGATTCCGGGGTGCGGTTCTCAAATTAACCTTCCATAGCATAAACAATAACATAAAGCCGCACCCATTGTGGATGCGGCTTCTTAACTCGGGCGTAAACTTTTGACGTGGTGCTTATCAGCGCCACTCATTGTAAGCGCCGCTCATTTTTTCGGATAGCCAAGACCTTTCAGCGCCTCGGTGATCTCGTCGAGGATCGCGGGATCGTCGATTGTCGCGGGCATTTTCCACTCCTGCCCGTCTGCGATCTTCACCATCGTGGCCCGCAGGATCTTGCCCGAGCGGGTCTTCGGCAGGCGGTCCACCACGGTGGCGAGCTTGAAGGCCGCGACCGGGCCGATCTGTTCGCGCACGCGGCTCACGCATTCCTTGATCACCTCGCCATGCGGGCGGTTGCAGCCCGAATTGAGGCACAGGAAGCCCATCGGGGTCTGACCCTTCAGGTCGTCGGCCACACCGATCACCGCGCATTCGGCGACGTCGCTATGCCCGGCAAGGACCTCTTCCATCGCCCCGGTCGAGAGACGGTGCCCGGCCACGTTGATGACGTCATCGGTGCGCGCCATGATGTAGAGATAGCCGTCCTCGTCGACATAGCCCGCATCGCCCGTCTCGTAATAGCCGGGGAATTGCTCGAGGTAGCTTTTCTTGAAGCGCGCCTCGGCATTCCACAGTGTCGGCAGCGTGCCCGGAGGCAGCGGCAGCTTGATCGCGATGGCGCCAAGCTGGCCCGTCTCGACCGGGTGGCCGCCCTCGTCGAGCACCTGAATGTCGTAGCCCGGCATCGGCACCGAGGGGCTGCCTACCTTGGTCGGCAGCTCTTCGATCCCGATCGGGTTCGCGGCGATGGCCCAGCCGGTCTCGGTCTGCCACCAGTGATCGACCACCGGCACGCCGAGATGTTTCTGCGCCCATTCGACAGTGGCGGGGTCGGCCCGCTCGCCTGCGAGGAACAGCGCCTGCAGATCGTGCAGCGCGTAGCGTTTGATCCATTCGCCATTCGGGTCCTCGCGCTTGATCGCGCGCAGCGCCGTGGGGGCGGTGAAGAAGCTCTTGATGCGATTGTTCTGAATGATCCGCCAGAACACGCCCGGATGCGGGGTGCCGATCGGCTTGCCCTCGAATACCACCGTGGTCGCGCCCGCGATCAGCGGGCCGTAGCAGATGTAGGAGTGGCCCACGACCCAGCCGACATCCGAGGCCGCCCAGAACCGGTCGCCCGCCTCGATATTGTAGATGTTCTTCATCGACCATTGCAGCGCGACGAGATGGCCGCCGGTATGGCGCACGACGCCCTTGGGCTGGCCGGTCGTGCCGGAGGTGTAGAGGATGTAGACCGGGTGGTTGCCCTCGACCGGAACGCAGTCCGCGGGCTTCACGCCATATTGGAAGCCGTGCCACGAGAAGTCGCGCCCCTCGATCAGCTTCGCCACTTCCTGTTCGCGCTGGAAGATGACGCAGAATTCCGGCTTGTGCTCGGCCTGTTCGATCGCCTCGTCCAGAAGCGGTTTGTAATGCACGGTGCGCCCGGGCTCGAGGCCACAGCTTGCCGCGATGATCGCCTTGGGGGTGCAGTCGTCGATCCGCACCGCGAGTTCATGCGCCGCGAAGCCGCCGAACACGACCGAATGGACCGCGCCGATCCGGGCGCAGGCGAGCATCGCCTCCAGCGCCTCGGGGATCATCGGCATGTAGATGATGACGCGGTCGCCCTTTTCGACGCCGCGCATCTTCAGCGCGCCGGCGAGCGATGCCACACGGGTCTGCAGTTCCTTGTAGGTGATGCCCTTGGTCGAGTGGGTGATCGGGCTTTCATGCATGATCGCGATCTGATCGCCGCGCCCCTGCTCGACATGGCGGTCGACCGCGTTCCAGCAGGTGTTGACCATCCCGTCCGAGAACCATTCGTAGAGCGGCGCGTTTCCGTCAAACAGGGCCTTCGAGGGCTTCTCGTCCCAGTCGATCTTCTCGGCGGCGTCCATCCAGAATTTCTCGGGATCGGCCTGCCAGGCGGAATAGACCTCTTTGTAGCCCATGCGAACATCTCCTCCTCAGGAATTTGGAGATGTGTTACGGAGCACAACGCGTTGACGCAAGAATGTTACCGCGCACAATCGGGTGCGACGCTAAAAAATTTGCAGAAAGCGCGATAAAACGCCCGCAAACTTTTGCAAACTGCGGGCGAGTTTTCAGCTTCTTTGCAGCCCGGGAGGGGTTTGCAAATTTCGCAGGTGGGCGCGACTCAGCTGTAATGGGCGACCGGCGTGCCTGCGATGGCCGACATGTTCAGCAACCCGCGCGAAGTGATCGAGGGCGTCACGATATGCGCCTTGTTGCCCATCCCCATCAGGATCGGCCCGACTTCGAGCCCGCCTGCTTTCATCTTGAGGATGTTACGTACGCCCGAGGCCGCGTCGGTATTGGCGAAGACCAGCACATTTGCCGCCCCCTCGAAGCGCGAATTCGGCATCAGCCGGGCGCGGGTCTCGGGATCGAGGGCGGCATCGACATGCATCTCGCCCTCAAAGTCGAAATTCACTTCGCGCCGGATCAGCAGGTTCATCGCGGCGCGCATCCGCTCGCCCGAGTCGCTGTCGAGATTGCCGAACTGGCTGTGCGAGCACAGCGCGATCTTCGGCGTCAGACCGAAGCGCGAGACATGGCGCGCGGCGCCGCAGACCGTCTCCATGATCTGCTCGGGCGTGGGCGCGTGATGGACATGGGTGTCGGCCACGAAAAGCGGGCCGTCCTCGAGGATCATCAGGCTCAGCGCGCCTTGGGCATGCAGCCCGTCGCGGGCGAGGATTTCGCGCACGTATTTCAGGTGCCAGAGATATTGCCCGAACGTGCCGCAGATCATCGAATCCGCTTCCTCGCGATGGACCATGACCCCTGCGATGGCGGTGGAGTTGGTGCGCATGATCGCACGCGCCAGATCGGGGGTGACACCGCGCCGGGCCATCAGCTCGTGATAGGTGCCCCAATAGTCGCGATAGCGCGGGTCGTTTTCCGGGTTCACGATCTCGACCGCGCCCAGATCGAGCGGCAGCCCAGCCCGTTCGCAGCGCATCTCGATCACGTCGGGACGACCGATCAGGATCGGCGTGTCGGTGGTCTCCTCGATCATCGCGTTGGCGGCGCGCAGCACGCGCTCATCCTCGCCCTCGGCGAAGACGATGCGACGTCTCGCGGTCGCGGCGGCATCGAAGACCGGGCGCATCAGCAGAGCGGATTTGAACACCGAGCCGTCGAGCTGAACCTTGTAGGCATCCAGATTTTCCAGCGGGCGGGTCGCCACGCCGGTCTCCATCGCGGCTTTCGCCACGGCAGAGGCGACGATGCCGATCAGCCGCGGATCGAAGGGTTTCGGGATCAGGTAATCCGCCCCGAAGGTCAGCTTCTCGCCGCGATAGGCGGCAGCGGCCTCGGCGGAGGTCGTTTGCCGCGCGAGCTTGGCGATCCCTTCGACGCAGGCGATCTGCATCTCGTCGTTGATCGTCGTCGCGCCCACGTCCAGTGCGCCCCGGAAGATGAAGGGGAAGCACAGCACGTTGTTGACCTGGTTCGGGAAATCGCTGCGCCCGGTCGCGATGATCGCATCGGGCGCGACCTCGCGGGCCACGTCGGGCAGGATTTCCGGGTTCGGGTTCGCCAGCGCGAAGATGATCGGCTGCTTGGCCATCTTCTGCACCATCTCGGGCTTCAGCACGCCGGGGCCGGAAAGGCCGAGGAACATATCCGCGCCTTCGATCACCTCGTCGAGCGTGCGCAGATCGCTGTCCTGCGCGTAGTCCGCCTTTTGCGGCGTCATGTCAGCTTCGCGGCCCTCGTAGACCAGACCCTCGATGTCGCAGAGCCAGACATTCTCGCGCTTCACGCCCAGCTTCAGCAGCATGTTGAGGCAGGCGATGCCCGCCGCGCCACCGCCGGTCGAGACGATCTTGATGTCCTCGAAGTTCTTCTTCGCGATGCGCAGCGCGTTGGTCGCGGCGGCCCCCACCACGATCGCGGTGCCGTGCTGGTCGTCGTGAAAGACCGGGATGTTCATCTTCTCGCGGCAGATCTTCTCCACGATGAAGCAGTCGGGGGCCTTGATGTCTTCGAGGTTGATCGCGCCGAAGGAGGGCTCGAGCGCGCAGACGATCTCAGCGAGCTTCTCGGGGTCGTTCTCGGCGACTTCAATGTCGAAACAGTCGATATCGGCGAATTTCTTGAACAGAACCGCCTTGCCTTCCATCACCGGCTTCGCGGCGAGCGGGCCGATATTGCCCAGGCCCAGCACGGCCGAGCCATTGGTGACGACGGCGACCAGATTGCCCCGCGCGGTGTAGTCGCGTGCGGTGTCGGGGTCTTCTTTGATGGCAAGGCTCGCCTCGGCCACGCCGGGCGAATAGGCGCGGGCCAGATCGCGCCCGTTGGCGAGCGGCTTCGTCGCGCGAATTTCCAGTTTTCCGGGTTTCGGCTTGGCGTGATAGTCCAGTGCCGACTGACGCAGGTTGTCCTGACGCAGCTCTTCCATGAGATCCTCCCGAAACTGGTTTAGCGCTAAACTAATTTTTCGCGCGCGACTCTCCCGTCGTTCTAGATAGCACGAAGGGGGTGATTGCAACCCCTCCGAATTACGTTGCGGCATGAACTCCACGCGAGGCGGCGGGGTGGCGCGAGGTGAGCGCTTGCATCCGACGCAGGCGCGGCGCAGGATCGGGAGAACTCAACCGGCTGGACAAATTTTACGCTCCGGCCATGGCCCGGAGACCGCCGATGTCGTTGCTCGATTCTGCCCGTCAGGTGCGTGAAAACGCCTATGCGCCCTATTCGAAATTCAAGGTCGGTGCGGCGGTGCGCGGGGCGTCCGGCACCATCTTTAGCGGCGTGAATGTCGAGAACGTGGCCTATCCCGAAGGCACCTGTGCCGAGGCTGGCGCGATCGCCGCGATGGTGGCGGCGGGCGAGACCGAGATCACCGAGGTCGCCGTGATCGCCGACAGCCCGACGCCCGTGCCGCCCTGTGGCGGCTGCCGTCAGAAGTTGGCGGAATTCGCGCGCCACGACACGCCAGTGACGCTGGCCACGACCGAGGGCGAGCGGCTCGACACGACGGTGGGCGATCTGCTGCCCGGTCGCTTCGACATGAGCCACATGGAAAACACCTGATGGACGCCCGCAGCATTATCCAATCGGTGCGCGACGGCAAAAGCCTGAGCGCAGATCAAGCCCAATGGTTCGCGCGCGGTCTGGCCGATGGCTCGGTCTCGGACGCGCAGGCGGGGGCTTTCGCGATGGCCGTTCTGCTGAAAGGCATCGGCACGGAGGGGCGCGTCGCGCTGACGCAAGCGATGCGCGATTCCGGCGAGGTTTTGCGCTGGGACATGCCCGGCCCGGTGATTGACAAACACTCGACTGGCGGAGTGGGGGATTCCGTCTCGCTGCTGCTTGCGCCCGCGCTGGCGGCTTGTGGCTGCTACGTTCCGATGATCTCGGGGCGGGGCTTGGGCCATACCGGCGGCACGCTCGACAAGATGGAAGCGATCCCCGGCTATGACGCGACGCCCGGCATCGGAGCTTTGCGCAAGGTCGTGGGCGAGGTCGGCTGCGCCATCGTCGGCGCGACGGGCGAAATCGCCCCCGCCGACAAGCGCCTCTACGGCATCCGCGACATCTCCGGCACGGTCGAGAGCATCGACCTGATCACCGCCTCGATCCTGTCGAAGAAGCTTGCCGCCGGGCTGGAAGGGCTGATTCTCGACGTGAAGGTCGGCTCGGGCGCGTTCATGGCGCGGCCCGAGGATGCGAAGGCGCTCGCGCAGAGCCTTGTGGCCACCGCGAATGGTGCGGGCTGTAAGACCACGGCGCTGATCACCGACATGGATCAGCCGCTGGGCCATTCGGCGGGCAATGCGCTCGAGGTGATCGAGGTGATGGAGACGCTGACCGGCACCGGCGTGAACGAGGCGCTTTGGGACGTGACCGCGGCGCTGGGCGGCGAGGCACTGGTGCTCGCGGGGCTGGCCAAGGACGCGGTCGACGGAACGGCGCGGATCGACGAAGTGCTCAGCAACGGGCGCGCGGTTGAGGTCTTCGGCAAGATGGTCGCCGCTTTGGGTGGTCCGAGCGATTTCGTCGAACGCTTCCCGGATCGTCTGCCCTCGGCCCCGGTCATGCGCGCAGTGGAGGCCCCGCGCGCGGGCTTCGTCAGCCGCATCGACACGCGCGCGGTGGGCGAGGCGGTGGTGCATCTGGGCGGCGGGCGTCTGGTCGGCACCGACAAGATCAACCCCTCGGTCGGTCTGTGGGAGATCGTGGCGCTGGGCGAGGATATGGCCGCGGGCGACCCGATGGTGACGATCCATGCCGCGAATGACCGCGATGCCGACGCCGCCGAAGCCGCCCTTCTAGCCGCGATCGAATTGAGCGACGAGGCCCCCGAAGAGCCGCCGCTGATCCACGAACGGATCGGCCCGGAGGATATGCAATGAGCCGCGCCTTTCTGATCGTGATGGACAGCGTCGGGATCGGCGGTGCGCCCGATGCGGATCGCTTCTTCAATGACGGCGCGCCGGATACGGGCGCGAATACCGTGGGCCATATCGCGCAGGCCTGCGCGGAAGGGCGCGCAGAGGAAGGCCGTTCCGGTCCGCTGAATATGCCCACGCTGGCGGGACTTGGTCTGGGCGCGGGCGTGAAGCTCGCCTCGGGCGAGGATGCGCCGGGGCTCATGGCCGAGCCGACCGGGCTCTGGGGTGCGGCCACCGAGGTCTCTCCCGGCAAGGACACGCCCTCGGGTCACTGGGAGCTGGCGGGTGTGCCGGTGCCGTGGGAATGGCATTACTTCCCCGATCAGACGAACAGCTTCCCGCCCGATCTGGTCGCGAAAGCCTGCGAGATCGCGGGTACGGACGGCATTCTGGGAAATTGCCATGCCTCGGGCACGAACATCATTGAAAGTCTCGGCGACGAGCACATCCGCACCGGCTGGCCGATCTGCTACACCTCCGCCGATAGCGTCTTCCAGATCGCAGCCCATGAGGAGCATTTCGGCCTCGAGCGCCTTTTGAAGCTCTGCGAAGGGCTCGCGCCGACGCTCCATGCGATGAAGGTGGGGCGTGTGATCGCGCGACCGTTCATCGGCGAGAACGGGCAGTTCACCCGCACGCCGAACCGCCGCGATTACGCGATCCCGGCGCCGTCTCCGACGCTGCTGGACTGGGCCTATGATGCGGGCCGCGTGACCCATGCGATCGGCAAGATCGGGGATATCTTCTCGCATCGCGGCATCACCCATCTGCACAAGGGCAAGGGCGATGCCGATCTGGCCGATCACCTGATCCGGCTGGCAGATGAGGCCGAGGAGGGCTCGCTCACCTTCGCCAATTTCGTCGAGTTCGACAGCCTCTACGGCCATCGCCGCGACATCTCGGGCTATGCCCGCGCGCTGGAATGGTTCGACACGGTGGCCGCGCAATTCCTCGACCGCCTGCAACCGGGCGATCTGGCGATTTTCACCGCCGATCACGGCAACGATCCAAGCTGGCGCGGCACCGATCACACCCGCGAACGGGTGCCGGTTCTGGGCGCGGGCCCCGGTATCGGGTCGCGCAGCGTGGGCAATGTGGGCTATGTGGATCTCGCGGCCTCGCTCGCCACGCATCTGAACATTCCGGCGCAAGGGCCGGGCAAAAGCTTTCTGTGAGGGACAACACAATGAGTGACCATCTGACCGTCGTCAAACATCCGCTGGTGCAGCACAAACTGACCCTGATGCGCGAGAAGGACACGTCGACCGCGTCCTTCCGTCGCCTGCTGCGCGAGATCAGCCTGCTGCTGGCCTATGAGATCACCTCGGAGCTGGAACTGACCTCGAAGAATATCGAGACGCCGCTTCAGGAGATGGACGCGCCGATCCTCGCAGGCAAGAAGCTCGCGCTGGTCTCGATCCTGCGGGCGGGTAACGGGCTGCTCGATGGCGTGCTGGAGCTGATCCCGGCGGCGCGCGTGGGCTTCGTCGGCCTCTACCGCGACCCCGAGACGCTGAAGCCGGTCGAGTATTACTGCAAGCTGCCGAGCGAGCTCGAAGATCGTCTGACCATCGTGGTCGATCCGATGCTCGCCACCGGCAATTCCTCGGTCGCAGCGATCGACCTGATCAAGAAAAAGGGCGCGAAGAACATTCGCTTCATGTGCTTGCTGGCAGCCCCCGAGGGCGTCGCGCGCATGAAAGAGGCGCATCCGGACGTGCCGATCGTGACTGCAGCGCTTGATGAGAGGCTCGACGATCACGCCTATATCGTGCCGGGTCTGGGCGATGCGGGCGACCGGATGTTCGGCACGAAGTAAGGCCAACACCCTTTACTCAAAGGCAAACCCGTCTATCCTCCCCTTGGAAACATCAGGGGGTGGATATGCGACGGAAAGCAGGGGCGGCGGCCGGTCTGGGCGCGATTCTCACGCTGGGGCTGGGAGGCTTCGCATCGGAGTCGCAGGCGCAGCAATATGTGCCCGCCGAAATGCCCCCGGCGAGCTACACCGATCCGCAATATGTCGACAGTCAGGGCTGCGTGTTCGTGCGCGCGGATTATGGCGGGGCCGTGCGCTGGGTGCCGCAGATGAATAGCGACCGCGGCATCGTCTGCGGTCATACGCCCAGCGTGGCGCCCACCGTGCCGGTTGCGTCTGTAACCGTGGCTCCGAACCCTGCGGCCCGCGCCACGGCCGCGATGCGCGCGCCCTATTCGCCGACCCCGACCTCGCCGCCTGTGCCGCGCGATCCGTCGCGCGTGTCTCACAGCGTGAGCGTCGGTGGACTCGCCCCGGTGGTGACCCGCGCGCCCAAGCCGCAGAACGGGTGGACGACTGCGTTCGACGATGGGCGGCTGAACCCCTATCGCGGCCCGCGCACCGTCCACGGCAACGCACAGATGCGCGCGCGCTGGACCGAAGAGACGCCGATGCAGCTTCGCCCCACCGCGACGCCTGATCAGGTGTATGTCGAGGGCTCTCATCCGCCGGTGCCGAACTCCCGGATCGTGGTGGTGCCGACCGTCACCGTGTCGAGCAAATCGGTCGCCCCGGTCGGTTCGAACGGCAAGCAATATGTGCAGGTCGGCAGCTTCACCAATGTCGCGAATGTCGCGACCGCGACGAAGCGTCTGCAGGCGCTGGGCCTTCCGGTCGCGACCTCCAAGACGCAGGCGCTGACGGTGGTCTATGCCGGGCCGTTCTACGACAGCGCGAAGCTGAATTCGGCGCTGGCCTCGGCGCGTCGGGCGGGCTTCCCGGATGCGCTCGTGCGCTGAAGAGGCGTGAAGGCGCAAGACGGATCAAGCGGCCCTTCGGGGCCGTTTTTCATTGCGCCGAGCAGATGTCCTGCAGCGCCACCCATTGCGCATCTTCCAGAACCGGCTTCGGCGCGGGTTGGCCCTTGAACGGGTCGGCCTCGATCAGGCCCAGCACCGACTCTCCGGTCGGGTCGAGCGCGTAGGCATAGGGCGTCGCGCTGACCCCGGCATCGCGGAAGGCGCGCAGCAGCGTGTCGCCATCGGCCCGCGCCGGGGGATGCTGCAGCAGGTCCTGCGCGTATTCGGCCAGCCCGCTCTCGGGAAGATCGCCCGTTGTCAGCAGCCGCAGCGCAGCCGCGGGGCCGAGACGGTCGAGCATCCGATGCAGCGGGCGCCCTCCGGCGGCGCTGTTCTGCGCGGCGATGATGTAGCCCGCGACGACCTCGGGCGTATCCGGCCCGTCGATCGTGTCGCGTCCGACCACGGTCATCCCGCCCGGCAGCAGCCGCGCCCCTTCGAGCGCCTGCGGCAGGACCGCAATGACCGATTGTCCGGGCAGCCGCTCCGCCAGCGCGGACAGGGCGCGATCGCCGCCGGGGCTGTGACAGGCCGAGCCGGTCATCTTCACCATCTCGGAGAGCAGCTTGCGGCCGATCTCGACGCGTTTCGCTTGCGGCGCGACGCGCGCGGCATGATCGACCAGCGCCGAGGGCAGCCAGAACAGCGCCACGGCGCCAACTGCCAGCAGCACCGCCCCGATGAGCACGCCGCGCAGCCGCCCCGGATGCGGGCGCTTTGCCTCGATCATCGCATGGACCTTCTCGATCGCGGCGATCATCGTCTCGTCTTCGATCTCGAGCTCTTCGCCCGGCTCCTCGGAGGGGGCGAAGATCGCGGGGCGTTTGCCGGGATTGCGGCGATGCATGGCCGGCAGTGACCAATGCGCGAGCGCCGTGCCGGAGCGCGCCTCCGACAGCACAAGCGTCGCGTCGCCCAGCGAGAGGATCACCTCGCGGCGCTGCGCGTCCGCATCGGGACGCCATATACCGATCGCCTCGAGGCGTTCATATTCGGAGAGGGCGGTCATGCGGGCCCGTTTCTGCTCTTGTTTGTCAAGAGGATAGCCGATCCTGCCCGGGGGTCAATCACACAGCCCCGCGTGGAACGAAGCCGCCCCGCACGAGATACCGTGCGGGGCGAGTTGGGTCGCAATTCAAGTCGAAGCGCGCGGAAAGCGAAGCGCCGCCCGCGCGGTCGTCCGTCAGGGCCGCAGATAGGCGTAGCCATCGCGTTGCAGGTCGACGAGATAGGCTGCGCCGGAGGGGACGATTTCCGCCTCTTCGACCATCGGAGGCTCCTTCCCGAGCTTCTTGGTCATCGCCGCGAGCGTGTTGGCGCAGGCGCGGAAATGGATCGGCTGACCCAGCATCGCCATTTCCTCGACGCGGGCTTTCACCGGCGAGGTGTCGGCGCGCAGCATGTTGAGGCCCGGCCCGTAGGTGACCAGCTCGATCTGGACGTCTTCGCCTTGGTCTTTGTAATATTTGATCATGTTGAGCGCGTTGTTCAGCGCCATGTTCATGACTTTTGCGTCGGAGCTGTTCACCTGAATGGCGATCTTCTCGGTCGCCAGTGCGGGCACGGCCCAAACCATCGCCGCGAGCGCAAGCCCGAGGCGGAGTCCTCCCTTTACCATCGTGATCTCCCTTTCACTTCATGGACGACCAGCGTCAACGTGCCGCAGTCGAAAAGCAAGAGATTGCACGGATCGCTCCCGAAATTTCACGGCCTCGTGATGCGAGGAGCCGCTTCTTGGCTTAAGAAAAGCCCCCCGCGGCGTGTGCGCAGGGGCGATTGACCGCGCGGGGGCGAGTGTCTATCTGCTGCCTTGCGCGGATGGCTGGATGGCCGCGAGTTCCCGTAGCCCCGTGAATGCGGGTAGCCGGGGGCCCGAGGAAAGTCCGGACTCCATGAAGCAACGGTGCCGGGTAACGCCCGGGCGGGGAAACCCGACGGAAAGCGCCACAGAAAACAGACCGCCTCGGTTTCGGCCGGGGTCAGGGTGAAACGGTGGGGTAAGAGCCCACCGCGGGACTGGTAACAGGACCGGCACGGCAAGCCCCACCGGGAGCAACGCCGAATAGGGATCGCGCGCTGCGCCGCTTGCGGTGACGGCAGGGGAGCTTCGCCCCGAGCGGTCCGGGTTGGCAGCTAGACCCTGTGAGCAATCGCAGGGCGAGAGGAATGGTCATCCATGGGGGCGCAAGCCTCCGGGACAAAATCCGGCTTACAGGCCATCCGCGCAAATTCTTCTTCAGCTTCAAGATCGAGGGCAAGGAACAAGCCCCCGCCCGCACGGGTTCCCGCCACTGCGGCACAGTGAGCGCGCATTGAAGCACAGGCCTCTCCATGATCGTGACTTGCGTTTCGCATCGAATTGGCCACGCTCGACGCAAAGGCGCGAACAGCCGAGACCAACTAGGGGAGAGAGATTGCCATGGGCTATACGATCGACAAGGTGATGACCGGGGCATTCGACGAGGTCGAGGCGAAAGTGCGCGAGGCGCTGGCCGAGGCGGGCTTCGGCGTGCTGACCGAGATCAACGTGTCCGCCACGATGAAGGCCAAGCTCGACAAGGACATGCCGCGCTACAAGATCCTCGGCGCCTGCAACCCGAAGCTTGCCTATGAGGCGATCGGCGTCGCGCCGCGGATCGGGGCGATGCTGCCGTGCAATGTGGTGCTGCGCGAGGTGGAGGACGGGATCGAGGTCAGCGCCGTCGATCCCGTGGCCTCGATGCTCGCGGTCGAGAATGACGATCTCACCGAGGTCGCGAGCCAGGTGCGCCAGATGCTCGCCGACGTGGTTGCCAAGCTGTAAATCGCGTGAGTTTTTCCTAGCCAAGCGCGTCCCCGCGCGCGAAGCTGTCGCAACAGGAATCCGCATTTCGGGGGAATGATATGAGCTTCGTGAAGACATTGGCTACGCTCGCGGTGGGTTTCGCCGCCGCCAAGGGCGTGGAGCGTTTCAACAAGATGGGCGGCCTCGACGGTATGAAGGACGCGCTCGGCAAGGCGGGCGAGCCCGGCGGTATGGGCGACCAGATGGGCGAGTGGGCCGAGAAGATGGGCATGCCCGGCGGCAAGGAGACCGTGCGCGGTCTCTTCGGCCAGTTCGGCTCTCAGGCGGCCTCCGCGACGGCGGCTACCGAGGCGGGGCTTGGCGCGCTGATCGGAGCCATGACCGGCGCCGCGAAAACGGGCGCGGGCAATATCTCGGAGATGCTCGGCGCCGTGACCTCCGGCACGCCGGTCAACGCGATGATGGAAGATCAGGCCAAGCTGATGATCCGCGCGATGATCCAGGCCTCGAAGGCTGATGGCGAGATCGACGAGACCGAGCGCCAGACCATCCTCGATCACCTGTCCGACGCCTCCGACGAGGAGATCGCCTTCGTGAAATCCGAACTCGACGGCCCGATCGACATCACCGCTCTGGCCAATGCCACCTCGGACCACATGAAGTCGCAGGTCTATTCCGCAGCGCTTCTGCCGATCACCGTCGATACCGAGGCGGAGAAGCAATATCTGGCGAATCTCGCCGCGGCGCTGGGCCTCGAGACGGAGAAAGTCGCCCAGATTCACGAGACGATGGGCAAGCCGCTGATCTGAGCGGAAAAGGGCGTCACCGCTTTATGAGCCGCGGGCGAAGAATTTTCAGCCTGCGGCCCGGTTTGCCGGTTGACTCCGCATCGCGCATCGCTAAAAGGCGGGCTTCAAGGATTCCGCGGGTGCGTAGTTTTTTCGATGCCCGGAGCTAGGAGATAAACAATGGCGAAGCCGACGACGATCAAGATCCGTCTGAACTCGACGGCGGGCACCGGGCACTTCTATGTGACCAAGAAGAACGCCCGCACCATGACCGAAAAGATGACCGTGAACAAATACGATCCGGTCGTGCGCAAGCACGTCGAATACAAGGAAGGCAAGATCAAGTAAGATCGCCTGACCTTGACGGTTAGAAGGCCGTGCCTCCGGGCACGGCCTTTTTCTTTTTGGGCTGGAAACTCGCTGCCCGGATCAGCCGCGAAGCGGCCCGGGCCGCACCCGACCTCCCCCCGGGGAGGGCGCATTGGCGATGTCGTCGCGGGTATAGCTGTCCTGCGGGCTTGCGAGATAAAACGCTTAACCACAAGCGTTGCAAAGCGCCCACCCGAGGTGGGGCGCGGCCCTCTGTAGGCTTAAGACGGAGATAGTGGGGTTTCCCCGGCGCATTGCTCGCGCAATCCGCGTTCGCCACTTCGGTGGCTCCACTGGAGCCCCCGATCTGCGCCTTCAGAAATCGCGCACCGGCGCCTCCACGGTCGGTGCGTTCGCCGCGGAGGGCTTCCACTGGAAGCCCTCCGAGACGCGGCTCACCCCACCAGCCAAAGCGACAGGTAAAGCGCGGCGAGCCCGCTGAGAATCGCCCACAGAGTGTTGCGCGTGGCGATGCCCACGCCCAGCGTCGCGAAGGCGGCGATCATTCGCGCGGGGTCGGTCTCGCCGCCCGTGCCCGCGGGCCACAGCACCAGCGGCGCCACAAGCCCCGGCAGGACCGCGACCGGCGTGTAGCGCAGATAGCGCAGCGCCCATTCCGGCAGTTGCCGGTCGCCGAGAAAGCCCATGAAGGAATAGCGCAGGAAGAACGTGCCGATCCCCAGCGCGATGATGACTCCCCAGACCAGGGCGTCCGAATACCCGTTCATTCCCGCACCGCCTTTCTACGCGCGACCCAAAGCTCGACCTGCGCCCCCGTCACCATTGCGGCGACCGCAGCGATCATCAGCCCCACGCCCGAAGGCAGGAAGCTCAGCGCCAGTGCGCCGACGACCGAGACCGCCGCCGCGGCGACATGGGCGAGCGTGCGCAGCGCCGGCCCGATCATCGCGAGGAAGGTGATCGGCACCGCGAAATCGAGCGCGAATTCCGGCGGGATCTTCGCGCCCACCAGCGCGCCGACCAGCGTCGCCACATACCAGTTCGGGCAGACCGGGGTGCAGACGCCCGCGTAATAGGCCAGCTTCTCTGCGCGGCTCATCTCGGGCTCGGCCTCGTATTGGTTGGCCGCCATCGCATAGGCCTGATCGACCATGAAATAGGCCACCAGCGCCTTCTGCCATATCTTCGCCTTGCCGAAATGCGGGGTCAGCGCCGCCGAATACATCGCCATGCGCAGATTGACCGCGAGCGAGGCCGCGAGGATCAGCAGAACCGGCGCGTGATCGCCCATCAATTGCAGCGCGGTGAACTGCGCAGCCCCTGCGATGACCATCACCGAGAAGCCCATGACCTGCGCCAGATCGAGCCCGGCATTGGTCGCCGCCACGCCGAACAGCAGCCCGAAGGGCACGATCACCAGAAGGAACGGCAGGCCATGCCGAAATCCGCGCCAATAGGCGGCTCGGATCGTGCCTTTCGGGGGCGTCCCGTTCGCGGTCATGTCCGACATGATGCTTGTCTCCCGTTCTCAGTTGCGGGACAGATAGGGAAGGATGCGGGCAAAGGCAAAGCGCGCGATTGTATTGGAGGCAATCATCTTGACCGCTGGCGAAGATGTCGGGCCGCGTGTGGTCGCGGTGATCCTTGCGGGCGGGCAGGGGCGGCGCATGGGCGGCGTCGACAAGGCGATGATGATGCTCGCCGGACGTCCGCTGTTTGCCCATGTCGCAGCCCGGATCGGCCCGCAGGTGGCCCGGCTCGCGATTTCCGCCAATGGCGCGGCGCTGCGATTCGCCCCGATCCCCGTGCTGCCCGATACGCCCCAGCGGCGCGGCGAGGGGCCTCTGGCGGGGCTCCTGAGTGCGCTCGACTGGGCGGCAGAGCAGGGCGCGCAGAGGCTGCTCAGCGTGCCCGTCGATACGCCCTTCCTGCCCCATGATCTGGTCGCGCGGCTCAACGCCCCTGGCGGTGCGGCCTATGCCGCCTCGGGTGGCCGCGATCATCCGAGCGTGGCGCTGTGCCCGGTCGAAGATCGCGCGCGCATCGCAGAGCTGTTCGCCTCCGGAGAGCGGCGCTTGCGCGCGGCCTTCCCGGACGCGGCGCGGGTGGAATTCGAGGGCCACCCCGACCCGTTCACCAATCTCAACACGCCGGAAGATCTGGCAGCGGCGGCCGCGCATCTGGCGGAGGCGACACGGTGACTCAGGTGTCGATCCGGCACGGGCTCGCACGCGAGCATCGCACCGCTGCGGCGGGGCTCTACTGGCAGGCCTTCGGCGGCAAGCTCGGGCGCGTGATGGGCCCCGAGCCGCGTGCCCTGGGCTTTATCGCCGACGTAATCGACCCCAGCCACGCGCTCTCGGCGCTCGATGGCAACGGCGCGCTTGTGGGCGTGGTCGGGTTCCGCACCCATCGCGGCTCTTTCGTCGGCGGAAGCTGGTCCGATCTGCGCAGCCATTACGGGCGCAGCGGCGGGCTTTGGCGCGGGGCTTGCCTGCATCTTCTCGCGCATGACCTGCCCGCGGGCGGGATGATGGTCGACGGGATCGCGGTGCGGCCCGAGCTGCGCGGGGCTGGCATCGGGCGCGCGCTGATCGAGGCGCTGTCCCATGAGGCGCGCAGGCGCGGCTATGCGGCGCTCTGCCTCGACGTGATCGACGAGAACCTGCGCGCACGCGCCCTGTATCAGCGGCTGGGCTTCGAGGTCACGGGGCGGCGCACGTCACGGCTGACGCGGCTCGTCTTCGATTTCCGTTCGGTGCAGTTGATGCGCCGCGCGCTGTGAAGGCTCTGCCGCCGCCGCGCCCATTCGTATTGGCCAAAATATCCCGGGGGTGAGGGCGAAGCCCGAGGGGGCTGGCCCCCTCAGTCGAAACTGCCGGTGACGCGCCCCAGAAGCATGAAGGCGCGTGCGGTGCGGGTCTCGGCCATCTCGGCGATGTCCTGATCCGACGCATTCTTCTCGAATTCCGCGAAGGTGCGGTCGAACTGGCGCAGGAAGTGATGCGCCACGTCGCGGAAGATCGTGTCGCCGCGCATCCGGCCTGCGCTGAGCGCGAGCGACGAGCGGTCGCGAATGCCGCCGAGGCTGGTGATCTCGCGCCCGCGCTCGCCTTGTGCGAAGCGACGCCACAGCTCGGGCCGGGCGCGGTCGGGCTTGAGGTCGTCCATGTAGATGCCGTCCTGCGCGAGCAGGTTCAGCACGTCCTGCGCCGAGCGCAGCAGCTTTGCCGTGGCGCGGTCCTCGAGGGCGCGGCGCAGCGCGCGGAAGCCCTCGGTGTCGTCGGGCGAATCCGGGAAGTTCAGGGCGCGGACGAAATCGGCGACCGAGAGTGGCGCACGCAGCTCCTCGGCGGGGGTGCCGAGCGCCAGCATCGGTTCGCTGTCATCGGGTCGCGGCGGGGGCGGTGCGACCAGCGCCGCCTTGCGATCGGCCGAGGGCTGGCTCGCCTGCACGTCGCGGCGCGAGGCGAAGGTCGCGATCGTGGTCTCGGCCTGCCGGGCCACGGCGGCGATCTCGTCGAGCTTCTTCTCGACATTCTGATCGGTGCGCAGCGCCTGCTGATTGAGCCATGCCGTGCGCATCGCTTCGATGGATTGCTTGAGGGCGGCGGTCTCGGCGCGCATCTCGCGGGTGGCGCGGGCCGTTACGGCGGCGACCCAGATCATCACGATCGGCACTGCCATCCCGACGACGAGGCTGACGGTGGCGAACAGCGATGCGGCGCGCGCGATCCCCGGGGCGAAGAACCAGAAGGCCACGACCATGAGGACCCACAGGAGGCTCAGCCCCAGCGCGATCCATTCGGGCGCGCCGGGATATCGCGTCTTGAGGCGTGGACGACCGGCAGGCGGTTGTGGTCCGCCGGGCATGGCGAACCGGTCCTTGTCCTGCTCTGCGGGTCCTTCCATTCAGGCTCTCCGTCAGTGGCGCGCGGTGAAATGCTCACCGCACAGGGGACGACCGCGTCAGGCGAAAACGATCTTGAGGATTTCGTAAGCCTTGTCGCCACCCGGCGTGCGAACCTCGACCGAGTCGCCCTCGTCCTTGCCGATCAGCGCACGCGCCAGCGGCGATTTCATGTTGAGCTTGCCCTTCTCCAGATCGGCCTCGGGCTCGCCGACGATCTGGTAGGTCTTCTCTTCGTCGGTGTCCTCGTCGACGATGGTGACGGTCGCGCCGAATTTGACGGCGCCCGACATCTTCGACGGGTCGATCACCTCGGCCCGGCCCAGAAGCCCTTCGAGCTCCTTGATCCGGCCTTCGATAAAGCCCTGCTTCTCGCGTGCCGAATGGTATTCGGCATTCTCCGAGAGGTCGCCCAATTCCCGCGCTTCCGCGATCGCAGCAATGATCGCGGGCCGCTCTTCGGACTTGAGCTTTTTCAATTCTGTATTGAGCGCGTCGAAACCCGCGCGCGTCATCGGTTGTTTGTCCATGGAAGGCTCCCGAATTCGGAACTGTCCCCAATTCAGGGCATCTAAATCTGCTCTGACCCCCGGAAGTCAAGTGGACAGCGCGATTTTCGCGGCGATTTGCCGATCTTGCCGCTCTTTGGGAGTGGCTGCAATTTGGCGCAAGATTGTTGCGCGGCATCGCAGCGTAACAATTGCCTCGTTACGCGAGGTAGGCTAGGCAGGACGCCAGCTAGGACGACCAGCAAGGGGTTCGACAGACATGACCGACGTGACGCGCGAGTCGATGGAATATGATGTGGTGATCGTGGGCGCGGGGCCTGCAGGGCTTTCGGCGGCGATCCGTCTCAAGCAGATCGACCCGGAGCTCGAGGTCGTCGTGCTCGAGAAGGGCTCGGAAGTGGGCGCGCATATCCTGTCGGGCGCGGTGCTCGACACCAGCGGTTTGGATCAGCTGATCCCCGACTGGAAGGACAAGGGCGCGCCGATCACCGTGCCGGTCAAGAAGGACAATTTCTACATGCTGGGCGAGGCCGGGGCGATGCGCATCCCGAACTGGCCGATGCCGCCCTTGATGTCGAACCACGGCAAATACATCGTCTCGATGGGCAATGTCTGCCGCTGGATGGCCGAACAGGCCGAAGGTCTGGGCGTCGAGATTTTCCCCGGCATGGCCGCTTCGGAAATCGTCTGGGACGGCGATCGCGTCGCCGGTGTCGTCGCGGGCGAGTTTGGCAAGGAAGCCGATGGCACGGAAGGCCCGGGCTACGAGCCGGGCATGGAGCTGCGCGGCAAATACGTGATGATCGCCGAGGGCGTGCGCGGCTCGCTCGCCAAGGTGGTGATGGAGAAGCACAACCTCTCCGACGGTCACTGCCCGCAGAAATTCGGCCTCGGCATGAAAGAAATCTGGGAGATCGATCCGGAAAAGCACCGCGAAGGCACCGTGACCCACACGATGGGCTGGCCTCTGGGCGGTAACGCTGGCGGCGGGTCGTTCATCTACCACCTTGAGAACAATCAGGTCTATGTCGGCTTCGTGGTGCACCTGAACTACGAGAACCCGCACCTCTACCCCTACATGGAATTCCAGCGCTTCAAGCATCACCCGATGGTCGCGGAACTGCTCGAAGGCGGCAAGCGCGTGGCTTATGGCGCGCGGGCGATCTCGGAGGGCGGCTGGCAGTCGATCCCGAAACTGACCGTGCCGGGCGCGGTGCTGCTGGGCTGCTCTGCGGGGCTCGTGAACGTGCCGCGCATCAAGGGCAACCATAACGCGATGCTGTCGGGCATCGCTGCGGCGGAAGCTGCGGCGGAGGCCATCAAGGGCGGGCGTTCGGGCGATGAGCTGACCGAATACGAAGCCGATCTGCGCTCGGGCCCGATCGCGAATGACCTCAAGAAGGTCCGCAACGTGAAGCCGATGTGGTCGAAATGGGGGATGATCCCCTCGCTCGTCCTCGGCGGGCTCGACATGTGGACCAATGACCTCTTCGGCTTCTCGCTGTTCGGCACGCTCAAGCATGGCAAATCGGATGCG
Organism: Thioclava sp. ES.031; assembly: GCF_002563775.1. Classification (NCBI taxonomy): domain Bacteria; kingdom Pseudomonadati; phylum Pseudomonadota; class Alphaproteobacteria; order Rhodobacterales; family Paracoccaceae; genus Thioclava; species Thioclava sp. ES.031. The sequence continues at coordinate 3,471,634 of NZ_PDJO01000001.1, read as the reverse complement.
AAATCGACCGGCGAGGCGAGCAAGTTCAAGCCGATCGACTATCCCAAGCCCGACGGCAAGCTGAGCTTCGACCGCCTGACCAATGTCAGCTTCTCCTTCACCAACCATGAAGAGAGCCAGCCCTGCCACCTGAAGCTGAAGGATCCGTCAGTCCCGATCTCGGTGAACCTGCCGAAATATGACGAGCCCGCACAGCGCTACTGCCCGGCGGGCGTCTACGAGGTGGTCGGCGAGGGCGACGACGCGAAGTTCCAGATCAACTTCCAGAACTGCGTCCACTGCAAGACCTGCGACATCAAGGATCCGAGCCAGAATATCAACTGGACCACCCCGCAGGGCGGCGACGGACCGAACTACCCGAACATGTGATCGCGAAAGGGGCCTGCGGGCCCCTTTTTGTACCGGACTCTGGGAAGGCCGCATATGCCGACGCAAACCCCGACTGGCTCGTTTCCGACCCGGCCGATCGTCGTGGTCTGTCGCCCCTTCGACGAGAACAGCGGGGGGCAGATCGTGCTCCACGCGCTGATCGACCGCATGCGGAGTCTCGGCGTCGACGCCTATGCGAGTCAGCCCTACAAGACCTACCGGTCCCTGCGCCCCGCATGGCTTGGCGCGTTGAAGCGCTGGAACTATCGTCGGAAGCTGCCGGACTTCGCCGCGCATGAGAGCATGGATGTGCCCATGGCCTCCGATGCGGTGCTTGACGATGCGATCGTTGTCTATCCGGAGACGGTCAGGGGCAATCCGCTCGAAGCCGAGCGCGTGGTCCGCTGGCTGCTGAACCGCCCCGGCCTGTTGGGCGGCAATGAGACCCTCGATCCGGGCGAAGAAGTCTTCTTCTATCAGGAAGCCTTCGCCGAGGGTGTGGCCCCGGTTGCCCCCGATCGTCTACTGCGTGTGCGGTGGTTGCGCGAGGACGTCTATCGCGACGAAAATCGCCCGCGTTTCGGCAGTTGCCGGATGATCCGGAAGGGAACGGACACGCTCTCGCAAATCCCGGAAGGCGACCGCGCGATTCCGCTCGACGGTCTCAGTCACCAAGAAATCGCCGAGGTTTTCAACAAGACCGAGGTTTTCTACTGCCACGACCTCTACACGATGTATGCCTATTACGCGGCGCTGGCGGGCTGCGTGCCGGTGGTCGTTCCGCGTCCCGGCTTGAGTGCGGAGGATTGGCGGGAAGGCTTCGAGTTGAAGCACGGGGTCGCTTATGGTGAGGAGGAGATCGACTGGGCGCGCGCGACGCGCGATCAGTTGATTGCCGACATGGCAGCGGCCAAAGAGCAGGAAACCGAGAATGTCTTGCGCTTTCTCGCTATTCTGAAAGAGCGCTTCGGCTGATCGCGCCCGGCTTCGAGGAGGAATTTGTGCCCATGCGAAACATCGTGATCTATGGCTGCGGCGGGTTCGGGCGCGAAGTCCTTCAGGTGATCCATGCGATCAATGCGGAGGCTCCGACCTGGAACGCGCTCGGCTTTGCGGTCGATCCCGGCATTGAGCATCCGGAGACGGTCCACGGGCTGCCGGTCTCCTCTGACCTGTCCAGCTTCGGATACGACCCGTTACCGGATGTCGTCATTGCGATTGGGGCTCCGGCTGCACGCAAGGACATTGCGACCCGCTTGGGTGCGCGCGGACACGCTTTTCCGGCGCTGGTACATCCGAGGGCGTGGCTCGGTGAAAACGTTCGTCTGAGCGACGGCGTCGTCATTTGCGCAGGCGCCTGCCTGACGACCGATATCGCGCTGTCCGATCACGTTCACATCAATCTCAGCGCGACGGTCGGGCATGATGTGGAAATCGGGGCCTTCTCGACGATCAGCCCGGGGGCGAATATCTCGGGCAATGTCCGCTTGGCGGAGGAAGTCGAGATCGGCACCGGGGCGAGCATCATTCAACGCATCCCCGTCGGCCGGGCTTCGGTGATCGGCGCAGGGGCTGCGGTCGTCCGGGCGATTCCCGAAAACAGTGTCGCGGTGGGTGTCCCCGCGAAGGTTATCCAGACCCGGAGCGATCCCGCCTGAGCTCAGAGCAGGCGCTCGATCGCCTCCCGCAAAGCCCGGTCGCTCAGCAGGGCGACATCGGGATGCGTCGGGATGTTGACGAGATTGCGATACAGCTCCGTCGTCTTCGGCAGGTCAGCCAGCGGTTTGTAATATTTTCCGAAGGTCAGCTGCTTGCTGTCCAAGATCGTTTCCAAAGGGATTTCCGTCTGTCCAAGATAACCCCAGCTCATGGCGGGCGCGCCGATGTTGAACGGCGTCAAAGGGCGCAGGCCAAGCTCGCGCGCAATGTCATGCACGCGCTCGGCCTGCTCGAAATACTCTTTCTCCCAAGTGTCGACCCGCTCGAGGCGGTCGATCAGAAAGGCGCAGGAAATATCGGAAATCTTGCCGTTGTTCACCCAACAAGACGGCTCCGCTGGAACCGCCCCGTAATTGATCAGGCTGTAGAACTCTTCGGATAGCTCCGCGGGTGTAATCGCAAGACCACCTTCACCCATGCCATAAGGCTTGGTGTGGTGCAGGCTGAGCGCCTGCCACGGCCAATCGGGCAAGTCGCGGCTGATCCCCGCCGCGTTATCCAGAAGCAGGAATTTCCCGTTGGCCTTGGCGTATTCGATATAGGCGGAGAAGTCCCGATGAAGACCGAACGGGTTCACGACGACGAGCCCGTCGAAACTGTCTTCGGGAAGCGCCTTCAACTGATCCAGGTCGAGAAGCCCCTGATCGTCACAATCGACGAAGCGCATATCGGCGAAGTGGCCGCGTCCCAGGTTCTGAAAGCTGAACGCGGAGCCGACCCATCGCAGCGCGCGCCCCTCGCGCAGCGCCAGAAGCTTGGCCATTGCTTCCAATGCAACTCCGGCGTTCGCGCAAGGGGTGACGGCGGTTTCCGACCCCAAGCTGAAATGCGCCCCAAACGACTCCGCGAGCTTTCGGTACAGGGGGCCGCGGTTCGCCCAGCTATTTTCACGCCTGCACAGGTCGAGCAAAGCGGACACACGAGTCATGTCGGGTGACTTGGCATTGATGAACTTGACTGGGCTATCGGTCACGAGGCGATCGCCTTTTCAACGCTGGGAGAATTTATCATGCAGATCGTTAAACCTAAAGTTGTTGGATCTGCAAATGGTAGATGCGCATAGCCTCCGGGCCTGCTGCGGTCTCCTCGTCTTGCTCGAAGGTGCGATTGAGTATTCGCGCGCGTCTGTTTTCCGTCAATTCCCTCATCACAACGCCGTGTCTGTGCAGGCGGCTTCCCGCGTGCGGTGGTACGGCTCATTGTAATGCCCGCATCGCGCCGTTACGCTCGATTTCAACCCGAATGAGAGGACCGTTTCGTGTCGAGTTTGAAGACCCCGCTGCGCCTTGCGCTCTTCGCCCTCTTGATGGGCTCCACCGCGCCTATGCCGCTGCTGGCACAGGATGCGCCCAAGGCGGGCAGCGCCGAAGATGCGGCGCAGGCCGCCGATGACGTCGCCGCGAAAGGCGATGCTGCCGACACCGCGAATGACCCGAGCCCGGCAGAGGCGGGGGCTTATCTCGCCGCGCGCATCGCGTCGCAGCAATTCGATTTCGCCGAGGCTGCGCATTACTACCGTCAGTTGATGGCCAGCGGCGATACCAGCGGCGCGACCGCGGAAGCGACGCTCGTCTCCGAGATCGCGATCGCCGATTTCGACCGCGCCACGCCGCTTGCGCAGCAGATGGTGGAGGCCGGGACCGGCAGCCAGATCGCGGCGCTCACCGCGCTGGCGGCCGATGCGCATGACAAGAACTGGACCGGGGCGCTCGCGCTTCTCGACAGCGGCGCCGATCCCGGGCCGCTCGTGGGCGGTCTGACCAAGGCCTGGGCGCTGGCGGGCGACGGCAAGATGTCCGACGCCTCCGCCGCGTTCGACGAGGTTGGCAAGCAGCAGGGCCTCGCGGCCTTCGCGGGCTTCCACAAGGCGCTCGCGCTGGCGCTGGTCGGCGATTACGAAGGCGCCGATGCGATCCTGAGCGGCGAGCATGGCGAGAAGATCACCTCGACCCGGCGCGGCGTTCTGGCCCATGTGGAAGTGCTCTCGCAGCTCGAGAAGAACAAAGAGGCGCTGAAGCTGATCGAGGATCGCTTCGGTAAGGATCTCGATCCGCAGCTGAAAGATATCCGCAAGAAGCTGGAGGCGGGCGACACGCTGCCCTTCGACGTCGTGCGCAACGCGTCCGACGGCGTGGCGGAGGTCTATTACTCGGTCGCGCAGGCGCTGATCGGGGATGCGCCCGACACGTTCACGCTGGTGCATTCGCGGCTGGCGAACATGATCCGGCCCGACATGGATGATGCGACGCTGCTGACCGCGTCGATGCTCGACCAGCAGGGCCAGTACGATCTTGCCATCGAAGCCTATGCCGACATCAAGCCCGACAGCCCGATCTACCACGCTGCCGAGATCGGACGCGCGGAATCGATGGTGCGCGCGGGCCGCAACGATGCGGCGATCGAAGTGCTCGAGAACCTGTCGCGCAGCCGTCCCAATCTCGTGGGCGTCTGGACCGCGCTCGGCGATACGCTGCGCCGCGAGAGCCGCTTTGCCGAGGCTGCGAAAGCCTATGACAAGGCGATCGATCTGCTCGGCCAGCCCGAGCCGAAGGACTGGTTCGTCTGGTATTCGCGCGCCATCGCGCAGGAACGCTCGGGCAATTGGGACGAGGCCGAGAAGGGCTTCCGCGAGGCGCTGCGCCTCTCGCCCGATCAGCCCTCGGTGCTGAACTATCTGGGCTATTCCTACGTGGACAAGGGCGAGAATCTCGACGAGGCGCTCGACATGATCCGCAAGGCCGCAGCCGAGCGTCCCGATGCGGGCTTCATTATCGACAGCCTCGGCTGGGCGCTGTTCAAGCTTGGCCATTATCAGGAGGCGGCCCAGAAGATGGAGCGCGCCGTGGAGCTCGAGCCGCGCGATCCGCTGCTCAATGACCACTTGGGCGATGTGCTCTGGGCCGTGGGGCGTCAGCGCGAGGCGAAATTCCAGTGGCGCCGCGCGTTGTCCTTCGCGACCGACGATGCGGAGACCACCGAGGAGCTCGATCCCGACGCGATCCGCCGCAAGATCGAGGTGGGGCTGGACCAGCTGCGCAAGGAGCAGGGTCTGCCGCCGCTCGAGGATAAGGGCCCGAGCAAGGATTCGGCTCAGGCTGCCCCCGAAACGCCCGCGAGCGATGCGAATAATTGACGCCTTCGCGCCGGCGAAGATCAACCTGACGCTCCATGTCATCGGCCAGCGGGCCGATGGCTATCACCTGCTCGACAGTCTCGTGGCCTTCGGGCCGATGGGAGACCGGCTGGTGCTGCGCGAGAGCGACGCGCTTTCGCTCAGCGTGGCTGGACCGGAGGCGGCGGGCGTGCCTGCCGATCCATCGAACCTCGTGCTGAAGGCGGCAGCCCTCCTGTCGCGCCCGGCGGGGCAGGGGGCCGAGATCCATCTCGACAAGCATCTGCCGCCCGCCTCGGGCATCGGCGGAGGATCGTCGGACGCGGCGGCTGCGCTGCGCGCGCTGGCTGCGCTTTGGGGCCAGCCCCTTCCGGCAGAGACCGCACAGCTTGGGGCAGACGTGCCGATGTGCCTGACGCCGCAGCCCCAGCGCGTGCGCGGTATCGGCGAGACGCTCGACCCCGTTGCCCTGCCGCCGCTGCCCGCGCTTCTGGTTAATCCGCGCGTGGAGGTGCCGACGCCTGCGATCTTCAAGGGGCTCGATTCGAAGGACAATCCCCCGATGCCGGAGGCGCTTCCGAGTTTCACTGGCGCGCCCGATTGCATCGACTGGCTCGCGACCCAGCGCAACGACCTGCAGGCTCCTGCCATCGCCTCCGCCCCGGTGATCGGGGAGGTTCTGGACGGGCTCATGACGCTGCCCGGCTGCCGCCTCGCGCGGATGTCGGGCTCGGGCGCCACCTGTTTCGCGCTGTTCGAAACGCTGGAGGGCGCGCAGGCTGCCGAGGCGATGCTGGCCCAACGTCGCCCCGACTGGTGGCACGCGTCCGGCATGCTCGGCGATCAGACGCAAAAGGCGCAGCCCCAAAGCCGCGCCTCTTCTTCTTGACCCAAATATCCCGGGGGGAGCCCGCAGGGCGGGGGGCAGAGCCCCCTCAGCGCAGCCGCGCCACTACGTAATCGGCGAGATCGTCGAGCATCTGCCGCAGCTCGCTCTCGGGCAGGACCTTGAGCCGCTCGCGCCCGCGATCGGCCCATTCGAGGGCTGCCGCGCGGGTCTCTTCCAGCGCGCCGGTCGCGTGCAGCAGTTCCAGCGCATGCTCCAGATCGCCGTCGCGCTGGTCGCCCTTGTCGATGGTGCGGGTCCAGAAGACGCGGGCGTCCGCGTCGGCCTTCGCCAGCGCCTTGATCAGCGGCAGGGTCAGCTTGCGCTCGCGGAAATCGTCGCCCACGTTCTTGCCCATCGTCTCGGCATCGCTGAGATAATCCAGCAGATCGTCGACCACCTGGAACGCGATCCCGAGGCTTTCGCCGTAATCGTGCAGCGCCGCGATCTGATCCTCCGGTGCGCCCGCCAGAACCGCGCCCGCCTCGGTCGCCGCCGAGAACAGCGCCGCAGTCTTGCCGCGCACCACCTTGTAATAAGTGTCCTCGGTCGTGTTCAGGTCTTCGGCTGCCGAGAGCTGCAGCACTTCGCCCTCGGTGATCACGGCGGAGGCGTTCGACAGGATCGACAGAACCCGCAGGTTGTCGGTGTCGGTCATCAGCTGGAAGGACCGCGCGAAGAGGTAATCGCCAACGAGCACGCTCGACTTGTTGTCCCAAAGCAGGTTCGCGGTCGGGCGGCCCCGGCGCTGCTTGCTCTCGTCGACCACGTCGTCATGCAGCAGCGTCGCGGTATGGATGAACTCGACCGCCGCCGCGAGGTTGTGATGCAGGCTGCCCTCGTAGCCGCACAGCCGCGCCGCCGCGACGGTCAGCATCGGCCGCAGCCGTTTGCCGCCCGCGCCGACCAGATGGGCGGTCACTTCGGGGATGCGCGGCGCGTTTTCCGAGGCCATGCGCTCGGCGATCAGCGCATCCACCGCCGCCATGTCGCTTGCCAAGGCTTCCGCAAGCCGGTCATGCGGTTTCGCCGTGTTGTCGGGCTTGTCGTCGAGGCTCATGTTCATCCCTTCGATCTGCCTCATCTCGACAGCCCTCGCAAGGGGCCGTAAGTGAGGGATATGAAAGAGCTACTGCGCAGCACGGACCCGGTGAAACTGGCCATGGCGACCGCCCTTCTCGAGGGCGAGGGTATAAGCACGTTTCAACTCGACGTCCATACGAGCGTGCTGGAAGGCTCGCTCGGAATCCTTCCGCGCCGCCTGATGGTGCGCGACAGCGACATGTTCATGGCGCAGGCGGTTCTGCGCGATAACGAGATAAAATCGGATTGACGCCCATGGATCGGTTCGGGCCCGAGGATCTGACAGTCGATGGCTTTCTCGGCGGGCGGTTGCGCATCGCCCAGCCGCGTGCGGGTTACCGTGCGGCGATGGACCCGGTTCTGCTGGCGGCGGCCTGTCCGGCGCAGGCGGGCCAGTCGGTTCTGGAGCTCGGCTGCGGGGCCGGGGTGGCGAGCCTGTGTCTTGGCTGGCGGGTGCCTGGGCTTGCGCAAAGCGGGGTGGAGCTGCAGCCCGCCTATGCCGATCTCGCGCGGCGCAACGCGGCGGAGAACGGGATCGCGCTCGAGGTGATCGAGGGTGATCTGGCGCAGATGCCCGCCGATCTGCGCGCGCGCAGCTTCGATCACGTCATCGCCAACCCCCCCTATTTCGGGCCCGAGGATGGCACGCCCGCCGCCGATCCCGGCCGCGAGCGCGCACAGCGCGAGGCGACGCCGATCAGCGCATGGCTCGACGCGGGGCTGCGGCGGCTCAAACCCGAGGGGCGGATCACGCTGATCCAGCAGGCCGACCGTCTGGCGGATCTGCTGGTGGGGCTGCACGGGCGGACCGGCGCGATCACCGTTCTGCCGATCGCCCCCCGCACAGGGCGCGCGGCGCGGCGGGTGATCGTCACGGCCCGCAAAGGCGCGCGGACGCCGCTGCAGCTTCTGGCGCCGCTGATCCTGCATTCGGCGCCGGTGCATTCACGCGACGCAGAGGATTTGACGGATATTGCGCGTGAAATCCTGCGCGAAGGTCAAAAATTGCCGATTCCGCGTTAACTCTTTCGCAAGATTTCGCGAAAATGCTGGGGATAACCCGTCGCTATACGACATTTCCGTGACACGACTCAAAACCTGTGCTGCAATCGACGGGCTGACAACTGGAGAGGAGACTGCCATGTCGCTTGGTTCGCATATCACCGAACTTCGCAAAAAACATGAGGCTCTGTCGATGGAGGTCGAGCGCGCTTCGCGCAGACCCGGCATCGACGATCTCGAAATCGCTCAGATGAAAAGGCAAAAACTTAGGCTGAAAGAGGAAATCCGGCGCCTCGAAACGGCCTGAGGGCCCTCCCACGAGTTTAACCGGGCCGTCCTTCGGGGCGGCCCGTCTCTTTTGAAAGGGGCCGTTCGAGGAGGGCGCCGACTCAGGCTGAACCTTTCCGCGGTATCTCCTGCCCGGTCATATCCGGCGGAGGGGGCGCGGCGCGCCGACGCCGACCGCCAAGCGCCGCCAGCCCGGCGCCCCCGGCGATCATCGCCGCCGCGATCAGCAGGGTAGGCCGCGCGTCCGCAATCCCAACTGCGACCAGCACCAGCGTCGAGACCAGAGGGGCCGCATAGGAGGCCGTGCCCAGCAGCTGAATATCGCCCCGTTTCACGCCAAGATCCCATGTGTAGAAGGCAAACCCGACCGGCCCCAGCCCCAAGCCGATCACCGAGGCCCAGCCGATCGCGCTTTGCGGCCAGATCGTCGGCTCCAGCGCCAGATGGGCGACGGCCGACAGGGCCGCGCTCGCGAGGCAATAGACCGCGACCGCCGCCGTCGGCACCGCCCCGAAGCGCCGCGACAGCAGCGAATAGCTCGACCATGTCAGCGCGCAGATCAACGCCAGCCCATAGCCGGGCAGCGCCGCGGGATCGGCGGAAATCCCGCCCCCGAGGATCAGCGCCGCGCCCCCGAAGGCAAGCACCGCCCCCGCGACATGCCAAAGCGTCAGCCGCTCGCCGGGCAGCAACCCGGAAAACAGCACGATCAGCAGGGGCCAGAGATAGGCGATCAGCCCAGCCTCGGCCGGGGGTGCGAGGCGCAGCGCCGAGAAATAGAGGAAATGATAGCCGAACAGCCCCGCCGTCCCGGCGAGATAGACCTTCCACGACACGTGCCGCAGCTGCCCCAGCGCACCGGTCGCCACCAGCCAGATCACCCCCACCGCGCCGCCCAAAGCGAAACACAGCGCATTCAGCATCAGGGGCGGCACCGGGGCCGATCCCACGGTGAACAGCGCCAGCAGCGCCCACAGCAATACCGCCGTGAACCCGATCGAAGTGGCCTTGCCGCGTGTCATGCTGTCCCCGCCAAAACAAAGAGGCCCGCAAAATGCGGGCCTCCGTCGAGAATGCCAAGAGGCGAAATCAGATGAAATACTGACCGCCATTCGCGGTGATCGTCGAGCCGGTGATGAAGCCCGCATCGTCGGAGGCGAGGAACACCACGCAGCGCGCGATCTCTTCGGGCTCGCCCAGACGGCCGACCGGGATCTGGCCGATGATCGACTCGCGCACCTTCTCCGGCACCGCCATGACCATCTCGGTCGCGATATAGCCGGGGCAGATCGCGTTCACGGTGATGCCCGCGCGTGCGCCTTCCTGCGCTAGCGCCTTGGTGAAGCCCAGATCACCCGCCTTCGCCGCCGAGTAATTCGCCTGCGCGAACTGCCCTTTCTGGCCGTTGATCGAGGAGATGTTCACGACCCGGCCGAACTTGCGCTCGCGCATCTTCGTCCAGAGCGGATGGGTCATGTTGAAGATGCCGCTGAGATTGGTGTCGATCACCTGATTCCACTGCTCGCGGGTCATCTTGTGGAAGGGCGCGTCGCGGGTGATGCCCGCGTTGTTCACCAGAACGTCGATCGGGCCGACCTCGGATTCGATCTGCTCGATCCCCGCCGCGCAGGCGTCGTAATCGGCGACCGACCATTTGTAGGTCTTGATCCCTGTTTCCTCGGTGAACTTGGCCGCAGCCTCGTCATTGCCGGCATAGTTCGCGACGACCGTGTAGCCCGCCGCCTGAAGCGCCTTCGAGATCGCCGCGCCAATGCCGCGCGATCCGCCGGTGACCAATGCAACTCTCGCCATGATTTCTCCTCCAAATGGAATGCCCTTGAAGCGCTGTTACCGAAAATGACAAGAGCGCGCAACAAAGTTGCGCGCTCTTTTTGCAGATGCAGCATTTTTTTTGCCGTTAGAGGCCTTCAATGCACATTGCGACGCCCATACCGCCACCGATGCAGAGCGTGGCGAGGCCTTTTTTCGAGCCCTGACGCTTCATCTCGAACAGCAGGGTGTTGAGGATTCGCGCGCCGCTGGCGCCGATCGGGTGGCCGATAGCGATGGCGCCGCCATTGACGTTCACCTTGCTGACGTCCCAACCCATGTCCTTGTTCACCGCGCAGGCCTGCGCCGCGAAGGCTTCGTTGGCTTCGATCAGGTCGAGATCGGAGGCTTTCCAGCCCGCCTTCTCCAGCGCCTTGCGCGAGGACGGGATCGGGCCGCAGCCCATGATCGACGGGTCGAGCCCGGCGGTCGCATAGGAGGCAATGCGGGCCAGCGGCGTGAGCCCGCGCTTCTCGGCCTCTTCCTCCGACATCAGCAGCACCGCGGCCGCGCCGTCATTGATGCCGCTCGCGTTGCCCGCGGTCACCGAGCCGTCCTTGGCGAAGGCCGGGCGCAGCTTCTGCATGTTCTCGATCGTCGCGCCGTGGCGGATATATTCGTCCTGATCCACGACCGTGTCGCCCTTGCGCGTCTTCACGGTGAAGGCGGCGATCTCGTCGGCGAACTTGCCAGCCTTCTGCGCGGCTTCGGCCTTGTTCTGCGAAGCCAGCGCGAATTCGTCCTGCATCTCGCGCGAAATCTGCCACTGGGTCGCGACATTCTCGGCGGTCTGGCCCATGTGATAGCCGTTGAACGCGTCCCACAGGCCGTCCTTGATCATCGAGTCGATCATCTTCATGTCGCCCATCTTCTGCCCCGCGCGCAGATGCGCGACATGCGGGCTGAGCGACATGCTTTCCTGACCGCCCGCGACGACGATATCGGCATCGCCGCACATGATGTGCTGGGCGCCGAGTGCGACCGTGCGCAGGCCCGAGCCGCAGACCTGGTTGATCGACCAAGCGGCGCTTTCGATCGGCAGGCCCGCGTTGATATGAGCTTGGCGGGCGGGGTTCTGGCCTTGGCCCGCAGTCAGCACCTGACCGAGGATCGTTTCGGACACATCGGACTTCTCGATCCCGGCGCGGGCGACGACGGCCTCGATCACGGCGGCGCCGAGGTCATGTGCGGGCGTATTGGCAAACGCACCCAAAAACGAGCCAACCGGCGTGCGCGCGGCCGAGACGATGACGACATTGGTCATGGGATCCTCCTCATCACTTAAGCGGGCGCGAAAGCGCGTCCGTTCTGCTGCTGCGCAGCATGGCGGAAGGGAACGAGAGGTCAAGCTTAATCCCGTCGCTCGGGAAATTGTTAACGCAAGTTTATTGCGCTCTGGCTGCGGTCATGCACGTCTCCGTTGCGGTTCGTGAGACTGGCTCCACGGGGGGTGGATCGTCGGTGCGCCGAAGTAATAGCCTTGCATGCAATCGACGCCGAGGCTTGCCACATATTCGGCATCCTCCAGCGACTCGACCGCTTCGGCGATTGTGAACATCTTGAAATGGCGCGCCACGTCGAGCAGCGATTTCGTCAGCGCCTGGTTGTCCGGATCGTGCGAGATGCCGCGAATGAACTGCCCATCGACCTTGATGATGTCGAAGTAGAAATCGCGCAGATAGCGGAAAGACGTGTAGCCCGCCCCGAAATCGTCGAGCGCGAAACTGACGCCGCGGGCCTGCAAATCTTCCATGAAGACGCTGACCAGTTCGGGAATTTCCATCGCCGAGCTTTCGGTAATCTCCAGTATGAGACGTTCGCCGACGGTTTCATCGACTGCGAGGCCGCGATTGAGAACCTTGGTCCATGGGGCGTAGCCGATCGAGCGCGCCGACATATTGACCGCCAGGCGCAGATCCGGCTGCCCGAGGAGCGCTTTCAGCCCCAGTTCAAGCGAGAGGCAGTCGAGTTTCCGCCCGACCTCCGTCCGTTCGATCGCATTGATGAATTCCTTCGCGGGGATAATGCGCCCGCGATCGTCGAGAACCCGGATCAGGCCCTCGTAAAACGCGGGTCGGTCGGGGCGACAGGTCTGGATCACGGGCTGATAGGCCAGCATGACGTCATGCCGGTCGATCGCCGAACCCACCATGGCCAAGGCCTGCCGGCTTTGCTCGGCAGCCGCAAAGCTCAGCGGGCTATCTTCGTCACGATGCACCGGCATGGTCCTCGCGTCTCGATTCGTCATCTGCCCCTCCTTCGCCTTCGAGCCAAGCATCCGCGCAAGCGCCTAAGAAGCGGTAAAGACCGGGAAATACGCCGGACTCGTGGTTAGCGGGAAATTCGCATCCGGCGTTAAGTCGATGGTAACCGGCAGGTGCCTAGGGTGGACCTCAATGGAACAGAATGGGCGATGACGAAAATGGGGCAGCCGGGACTGCGCGGCACCAACGAGGTGCCTTTCGCGCTGGAAGAATTGTTCTACTCGCGCACCGATACGCGCGGGGTGATCCAATCGGGCAACGAGATTTTTCGGCGCACCGCGGGGTTCGAGTGGTCCGAGATGATCGGGGCGCCGCATAAGATCGTGCGTCATCCCGATACGCCGCGAGCGGTGTTCAGGGTGCTTTGGGATGCGCTGAAAAAAGGCTATCCCATGGGCGCCTATGTGAAGAACAAGGCGAAAGGCGGCGGGTGGTATTGGGTCTTCGCGGTCGTCATGCCGATCGAGGGGGGGCTACCTCTCGGTCCGGTTGAAACCGACGAGCGAGCTGTCCGATGAAATCCACCAGCTCTACCGTGATCTCTCCGCGCGCGAGCGGGCAGAGTCGCTCGACCCGGAGGAGAGCGCGACGCTGCTGCGTGATTTCGCGGAGCGTGGCGGCTATTCCAGCTACACCGCCTTCATGGCCTATGCGCTGGCGCTTGAGCTTACCGAACGGGATCGCCGCCTCAATCGAAACGCCGATGAGAATACGCGGATGCTGGCCGAATTGAACACCGCGATGGGGCGGCTCACGAAGGAGCAATTCGGACTTCTTCGCAGTTTCGAAGCATTGCAATCCGTGCCGAACAACATGCGGATCGTCGCCTCGCGGCTCGAGCCGTCCGGGGGGCCGGTATCTGCGATCTCGGAAAACTACAAAGCCTCGTCTGCTGTGATCTCGGAGCGGCTGCGCAAATTCGTTGCCGGTCGCGGCAATCTCTGCGGTCAGATGGCCTTCCAGGTCGCGCGCGCCGTGTTCCAACTGGGCTGCGCGCGCGTCCTCAACGAAATGAGCACCAATTTTATGGGCGAAGAGGTGCAGAATGATCAGCCCCGAGAGGACGAACGCGCCTTGCTGCAGTCGCTCGTCACCAAAGGCACTGCCGATGCGAATGCCGCGATGCGTCAAGCGGCCGAACTCGCCGACGATATGATGAACCAAAGCCGAGACATTCGTCGCCAGTTGCTCGGGCTCGACACGATCCGCGTCCTCGGGCGCGTCGAGTGTGGGCGCATGCGGGATGCGAATGGTGGGCTCGCGGCTACGATCGACCAGCTCGACAGTTTCCATGACGATATCAAAGGGCGTCTTGAGGCCATCCTGGCCCTGTCAGAAGAGATCGAACATTGGCTAGGGCGCTACCTGCGCGCGGGGAGAAGCGCAGCGTGAGGCTTGGCAGACCCGAGCGCCAAGGAAAACATTCTGCGTAGAAACGTGTAGAACATGGTTCGCGCGGGCAGAGACGTGGCTGGAAGTTCAGGTGCAGCCCGCAAGCCGGGCTCTGCAGAATGTTTCGACACGCGGGAGGGGTCGCGCGGGATGCGATCGAAGATCGGGCCGCAACGGAAGACGAAGATCGGGCCGCAACGGAAGACGAAGATCGGGCCGCAACGGAAGAGCGGTCCGGCGACAAAGCGCCTGCCGCCGTCACACCACCCTGCGCTTACTTCTCGTCGATCAGGGCCTCAATGACCTTCTTCGCCTCGGGCGAATCCCATTCCGCGCCGCCGATCATCCGGCCAACCTCATGACCGTTCTTGTCGATCAGCACCGAGACCGGAAGTCCAAGAACCCCCATCGCGCGGGCGGCGAAATTGGCGTCGTCGTGGAAGCGGGGCAGGGCGTCGATGCCTTCCTTGTCGAAGAAGGCGGCGACTTTCTCGGGCGAGTTCGAGCCGCCCGTGGCAATCGTCATCACCTGAAACCCATTCTCGCCGTAGGCTTTTTGCAGCGCATTCAGCGAGGGCATTTCCTCGCGGCAGGGCGGGCACCACGTCGCCCAGAAGTTGATCAGGACCACCTTGCCTTCGAAGTCTTTCATCGAATGCTCTTCGCCGCTTTCGTCGGTCACCGTGAAGGGCGGCAGCGGCAGCGGTTCGTCATAGGTGACGAGGGATTCCATCTGCCCCGATTTCACCGCATCTAGATCCGCGGCCTGCGCAACATTTGCACCCAGCGCCAGCGCCGTATAAAGGACGAGAAACCGTAACATATAGCCTCCTAGCAAGGGCCTCAGACCATGACCGATCAGACCGACGAGAACAAGTCCTCCAACGCGATGTGGGGCGGGCGTTTCGCCGCGGGGCCTGACGCGATCATGGAGGCGATCAACGCCTCGATCGGGTATGACCAGCGGCTCTACGCGCAGGACATCCGCGGCAGCCGGGCCCACGCCGCGATGCTCGCCGCGCAAGGCATCATTAGTGATAAGGACGCCGAGGCGATCGGAGAAGGTTTGCTCACGGTTTTGTCAGAAATCGAAGCGGGCGGATTTCCCTTCTCGACCGCGCTTGAAGACATCCACATGAATGTCGAGGCGCGGCTGAAAGAGGTGATCGGCGAACCGGCCGGGCGGCTGCACACGGCACGGTCGCGCAACGATCAGGTCGCGACCGATTTCCGTCTCTGGGTGCGCGAGCAATGCGATGCCGCGATCACCGGGCTCGACACGCTGATCCGCGCTGCGCTGACCCGGGCCGAGGAGGGCGCCGATTGGGTCATGCCCGGCTTCACCCATCTGCAGACCGCGCAGCCGGTGACCTTCGGCCATCACATGATGGCCTATGTCGAGATGTTCGCGCGTGACAAATCCCGCTTTGAGGACGCGCGCAAACGGATGAACGAATGCCCGCTGGGGGCTGCGGCGCTTGCCGGCACGGGCTTCCCGATCGACCGCCACGCCACGGCCGAGGCGCTGGGCTTCGACCGGCCGATGGCGAACTCGCTCGACGCGGTGTCGGATCGGGATTTCGCGCTGGAATTCCTCTCGGCCGGGTCGATCTGCGCGGTCCACATGTCGCGCCTCGCCGAAGAGCTGGTGATCTGGTCCTCGGCGCAGTTCCGCTTCGTGGCGATGTCGGACAAGTGGTCGACGGGCTCGTCGATCATGCCGCAGAAGCGCAACCCGGACGCGGCCGAGCTGATCCGCGCCAAGATCGGGCGCATCCTTGGGGCCTCGGTCGCGCTGTTCACCGTGATGAAGGGGCTGCCGCTCGCCTATTCGAAGGACATGCAGGAAGACAAGGAACAGGTCTTCGATGCCGCCGACAACCTGATGCTCGCGCTTGCCGCGATGGCGGGGATGATCGGCGACATGACGGTGAACGCGGACAAGCTGGAGGCCGCGGCCTCGGGCGGCTTCTCCACCGCGACCGATCTGGCCGACTGGCTGGTGCGCGAGGCGGGGCTGCCCTTCCGCGACGCCCACCACGTCACCGGCTCGCTGGTCGCGATGGCTGAGGAAAAAGGCTGCGATCTGCCCGATCTGAGCCTCGAACAGATGCAGTCGATCAATCCGGCGATCACCGAGAGCGTCTTCGACGTGCTCGGGGTTCACAACTCGGTCGCCTCGCGCCAATCTTACGGCGGAACCGCGCCCGATCAGGTGCGCGCGCAGATCGCTCGCTGGAAGGAACGGCTTGGATGAAATTCGCGGCTCCGTTCCTGCTGATCGGTCTGCTTGGCGCCTGTGCCGCCGATCCGGAGCTGCACACACATGTCGGCATCAATCGTGACGGCATCAAAGTTTATCCCGCCGCGACGGCGCGCGTTGGCATCATGACCCTTTCGGTGACCCCATGACCAAGACCCTGACCCTCGCCCTGACGCTTCTTCTCTCGCTCGCCGCCTGCGGTGTCGACGGCCCGCCCGTCCCGCCGTCCGAGGCGGATGGTAACCAGTCCCAGTAATCGAGACCTCTCATGGATCATTTCCTCTATCGCGACGGCGTCCTTCATGCAGAGGATGTGCCGATCCCCGAGATCGCGGCGGCTGTCGGCACGCCGTTCTACGTCTATTCGACCGCCACGCTGGAGCGCCATTTCAAGCTGTTCGAAGAGGCGCTTGGCTGGACCGATCACCTGATCTGCTTCGCGATCAAATCGAACTCGAACCTCGCGGTGCTGAAAGTTCTGGGCGATCTGGGCGCGGGCATGGATGTGGTCTCGGGCGGCGAATATCGCCGGGCGCGGGCGGCTGGCGTGCCGGGGGACCGGGTGGTGTTCTCGGGCGTCGGCAAGACCCGCGAGGAGATCGCCTACGTCCTCGAGAACGGCATTCGCCAGTTCAATGTCGAGTCCGAGCCGGAGCTGCTGGCGATTTCCGAGATTGCCGCGTCGATGGGCGTCACCGCGCCGATCGCGCTGCGGGTGAACCCGGATGTCGACGCGAAGACCCATGAGAAAATCGCGACCGGAAAATCCGAGAACAAGTTCGGCATCCCGATCGCCAAGTCCCGCGCGGTCTATGCCGAGGCGGCCCAGCTGCCCGGCATCGAGGTCGTGGGCATCGACGTGCATATCGGCTCGCAGCTGACCGATCTGGAGCCTTTCGAGGCCGCCTTCCTCAAGGTCCGCGAGCTGACCGAGGCGCTGCGCGCAGATGGCCACGATATCCGCCGTCTCGACCTCGGCGGCGGTCTGGGCATTCCCTACGAGCGGTCGAATTCCGCGCCGCCGCTGCCCATCGAATACGGGCAGGTGATCCAGCGCACCGTCGGCGATCTGGGCTGCGAGATCGAGATCGAACCGGGCCGCCTGATTTCGGGCAATGCCGGGCTGCTGGTCACCTCGGTGATCTGGCTGAAAGAGGGCGAGGGGCGCGATTTCCTCATTCTCGACGCGGCGATGAACGACCTCGTGCGGCCCTCGATGTATGGCGCGCATCACGACATCGTCCCGGTGATCGAAGCCGCGCCGGGTACCGAATCCGCGCCTTTCGACATCGTCGGCCCGGTGTGCGAGACCGGCGACACCTTCGCCAAGGCGCGCAATCTGACGCCGCTCGGCCCGGGCGATCTGGTCGCCTTCCGCTCGGCGGGGGCCTACGGTGCGGTCATGTCCTCGGAATATAATTCGCGCCCTTTGATCCCCGAGGTTCTGGTGCGCGGCGGCGAATTCGCTCTCATTCGGGCAAGACCGAGCTTTGAGGAAATGCTCTCCCGCGATACGATCCCGGAGTGGCTCTGATCCGTAGGAAGGGAATCGGGGCCGACGGATAGGGAGAGTATGCCGGTCAGGAACTGGTTCAGCAAAGCTTCGCGCGACGCGGCGACGAAGGAGGACGGGCAGGCCGCTCTGGCCCCGCTCTCCCGGCCTATTGCGCTGACCCATGCCGGTATGATCGTCGAGCGGGGGCTGCGCGCCTTCTGGCCGCTTCTCTCCGTTCTCGCGCTGATCGCCACCGCCATCGCCTTCGCGCTGCCCGCCTATCTGGGCCCGGGCGGGCGCTGGTTCTGGCTGGTTGCGCTGATCGCCTCGCTCGCCGCGCTGGCATGGGGCGCGTGGCGGATGCGCTGGCCGCGCCGCACGGATGCGATTGCGCGACTCGATGCGACGCTGCCGGGCCGCCCGCTTTCGGCGCTGACCGACGAGATGGCGCTGGGGCAGAACGATCCCGCCGCCCGCGCGCTCTGGTTGGCGCATCTGCGGCGCATGGCCAAGGCCGCGCAGGCTGCCCGCGCGCCGCGTCCGAAACCCGATCTCGCCCGCCGCGATCCCTATGCGCTGCGTCTTACCGCGCTGACGGCCTTGGTCGTCGCGGTGATCTTCGGCGTGCCGCAGCGGCTTTTGCACCCGACCGAGGGGCTGCCGACACCTGCGGGCTCTGCCGAGGCCGCGATGGGGCCGAGCTGGGAAGGTTGGGCCGCGCCACCGCGCTATACCGGCAAGCCGGGGCTCTATCTGAACAAGGTCGAGGGCGACGAGTTGATCGTGCCCGAAGGCACCCGCTTCTCGATCCGACTGTATGGCGCGTCCGGCGCGATCGGCTTCTCCGAAAGCGTCTCGAACCCTGCCGCGCTACCGGAACAGGGCGCGGCGCAAACCGCCAGCGGCATCGAGACGCATGAATTCGAAGCCGTCCGCGACGGGCTTCTGGAGTTCAAAGGCCCCGCCGCGCGGCGCTTCAACGTGGTGGTGCGCCCTGACGAGGCGCCCTCGGTCGCGCTGGCCGGGACGCCCGACCGCCGCGCCGATGGTAAGCTGAGTCTGCCCTTCACCGCGCAGGACGATTATGCCGTGACCAAGGGCCATGCGGTGATTTCGCTCGATCTGGCGAAGGTCGATCGCCGCTACGGTCTGCAAATCCCGCCCGAGCCGCGCGACGATCTGATCTATGATCTGCCGCTGCCGATTTCCGGATCGCGGGCCGATTTCACCGAGAGCCTCGTCGAGGATGCCGCGAAGCATCCTTGGGCGAACCTGCCGGTGAAACTGACGCTCGATGTCGAGGATGGGCGCGGCCAGACCGGCACTTCCGGCACGCAGGAGATCATCCTGCCCGGCAAGCGCTTCTTCGACCCGCTCGCCTCCGCCCTGATCGAAGTGCGCCGCGATCTGCTGTGGTCGCGCGACAACCGCGGCTATGCCGATCAGTTGCTGCGCGCGATCTCGAACCGGCACGAGGGCTTCATCAAGCGCGAGGAGGTGTATCTGATGATCCGCCTCGTGATCGGTCGGCTCGACGATCCCGACCTGTCCCCCGAGGCTCGCGACGAGATCGCCGAGGCTCTGTGGAAGATGGCGGAGCTGGTCGAGGATGGCGGCTTGGCGGATGCGCTGGCTGCGATGCAGAAGGCGCAGGAAAAGCTCTCCGAGGCGATCCGCAACGGGGCTTCGAAGGATGAGATCGCCAAGCTCATGCAGGAGCTGAAAGAGGCGACCGACAATTACATCCGGATGCTTGCCGAGCGCTCGCAGGAGCAGGAACAAGGGCCGCAATTCGGTCAGCAGCCGCAGCAGGGCCAGCAGATTACCGGCGACCAGATCCAGCAGATGATGGACCAGATCCAGAAGCTGATGGAGGAGGGCCGGATGGCCGAGGCGCAGGAGCTGCTCGACCAGCTCGCGCGGATGATGGAGAACCTCAAGGTCCAGCAAGGTCAGGGCGGTCAGGGCGACATGCCCGGCGGTCAGGCGATGCGCGACATGCAGGACACGCTGCGCAAGCAGCAGGAGCTGTCGGACGATGCGTTCCGCGACCTGCAGGATCAGTTCATGACGCCCGAGGAGCGCCAGCAGCA
This sequence comes from Thioclava sp. ES.031, assembly GCF_002563775.1. Lineage (NCBI taxonomy): Bacteria > Pseudomonadati > Pseudomonadota > Alphaproteobacteria > Rhodobacterales > Paracoccaceae > Thioclava > Thioclava sp. ES.031. The sequence goes on along the minus strand of NZ_PDJO01000001.1, from coordinate 3,451,838 downwards.
GGCCGAGAACGGTCAGCAGGGCCAGCAAGGGCAACAGGGTCAGCAGCAGGGTCAACAAGGTCAACAGGGCGAGCAAGGCCAACAAGGTCAGGGCCAGCAGCCCGGTGACCAGCCCGGTCAGGGCCAAGGCCAGGACGGACAGGCGCAGCGCGACGGTCAGGGGCAGGGCGATCAGCCTGGCCTGAACGGCGGGCAGGGCGGTGTCGATGGCCAGAGCCTCGCGGATCGCCAGCGCGCATTGCGTCGCGAACTCGACCGCCAGCGCGGGCTGCTGCCGGGCTTCGGCAACGAGGCGGGCCAGCAGGCCGAGAAGCGTTTCGACGACGCCGGGCGCGCGATGGATCAGGCCGAGGAGGCGCTGCGCGAGGGCGACAATTCGGCGGCGATCGACCGTCAGGCCGACGCGATCGAGGCGTTGCGCGAAGGGATGCGCGCATTGGGCGAGGCGATGCGCAACGAACAGGCGCGCCGCGACGGTCAGCAGCCCGGTCAACAGGGCAATCAGCAGGCGGGCCAACCCGGCCAACTGGGCGGTCGCGAGATGCCGCGCGATCCGCTCGGCCGCGCGCAGGGCGAGGGCAATCAGCTCGGCACGGATCGTCAGATGCTCAACGGCGAGGATGTCTATCGCCGGGCGCAGGATCTGCTCGATGAAATCCGCCGCCGCTCGGCCGATCGTCTGCGCCCCGAGGAAGAGCTGGACTACCTCAAGCGGCTGCTCGATCAGTTCTCGAATGCGGGCTGACGCCGCGCGCCCATAAGTTCAACTTATGCGCGGCGGCAGATTATTAGGAAAACTTATTCGGTGAAGCCGTCCGAGGTCGCTTCGGGCGAGAGGCGATGCGTCAGGATCTGCAACTGGTCGTCGAGCCAGATGCGCCCCTCATCCACCGCGACGACATATTGCGTCAGCGGCGATTTCAGTGCCGGGACTTTCGCGGCGATGTCCGGCGCGAAGGCATAGAGCAGCGCCAGTATCGCAGTGATCGCCATCACGAAGATGAAGCCGCGGCTGAAGCCCGAGCGGCGGCGGCGCGCCATCTCCGGCGAGAATTCGGCCACGCTGTCGCCCTCGCGATCGGAGGTCGCGGTGAGGGTCGAGTTGATCTCGTCGATGTCGGGCAGCCGTTCGCGCCCGCGCATCGTGTGCATATCTTCGTCATCCTCGCCGAGCAGGTCGGCCACGCGATCCTCTTCGGACTCGCTGAGATCGGAGAAGTCCTGCGCGCCTTTGCGGCGGCGCGCCAGATCGGCGGTGGCGGCCTCGGCGGCGCGTTCCGCGTCTTCGCTGGTCTCGCGCTCTTCGAGGTTCAATTCGTCTTGCGTCTCCAGCTCGCTCGAGCCTTCGGCGCGGCGCTGCGCGGCTTCGCGCTCGGCCTCTTCGCGCAGGATCGACAGCAGCCCGTCATCAAGCGGTTTGCGCGGGGTGGCACCGACGCGCGGGGCAGGGCCGAGGCCCGGCTCGTCCTCCTCCTCGTCGTCTTCGCGATCCTCCGGCTCCGCCGTCGAGACCATCGCCGCAATGGCGGCATCCGTGTCGTCGGTGTCCGGCGTCGTCACGACCGGCTCGGGCTCGGGCAGGGGCGTTGCGGCTTCGGGCTCGGGTTGCTGCTCTGGTTCGGGCAGCGGCTCGGGCTCGGAAACATGTTCGGGTTCGGAGGGTTGCTCGGGTTCGGAAACGGCCTCGGATTCGGTGGGCGTCTCCGCCGTCACCTCTGCCTCAGTCTCCTCAGGCGCAGCCTCGGCCTCCGTCTCGGTGTCGAGATCCCAACCTTCGGGCGGGGGCGCTGCGGTTGTGGTTTCGGGCTCGGCGGAGAGCATATCCTTGCTCGGCTGGAACCAGCCGTGCCCGCAATTGGAGCATTGCACATCCCGTCCGCCATCTGGGATGACAGCGTCATCCACTTCGTATTGCGCACCGCAATTGGGGCAAACCAACCGCATATTGTCCCATCCCTGCCCGTGTTGGCGTTTTGCCGTTCTGGCCAACCACTGTCTTATGTTGTAGCAAGCGCGGGCGGAATGTCCAAATGATTTGGGCCACTTAATTCGCGAAGCGCGCACCAAGTAGAGGGGCTGGCAGTGATCGAGCTGCAAAATGTGGCGATGAGCTATAGCGGGGCGGAGCTCCTTAGCGATATGTCCCTGACGCTTGCCCCTGGGTCATTCCATTTTCTGACCGGACCGTCGGGGGCCGGGAAGACCACATTTCTCAAACTATGCTACGCGGAATTGCTGCCGACGGCGGGGCATTTGTCGCTGTTCGGCAAGGATGTGCGCGAGATGAACCGGGACGAAATCGCCGGGCTGCGCCAGCGCATCGGCGTCGTGCATCAGGACTGCCAGTTCCTCGACCACCTTTCGGTGGAAGAGAACGTGGCGCTGCCGATGACGGTCAATCGCCGCACGCCCGACATGACCCAGCTGCGCGAATTGCTGGCTTGGGTCGGGCTGAAACGGCAGGCGAATGCGCTGCCGCCGCAATTGTCGGGCGGGGAGCGGCAACGCGTCGCTCTGGCCCGCGCGGTCATCATGTCGCCCGATGTGATCCTCGCCGACGAGCCGACGGGCAACCTCGATTGGGAGATGTCGCTGCGGCTGCTGTCGCTGCTGGTCGAGCTGAACAAGATGGGCAAGACCGTGGTGATCGCGACCCACGATCTGAACCTGATCCGGCAGGCGAAGCCGCAGGTCTCGGCGCGGGTGCTGCGCATCGCGAAGCGCCATCTGCATACGGCGGGGGCCGATCTGTGAAGCTGACCATGCTGACATTCGCCTCCGAGACGACCGGGCCGGATCGGGTCGTGCCGCCGACCGGGTTCACCGCGCGGCTGACGCTGTTTACCGCGGCCGCGATGGCCTTCCTTGCGGTCTTCGCGCTGGCGCTGTCGCTGGCGACCGGGCGGCTCGCCGATCGCTGGGCGGATAGCCTCGCGCGCTCGGCCACGATCCGCATCTCCGCCCCGCCCGAGCAGATGGATGCGCAGGTTGCCGCCGTGCAGGAAGTGCTGAAGACGACGCCGGGGGTCGCCTCGTCGCGGGTGATGGGCGATGACGAGATGAAGGGGCTGCTGAAGCCGTGGTTCGGCCCCGATCTGCCGGTGGATGCGCTGCCGCTGCCGAAGCTGATCGCAGTGACCGAGACCGGCGCGGGCGTCGATGCCGAGGGGCTGCGGCTGCGGCTGCAGGCCGAAGCGCCCGGCGCGATCTTCGACGACCATACCCGCTGGCGGCGTCCGCTGGTCGCGGCGGCGGAGCGTATCCGCACGCTGGGCCTGTTGTCGCTGCTGCTGATCTTCGGCGCGATGGCGGGGATGATCACGCTTGCAGCACAAGCCGCGCTGGCCGCCAACGGTCAGGTAATCGCGACGCTGCGGCTGGTGGGGGCGAAAGACGCCTTCATCGCGCGGGCCTTCGTGCGTCGCTTCACCACGCGTGGGCTGATCGGCGCGGTGGCGGGCACGGTGCTGGGGATGCTCGCGGTGGCGCTGCTGCCCTCGACCGAGGCTGCGGGCGGCTTCCTCACCGGCTTGGGCTTTTCCGGGGCCGCGTGGCTCTGGCCATTGATCATTCCGCCGATCGCCGCGATCGTGGCCTTTGCCGCCACCCGCTTCGCCGCGCTGCGTATGCTCAGGAGACTTCGCTGATGTCCGACCCTTCGCACCGCCCCGGAAAGGTCACGCCGCTGACCCATGTGATGACCGGGCTTTACTACGTTCACATCGCGCTCGCGACGGTGCTGATCGGGGCCTGGGGGCTTGTGTTTCAGGTGCTGCCCAAGGGGCGGGCCGGTGTGCATCGCACCGCCGGAATCTGGACGCAGCATCTGCTAACCATGGCGCGGGTCTATCTGGGGCTGCGATACGAGCTGCGCGGTACGCCGCCCGAGGGCGACTGCATCGTGGCGGCCAAGCATCAGAGCTTTTTCGACATTCTGATCCTCGCCAATCACCTGCCGCGCCGGGCCTTCGTGATGAAGAAGGCGCTCTTGAACGTGCCGGTCATGGGGTGGTTCGCGCATAAGGCGGGCTGCATCCCGATCGACCGCTCCAAGGGGTCGGAGGCGATGAAGGTGATGCTGGGCGCGGTCGAAGAGGCGCGCGCGACGCATGGGCTGGGCCAGCTGATCATCTATCCCGAGGGCACGCGCGTGCCGCCGGGCGAGAGGCGCCGTTACAAGCAGGGCGTGGGCGTGGTGGCGGAGGCCACGAAGCTGCCGGTGGTGCCCGCCGCGACCAATGCGGGCCTGTTCTGGAGCAAGCGCGGCTGGCCGATCCGGTCGGGCGTGGCGGTGACCGAGTTCCTGCCGGTGATCGAGGCGGCGGGCTCCGCCTCCGAGACGCTGGCGGCGGTCGAGGCGGTGGTGGAGCCGCGCTCGGATGCGCTGATGGCAGAGGCCGGGTTCGAGCTGCCCAAGCCCTGAGCGGGTCGCGCCGGAGGGCGCCTCCGGTGGGGATATTTTTACCAAGGCGAAGGGGCGCGGCTGCGCTGATGGACGCAGGCGCGGGAACACGTTGGCGTGATCAGCTCTCGCGCAGATCAGCGTCGAGGATCGGGTCGATCAGGCCGGGGAAGCGCGCTTCGAGGTCGTCCCGGCGCAGGGTGAGCAGGCGGCCGCGGCCGTTCGGGTTCGGCTCGTTCCGGATTACGCCGGATTCCCGCAAGACCTTGAGAATGTGAGATTTCGTCGACTTCGGGACATCCGCTGCCACGGCGCTGCAGGCGGCTGCTTCGAGCGGTCCGTCGCGCAGATTGCGGGCGATTTCGCGCCGCGCCGGGTCGCTGAGCGCGAAGAGCACTTGCGACAGTGACAGCGAGTCAGCGGGGGGATGAGAGAGTTCGGGGGGCGTGCTCATGGTTCGATAATACTTGAACCATGCGTCCTGTCGAGTATGTGGAGGTTCGACAATTTTCGAACCAATCGCATCAGGAGACAGCGATGACCGACGACACGGATTCTGGCCCGCGCGCCCCATCTCCAAATTCGCCCGCGCGGAGCCGGGCAGGCTTCGTGCTGGCAATCACGGGGCTCGTTCTGATGTTGGCGGGCGCGAGCGCGCCGTCGCCCTTCTACCCGGTCCTGCAGGCGCAGATCGGCTTTTCCTCGGCGATGATGACGGGGATTTTCGCGATCTATGCCGGGGCGCTTCTGATAACCTTGCTGGTCTTCGGGCGGCTCTCCGATCATCTCGGACGGCGGCCGGTCCTGTCGGTGGGCTTCGTGCTGCTTGCGCTCGGGATGCTCGAATTCCTCTGGGCGGATACGGCGATGACGCTGCTGTTGGCGCGGGTGCTGCAGGGCATGGCGAGCGGGCTGCTGATCTCGACCCTGAGCGCGAGCTCGACCGATCACGAGCCGCCCGCGCGGCCCGGTCTGGCGGCGGTCTGGAATGCGGTCGCGCCCTTGGCGGGGCTGGCGGCTGGGGCGCTGGCGGGCGGGGCGTTGCTGGCTTACGCGCCTGCGCCGCGCGTCGCGACCTTCCTTGGTCTGGCGGTCGTCTATGGCGTGCTGGCCCTGCTGGTCTGGCTGCCGCCGGAGACCGCGCCGCGCCACGCGGGGACGCTGGCCTCGCTGCGCCCGCAGGTCTCTGTGCCGCCCCATATCCGTGCGGCTTTCCGGCGCGGTGCGCCCGCGGTGCTGGCGGGGTGGGGAACCGGCTCGCTGTTCCTGTCGCTGGGTGCGCCGATCGTGGCGCAGGTCTTCGAGGTGCACACCGCGCTGGCGCAGGGGGCGATCGTCGCGCTCCTGTCGGGGACCGGAGCAGCCTCGTGCTATGCGACGCGCAATTTGGCCCCGCGCCGTATCGCGCTTCTGGGGACGGACGGGCTGGTGCTGGGCACGGTGCTGTCGCTCGCGGCGCTCGCGACGGGGAGTTTCGCGCTCTATCTTGCGAGCGTCTTCATCGCGGGGATCGGTTTCGGCACCTGCTTTGCGGGGGTGTTGCGTTCGCTCGCGCCGTTGGCCGCACCGGATGAGCGTGGCGGGCTGTTCGCGGCGCTGTTCACGCTGGCTTACTCGGCCTTCGGGGTGCCCGCGGTGCTGGCAGGTCTGGCGGTGCCGGAGCTGGGGCTGCGGCTGACGACCGAGATCTACGGCGCGGTCATCATCGCGCTTGCGCTGGGGGCGGGGCTGATGCGCAGGCAGGCGGAACCGGCGTGAGGCCGGTTCACGATGCGCGGGGGCTTCGGGCTTAGGCCGAAAGCCCCTTCGTGCCCATGTCGAGGAACTTCTTGCGGCGTGCCTTGATCAGATCGGCGGGCTTCTGGCCCTCCAGCTCTGCCAGCATCAGCGAGATTTCCGAGCCGACCGAAGCGATGGTCGCCGTGGAATCGCGCTGTGCGCCGCCCATCGGTTCGGAGATGATGCGGTCGATCACGCCGAGCTTCTTGAGATCCTGCGCGGTCAGGCGCAGCGCCTCGGCGGCTTCGCGCATCTTCTCGGCATCCTTCCACAGGATCGAGGCGCAGCCTTCGGGCGAGATCACCGAATAGACGGAATGTTCCAGCATCGCGACTCGGTCGCCGGTCGCGAAGGCCACTGCGCCGCCCGAGCCGCCTTCGCCGATGATGACCGAGATCAGCGGCACGCCGATCTGCAGGCATTTCTCGGTCGAGCGGGCGATGGCTTCGGACTGGCCGCGCTCTTCCGCGCCCTTGCCGGGATAGGCGCCGGGGGTGTCGATCAGGGCGACGACCGGCAGGCCGAAGCGGGCGGCCATGTCCATCAGGCGGATCGCCTTGCGGTAGCCCTCGGGGCGGGCCATGCCGAAGTTGCGCTCGATGCGGCTTGCGGTGTCGTTGCCCTTCTCGTGGCCGATCACCATCACCGGCTTGTCGCCGAGACGCGCGAGGCCGCCCATCACCGCGTGATCGTCGGCGAAGTTGCGATCGCCCGCGAGCGGCGTGTACTCGGTGAAGAGCTGGTCGATATAGTCCTTGCAATGCGGACGGTCGGGATGGCGCGCGACCTGACATTTGCGCCAGGGCGACAGGTCTTTGTAGAGGTCGCGCAGCATCGTCTCGGCCTTCTTGTCGAGGGCTGACGCTTCCTTGTCGACATCCATCTCTTCGTTTTGCCGGGCCAGCGCGCGCAGCTCTTCGGCTTTGCCTTCGATCTCTGCCAGCGGCTTTTCGAATTCGAGATAGGTCATGGATCACTCCGCATCCGGAAACTCGCGCCCTTAATGTCTTCAACGCTCGGGAATTGCAACTGGGTGGCGCATGGCGGGCGCGTCCTGATTGCGGGAGCGGCGGCGGCTTGCCTCATAGGCGCGGCGGATGGGAGGTGATAGACTGACCGAGGAAACGCGCGCTTTAACCGGATGAGGGTTAATTTGGCGTATGAAGTCGAGATCAAAGAGATGCCAGCGGTACGGCTTGCCGGGCTGGCACATAAAGGGCCTTACCCCTCGGTTGGCCCGGTCTTTCAGAAGCTTGTCTCGCTGATCCCGGAGCCGTCTTGGGCGGAAGTCGAGCATGCGGCGATGATCGGCCATGACAATCCGCGCAAAGTGCCGGCGGAGGAGCTGCGCTCGCATGCCTGTTTCGCGGTGGGCGAGGGGTTCGTGATCTTCCCGCCGCTTGCGGAGATTCGCTATCCGGCCGGGAAATATGCGGTGGTGACGGTGAAGGGGCCCTATGAGCAACTGCCCGAGGCCTATCGCTGGCTGGACGAGGAGTGGTTCCCGGCATCGGGCATGGAGCATCGCGATCTCGTGGCCTACGAGGTCTATCTCAACGATCCGATGAACACGAAGCCGGAAGATTTGCTGACGGAGATCCGCTTGCCGCTGCAGGGCTGAGGCGCTGCGATTTGCGGAACTGTCATCGGGCCGTCGCATAGCGCGGCTAGATGGCGTTTGCGTGGGGCGCCCGGCGCGAAAAAAACGGAAACGCCCCGGCCATAAGCCAGGGCGCTCCTTTTCCCTCATGCGGCCGGGCCTCCCCTCCCAACCGCTCCGGGATTCGATAACTATATCGCGATTCGTTCGCGCGCGGCTTAATCTTTAATCATTTCGGCTTGTCTTACAATCACTTCGGCTTGTTTGATTGACGCGATGTCGACGAGACGGCCTTTGTAGACGGTCGCACCCTCGCCGCGTGCCTTGGCCTCTTCCATCGCCGCGAGGATTTCACGGGCCTCGGTCACGGCCTCATCAGAGGGCGTAAAGACTTCATTTGCAAGGGAAATCTGCTTGGGATGGATGGCCCATTTGCCCACCATGCCAAGCGTCGCCGAGCGCAGCGCCTGCGCGCGGAAGCCGTCATCGTCGGAGAAATCGCCGAACGGGCCATCGACCGGCAGGATGCCATGGGTGCGGCAGGCGGCGACGATCGCGGCCTGCGCCCAGTGCCACGGGTCGGACCAATGCTTCTCGCCGTTACGCAGCATGTAGTAGTTTTCCTGCGTCCCGCCGATGCCGGTGGTCTGCATGCCCATCGAAGCGGCGAAGTCGGCAGCGCCGAGGCTCATCGCCTGCAGACGCGGAGAAGATGCCGCGATTTCCTCGACATGCGCGAGACCGGCGGCGCTCTCGATGATGACTTCGAGCGAGATTTTCTTGCTGCGGCCCTTCGCGGTTTCGATCGCGGTGACGAGCGCGTCGACGGCATAGACATCCGCTGCGCAGCCGACTTTCGGGATCATGATCTGGTCGATGCGCTCGGAGCCTTCCTCGAGCAGTTCGACCACGTCGCGATACCAATAGGGCGTGTCGAGGCCGTTGATGCGGACCGAGAGGTATTTGTTGCCCCAGTCGATCTCGTGGCTGGCCTGAATGATATTGCGCCGCGCCTGTGCCTTGTCGTCGGGGGCGACCGAATCCTCGAGGTCGAGATTGATCACATCGGCGGCGGAGGCGGCCATTTTCGGGAAGAGCTTGGTGTTCGAGCCGGGGCCGAAAAGCTGGCAGCGGTTCGGACGGGCAGGGGGCGTGGGTTGAACGCGGAAGCTCATGAAGCGGCCTTTCGCAAGGAAGTTACGTTTTTGGTTGCGGATTGGGTATATTGTTGCGCGGCCTCTTGCAAGGCGATTTTGCAAGCGCAGAATCAGGGCCGCGCTGCAGCATTGCTGGGGCCCGAAAATCCGGGTGATGCACGAAATTGCGGCGAATTGGCGCTTTTGCCGAAGGATCTTCCGCTTCGCTGGAAATGTTGCACGGAAATCCCCAAGAAATTTTTGCGCCGCGCCCTAATATCATCAACAAACAAGACAAAACACAGACCACAGGGAGACACGCATGTCGCTGATCGACACCCCTTACCTACTGTTTCTGGGCGATGCCCCCGATCCCTTGTCCGCAAAGGTCGCGCAGGGGATCAAGGACTGGCGGCCCGAATATGCCGTCGGCCAGTACCGGATGGAGGGATGCCAAGCCGACATGGGCATCCAAGATCTCGATATCAAAGAGGCCGTTGCGAAGGGCTGCAAGACGCTGGTGATCGGCGTCGCGAACCGCGGCGGCCTGATCTCGCAGAGCTGGAAGAAGGTGCTGGTAGAGGCGCTGGAAGAGGGGCTCGACCTCGCCTCGGGGCTGCACAACCTGCTGCGCGACGAGCCCGATCTGGTCGCTGTGGCCGAAGCCTGCGGCCGTCAGCTGCATGACGTGCGCATCCCGGCGGTGAAATACCCGATCGCCAATGGCGAGAAGCGCGCGGGCAAGCGCTGCCTTGCCGTGGGCACCGATTGCTCGGCGGGCAAGATGTATACCGCGCTTTGCATGGAGCGCGAGATGCGCGAGCGCGGCATGAAGGCCACGTTCCGCGCGACCGGCCAGACCGGCATCCTGATCACCGGCGATGGTGTGCCGCTCGATGCGGTGATCGCGGATTTCATGGCGGGCTCGATCGAATACCTCACGCCCGACAACGATTCCGACCACTGGGACCTGATCGAGGGGCAGGGCAGCCTGTTCCACGTCTCCTATTCGGGTGTGACGATGGCGCTGATCCATGGCGGTCAGCCCGACGCGCTGATCCTCGCGCATGAGCCGACGCGCACCCATATGCGCGGGCTGCCGGGCTACAAGCTGCCCTCGCTGCAAGAGCTGAGCGACATGGCGCTGGCGCTCGCGAAGGTCGCCAATCCCGCCTGTCAGGTGGTCGGCATCTCGGTCAACACTCAGAAGATGGGCGAGGACGAGGCCAAGGCCTATCTGGCGAAGGTCGAGGAAGAAATGGGCCTGCCCGCCACCGATCCGTTCCGCTTCGGTGCGGGCAAGCTGGTAGACGCGCTCGCCGCGATCTGATTGTCTCGCTTGTGACCCCTGCCGGATGCCTCCGGCGGGGATATTTGCACCAAGTCGAAGGGGGGCGCGGATGATCCGGGTGAGCCATGATACGTTCAAGCTGGCGCAGGTCTTTACCATCGCGCGCGGCTCGCGCACCGAGGCGCATGTGCTGAGCGTGACGCTGGAGCGCGAGGGCGTGACGGGGCGGGGCGAATGCGTGCCCTATGCGCGGTACGGCGAAAGCCTCGACAGCGTCACCGCGCAGATCGAGAGCCTGCCACAAGGGATTTCCCGCGCCGAGCTGCAAGAGGCGCTGCCCGCAGGCGCCGCCCGCAATGCGGTCGATTGCGCTTTGTGGGATTGGGAAGCCAAGAAGAAGGGCGTCCCGGTCTGGGAGCTTGCCGGGCTGGACAAGCCCGTGAGCCAGACCACAGCCTATACGCTGTCGCTCGACGAGCCGGTGAAGATGCGCGCGGCGGCCGCCGAGCATGCGCATCGCCCGCTGCTGAAGATCAAGCTCGGCACGCCCGAAGACATGCCGCGGCTGCGCGCGGTGCGTGAAGGGGCGCCGGAGTCGAAGATCATCGTCGACGCGAATGAGGGCTGGGAGATCGAGACCTTCCTCGACATTCAGGCCGAGTTGAAGAAGCTGGGCGTCGCGCTGGTCGAGCAGCCCTTGCCCGCGGCAGGGGATGAGGCGCTGTCGGATATCCAGCGGCTGGTGCCGATCTGCGCCGATGAGAGCTGCCATACCCGCGACGGGCTTTTGAACCTGCGCGGCAAATACGACGTCATCAACATCAAGCTGGACAAGACCGGCGGGCTCACCGAGGCCCTGCGGCTGCGCGATCTGGCGCGCGCCGAGGGGTTCGGCGTAATGGTCGGCTGCATGGTGGGATCGTCTCTGGCGATGGCGCCGGCGATGCTGGTCGCCCAAGGTGCCGATTACGTCGATCTTGACGGCCCGCTGCTTCTGGCCGAAGACCGCGATGTGCCGCTGCGCTACAAGGGCAGCGTGGTGGAGCCGCCGGAGCCGGAGCTCTGGGGCTGAGTTTGCAAGGAGCAAGAATATGAGCCGGATCGTCTATCTCAACGGAGAGTATATTCCCGAGGAAGAGGCCAAGGTCTCCGTCTTCGACCGTGGTTTCGTGATGGGCGATGCGGTCTATGAGGTGACTTCCGTTCTGGACGGCAAGATCCTCGAATTCGAAGGTCACATGAACCGGCTCGACCGCTCGATGGCGGAGCTGGAGATGAGCTGCGATCTGACCCGCGACGAATGGATCGAGATCCACCGCGAACTGGTCAAGCGCAACGAGATCGTCGAAGGGCTGATCTACCTTCAGGTCTCGCGCGGGAATGCGGGCGATCGCGATTTCCACTACCCTCCGGAGGGCACGCCCCCGACCGTGGTGCTCTATACCCAGTCGAAGCCGAACCTCGCCGACGATCCGAAGGCGAAACAGGGCATCAAGGTGATCTCGCTGCCCGACCTGCGTTGGCATCGCCGCGACATCAAGACGGTGCAGCTGCTCTATCCGTCGATGGCGAAGATGGCGGCCGAGAAGGCGGGCAAGAACGATGCGTGGTTCGTCGAGGATGGCTTCGTGACCGAAGGCTCGTCGAACAACGTCTATATCGTGAAGGGCAACAAGATCATCACGCGGCATCTGAGCGAGGACATTCTGCACGGGATCACCCGCGCCTCGCTGCTGAAATATGCCGCCGAAGCGCAGATGGAAATCGAGGAGCGTCCCTTCACCATCGAAGAGGCGCAAGCTGCGGACGAGGCCTTCTATACCTCGGCGTCGGCCTTCGTGATGCCGGTGGTCGAGATCGACGGCGAGACGGTGGCCGAGGGCGCGGTTGGCCCGGTGGCTGCGCGCCTGCGCGAGATCTATCTCGACGAGAGCCGCAAGGCCGCGATCTGATCCGCGCCGAGGCGCAACATCCAGAATTTAAAAAAGAAAAGACCCCGGCCAGCCCAACCGGGGTCTTTTCCTGTCATGCGGGCGGTGTCTCTCAGGCCGCCGCATGAGCGCGGAATTGGAAGGCATCTGGCGCGATTTGCTCGGGCGCGATGCCAGTGATGACAAGTTCGGCCTGACCTTCGATCACGACGAGCGTGCCTTCGGCGCAGGTGCGGAAGGTGATGTCGTCGCGACGCGGCGCAGAGCCGGTGAAATCGAGGGCGATGGCGTCGCCCGGTTCGAACCCGTTGATCCGCGGCAGCGGCTCGGGGCCGGCGGCGGGCGCAGGTGTCGGGGTGTGTTTTGCGCGGGTCTCGGCCTGTTGGTTCGGATGCGCCAGCAGCGCTTCGATGCGCATCATCACGGCGGCATCGAGGTCTTCCGCGCCGTCCTCCGCATTGGCGGTGCGCGTGTCGGGCGCCTCTCCCAGCGGAGCGCCGTGCGACGGCGCCGTGGCGGCCGCCCCGATGTCGGCGGTGGCGCGCGCTTGGCGCTGGCGCGGCAAGCCCTCGGCCCAGCCGAGAAGGCATAACGCGATGGTGGTGGCGATGAACAAGGCGAGCATGGTTTCTCCTGATCTTGCCTTGATCGTCGCGACATTTTGTCGGCTGCGCAAAAGTTTTGTGAGGCCGAAACCGCCCCATTGTTCAGAGGTCGTTAACCATCAGAGAGAATGTCGAGGATTAGTATCGCGATCGGATATGGTCGCGTTTTGGGGGCTTTACCGAAACGGAAGGAGGCCGCGCGATCGGCGGCCTCTCATCGTGATTCGAGAATGGGTCAGGCGTAGGTCGGGTGCCCGTAGTTCGTCCCGTCGGTCGCATAGATCGCGCCACCCGCCGCCTTGAGCGCGGCATATTCGACATTCTGGAGCGTCGCGACGTTCTGACCGTTGATCGACACGATGGAGTCCTTGCCGCTTTGCGAGACGGTGAAGTCCGACAGGTGCGAGAGGTCATCCACCTCGATGCCGAGAAATTCGCCGGACGCGTTCGGGTCCGGGTTCGGGCCGAGCTGTCCGAAATCGGTCACTGTCACCGGCGCATCGCCCTCGTTCCAGTTGACCGCGAACAAATCCGACCCGGTGCCGCCGGTCATCGTGTCGCCGTCATCGCCATGGAGGTAGTCGTTATTCGCGCCGCCATCGAGCAGGTCGGGCGCGCCGTCCTGATCGACGGCATGGAGCTCGTCATCGCCATAGCCGCCATAGAGGTCGTTCGACCCTTCCGCATCGAAGATATAGTCCGCGCCGAGATTGCCGCGCAGCGTGTCGTCGCCCTGGCTGCCGGTGATCGAGTCGTTGCCTGCGCCTGCATCTATATAGTCGTTGCCCGAGCCGCCGACCGCGCCGAAGACGCCGGACGCCTCGAGGGCGTCGAGGAGGTCGCCAAGGCTCGTCGCCTGATCCATCGCCTGCTGGGCCTCCGGCGAGAGGTCGCCGCCGTCGTTGCCATCGCCGAGATAGATGGTGTCGTCGCCCGCGTTCCCCATAACGGAGTCGGTCCCATCGGTGCCACGGATCGTGTCGTCGCCCGACGTGCCTTCGGTCAGCTGATCGGGCTCCGAGATGTCGATCTCCTCGCCAGCGCCGGTGCCGTCTTCTTCCGGGCGCGTCTGGTCCTCTTCGTCACTGTGATCTTTATGGTCGTGGCCGCCGTCATGGCCGACGCCGACAAGCAGCGCCATCGGCAGGAAGGCGAGCAGAAGAGTCGCAAGCATAGGTAATATCCCCCTGAAATCAGGGCCAAATATCCGATGCTCTTAGGAGGTCGTCAATAGAATGTGGCCAGAATGTGGCGGAAGCTGCGCCGCCTGGAAACAATCGCGCGACCGGCGTAATCATTGTCGCCAATCAGAGGCCGCTCTGCTCCAGAACCCGCGTCAGAATCGGTGCGAGGCGGTCGGCCCATGCTGCTTGCTGCTCGGGTGTCGCGATCAGATCGTTGCGCAGCTCGAGCAGCACATTCGGGCGACCATCCGCCAGCGCGTGGCGATCGATCGAGTCGCCTTCCAGATGGCCCAGATAGGGTTGGTTGTCGCCCACGCAGAGATCGCCCTCGGCTTCGAGCGCTGCGATCATCTCATAGGCGAGGCGCGGATCGGCCGGGGCGTGCAGGATGCCGACGTCCCACGGCCGGGGCGGGCGCCCGCGCAGGCGCGGCGTAAAGGAGTGAACCGCGCAGATCACCGTGTCGTCGCGCCGCGCCGCGAGCCGGGCATATTCCGCATGATAGGGGCGATAGAGCCGGTCCAGCCGCCGCTCGACCTCTGCCGCGTCGGCATGGCGGTTCGCGGGGATGATCGTGCCGTCATAAAGCTTCATCACCAGAGTCGGATCGTCTTCGCCCCGGTTCGGGTCGATCACGAGGCGCGAAAAATCGCTCGCGATCATCGGCGAGTCGAGCCGTTCCGCCAGCGCCTCCGACAGCCCCAGTGCACCGACGTCATAGGCGATGTGGCGCGCCATATCCTCGGCGTCGATCCCCAGATCGCCACCACCCACCCAATCGGGCACGGTGTTGCGCGCATGATCGCACGTGACCAGCCAGCGTCCGGTCCGTGCCTCTCCGGTGATCGAAAGGGGCTGTTTTTCGTTCATAGTCTCTTCACGCTTACTCGATATGGCCCAGATAACGGGAAAGATTGCGCCACGCCAGTTGCGGCCCGAGACAAATTGCGCCATACGCTTACTTGGCCCACGAAATGACATCAATTTGAACGGAAAACGAGGACGCATGAGACGCCTTCGCAACGTGAAGATCGTGGCTACGCTGGGCCCTTCTTCCTCGGACTATGACAGCATCAAAGCTCTGTTCGTCGCAGGCGCGGACGTGTTCCGCCTGAACATGAGCCATGGCACCCACGAGGAGCATCGCGCCCGTCACGCCATCATTCGCCAACTCGAAGCCGAGTTCGGCCGCCCGATCGCGATCCTCGCGGATCTTCAGGGCCCGAAATTGCGCGTCGGCACCTTCGCGGCGCATGGGGCGGAGCTGGAGGACGGCGACAAGTTCCGCTTCGATCTCGAGGACAAGCCCGGTGCCACGCATCGCGTGTGCCTGCCGCATCCCGAGATTTTCCAGGCGCTCGAGCCGGGCTCGGAGCTGCTGGTCAATGACGGCAAGATCCGTCTGGTGGTCGACGACTGCGGCGACGATTTCGCGAATTGCACCGTCACCGTGGGCGGTACGATCTCGGACCGCAAGGGCGTGAACGTCCCCGACGTGGTGCTGCCGCTGGCCGCGCTGTCGGAAAAGGACCGCAAGGATCTGGAATTCGCCTGCGAGATGGGCGTCGACTGGCTCGCGCTGAGCTTCGTGCAGCGTCCCGAGGACGTCGAAGAAGCCCGCGAACTGGCCAAGGGGCGCGCGGCGATCCTGTCGAAGATCGAGAAACCCTCGGCGGTGCGCAGCTTCGACGAGATTCTTCAGGCTTCGGACGGGATCATGGTCGCCCGCGGCGATCTGGGCGTGGAGCTGCCCGTTCAGGCCGTCCCGCCGATCCAGAAGCAGCTGATCCGCAAATGCCGCACCTGGGCGAAGCCCGTGATCGTGGCGACGCAGATGCTGGAATCGATGATCGAGAGCCCGATGCCGACCCGCGCAGAGGTCTCCGATGTCGCGACCGCGATCTACGAGGGCGCCGATGCGGTCATGCTGTCCGCGGAATCTGCGGCCGGCAATTACCCGGTCGAAGCGGTCGAGACGATGAACAACGTCGCGATTTCGGTCGAGAAGGACCCGACCTATCGCGAAGTGATCGAAGCGTCGCGTTCCGCTGCGCGCCAGACCGTCGCCGACGGGATCGTGGCCGCTGCGCGCGAGATCGCCGAGACCACCGACATTGCAGCGATTTGCGCCTACACCCAATCGGGCAAGACGATCGCGCTCATCGCGCGCGAGCGTCCGCGCGTGCCGATCATTGCGCTCTCGCCGATCGAGGCGACGCTGCGCCGGGTCACGCTGACCTGGGGCGTGCATGCGGTGCCGTCCGGTGAGCTGGAGCGGTTCAAGCAGGCCGTCGTCAACGCCGCCCGCGCGGCGCGCGACTTCGGCTTTGCCGACGAGACGCAGCAGATCGTCGTCACCGCAGGTGTGCCGTTCAACGTGCAGGGCACCACGAACATCCTGCGCGTCGCACCTTGTGATGAGCGATTGATTTACCGCACTGACCCTGAGTAACCTTCCCTATCAGGGATGGTGAAACTGGGGGCAGGCGATGGATCTTTCTTCGATCGATACCGATCTCCTGCTGACGATCGGGCTGGGGATCGCGATCTTCGCGATCCCGGCCGCGATCTCCGCCTTCTCCGATGGCCGCCCGCCGCGGGCGGCCACCTTCGGGATCGTCGTGGCGGTGGCCTTGATCCTGCTGGCCTTTCTTGCCCGCCCAGGCGGCTACACGCTCGAGATGGTGCCCGAGGCGGTGGCGCGCGTATTGGCCCGCGTGATCAATTACTAGCGTCCCCCTCCGGAACTGCGGCTGATCCGGACTTTTCCCTTGCCAAACCGCCCTGCGGCGTCTAACAGGCCCACTCTGAACCCGCGCGGCCGGCCGAAGTGGCATGCCGAGTCGCGCTTCCACACCCTGCAAAGGAGCTGTAAATGCCCAAGATGAAGACGAAATCCGCTGCCAAGAAGCGGTTCAAGTTCACCGCGACCGGCAAGGTCAAGGTGGGTCCGGCCGGCAAGCGTCACGGCATGATCAAACGCTCGACGAAATTCATCCGCGAAACCTCGGGCACCATGGTGCTCTGCGAGGCGGATACGAAGATCGTCAAGAAATACATGCCCTACAACCGCTGAACTCGGGAGACTTGAACAATGGCACGCGTCAAATCCGGTAAG
This sequence comes from Thioclava sp. ES.031, assembly GCF_002563775.1. Classification (NCBI taxonomy): domain Bacteria; kingdom Pseudomonadati; phylum Pseudomonadota; class Alphaproteobacteria; order Rhodobacterales; family Paracoccaceae; genus Thioclava; species Thioclava sp. ES.031. The sequence continues at coordinate 3,434,792 of NZ_PDJO01000001.1, read as the reverse complement.
GTCACCCACGCCGCGCACAAGAAAGTGCTCAAGAAGGCGAAAGGGTATTATTCCTCGCGCTCGCGCAACTTCCGCACTGCGACCCAAGCGGTCGACAAGGCGAACCAATACGCGACCCGCGACCGTAAAGCCCGTAAGCGTAATTTCCGCGCGCTCTGGATCCAGCGTATCAACGCCGCCGTGCGCGCCGTCGATGCCGATCTGAGCTACTCGAAGTTCATCTTCGGCCTCAACCAGGCTGGCATCGAAGTGGACCGCAAGGTTCTCGCCGATCTCGCCGTGCACGAGCCCGAAGCCTTCGGCGCGATCGTCGAGCAGGCGAAAGCCGCCGCCGCCGCGTAATCGGCTTACGACAGAATTCGGGAAGGGCCGCTCCATCGGGGGCGGCCTTTTTCGTTTCGGGTGGCTGGCCGGGGAGGGGGCTCTGCCCCCGCTCGTTTCACGAGCCCCGCGGGATATTTCCACCAAGAGGAAGAAAAAACGCCCGGCTCGGGCCCATCGTCGGGCGGCAGACCGGGCGCTTCTCCTCGAGCGGTCATCGGCGTCCCCGCCTGTACCGCGTCTCCGAGACAATCCGATTCTGGTTAAGGATGTCTTGCGCTTCTTCTCGAGGGAAATATCCCGGGGGAGGCCGCAAGGCCGGGGGCAGCGCCCCCATCCGCCCTTTGCCTGCAAGCGCGAGGTTGCAAAGGCGCGCCGGCGCGGCTAACCCGTGGGCCAAGCAAATTCCCGGGGAATGATATGCAAGAGCTTCGCGATAAATACCTGAGCGCCGTGGCCGATGTGACCGACGAGGCCGCGCTGGAAGAGATCCGTCTGGCCGCCTTGGGCAAGAAGGGCGAGATCAGCCTGAAGATGCGTGAGCTGGGCAAGATGACCCCGGAGGAGCGCCAGACCACGGGCAAGGCGCTCAACGTCCTGAAAGACGAGATCGACGCGGCGCTGCGCGCGAAGAAGGCGGCGCTGGCGGATGCGGCGCTCGATGCGCGGCTGCGCGAGGAATGGCTCGATGTGACGCTGCCGGGCCGTCCGCGGCGTCAGGGCACGATCCACCCGGTCTCTCAGGTGATGGACGAGGTCACCGCGATCTTCGCCGATATGGGCTTTGCGGTCGCCGAAGGCCCGCAGATCGAAGACGACTGGCACAATTTCGACGCGCTCAACATTGCGCCCGAACACCCCGCGCGGCAGGAGCATGACACGTTCTTCATGCATCGCGACGAGGGCGACGACCGCCCGCCGCATGTGCTGCGCACCCATACCTCGCCGGTGCAGATCCGCGCGATGCTGGAGCAGGGCGCGCCGATCCGCGTGATCGCGCCGGGCCGCGTCTACCGCATGGATATGGACCAGACCCACACGCCGATGTTCCATCAGGTCGAAGGTCTGGCGATCGGCAAAGACATCTCGATGGCGAACCTGAAATGGGTGCTCGAAGAGTTCTGCAAGGCCTTCTTCGAGGTGGACGGCGTCGAGCTGCGCTTCCGCGCCTCGCATTTCCCCTTCACGGAGCCGTCCGCCGAGGTCGATATCCGCTGCTCGTGGGAGGGCGGCAGCCTGAAGATCGGCGAGGGCGACGACTGGATGGAGATCCTCGGCTCGGGGATGGTGCATCCCAAAGTGCTGCAATCGGCCGGGATCGACCCGAGCGAATGGCAGGGCTTTGCCTTCGGCATTGGGATCGACCGCCTCGCGATGCTGAAATACGGCATCCCCGACCTGCGGGCGTTCTTCGAGAGCGACCTGCGGTGGCTGAAGCATTACGGGTTTAGCGCGCTGGATCTGCCGACGGTGGCTGGTGGGCTTAGCCGGTGAATTGCACCGTTTCATCTTGAGAGAAACTTGCACCAGCAAGTTATACCCTACGATCTCTTAGAGACGAGAATAGGTTCGGGGCGCGCGAAAACGCGCGCGTCTCGATGGTGAAGTTTTGATTATTGGTTGAAAGCGTGACTGTTCACTGGAGGCCGGAACAGTGCTCCAAACGCATGCTTTGCTTTCTTAATTTTATACGTCGCGTAATGCACCGGAGCTTCCTTGTCGCTTTCGAAAGCTTCGAGAAAATCAAATACGTTAGCTGTAGGCTGTCTTTTCAGGAATGCATGCGGGTATTCCCACCACTTTGACTCGAGCAGTCGCTTAGCTAAATCATCCGAGAACCTCCGCCCCAATGTTTTAGCCGGAACGCCGCCAACGATTTCATATGCGGCTACATCTTTTGTCACTACGGCATTCGCGGCGATTACTGCGCCGTGAGCGATGTAGATACCCGGCATGATCACTGCCCCATCACCAATCCAAACATCAGAGCCGATCACCACCTTTCGGTCGGTATTCCGATACTGGCGAATGCTTTCCGCTTCTTCGCTCGAATACTCCCTCGCTTCGCGGAACAAGCGTGGTGACGTCGATAGCGCGCTTATCGTGTGCCTCCCGGCGCCTATGCTGACCCTTCGGCCCACCGAAGCATAGCGGCCAACAAAGACCTCATTTCTTAGGTAGCTCATATCGTTGATGTAAGAGTATGCACCTATGAACCCAACATGCGGGAGAACGCCTCCGTCCGAATGCCATTTCCCGCCGATACGGCTGCCGGGCTCAAAACTGTAGAATTTTGTACTCGCTTTTGTCTTGTGCCCGAACGTCTTTGCCTTGATGCGGGAGATCGCTTGCGTGTTTTCGATTTGCGTTCCGTTTAAGAAGCTCTCGAGTTTGTCTTGTAAAAGCATCGCCCTAACGCCTCATGAATTCAAATGGCACCTTGTTGCCAATGTTGAAAGCTATTTCAATAATTAAGTGGCTTCTGCAACGAGCTTGCAGGACGCCAGCGAACCGATTGGACTAAACGCTATCCGCTCATCCCGCCAGAACGAAAGACGCCATGCCCAACACCCCCATCACCTTCACCTTCGGCGATAGCCGCGAACTCTGCGACCAGCTCCTCGCCCTGATCCGCCAAGGCAAGAAGACCGCCACCTGTGGCGCGCTCACCTATTTCACCGAAGGGGGCGAGGATATGCCGGTGGTGGGGCGGCGCGATATTGCGCTCGACTGGGACGGCAAACCGGCGGTGATGATCGAGACCGTCGAGGTCACGATCCGGCGCTTTTGCGATGTCGACGCGGATTTCGCGCTGGCCGAGGGGGAGGACGAGACGCTGGAAGGCTGGCGGCAGGGCCATCAGGCCTATTTCGAGCGTAACGGAGGTTTTACTCCCGAGATGGAACTCGTTTGCGAGCGGTTTCGCTTGGTAAAGGATTATCAAGGAGAGACCGATGGCCAAAAGTAACTTCATCTTCGACACCCCATCGCATGAGCAGACCCCCGAGCAGCGCCGCTTCGTCGCCCTCACGGAGATCGCCTATACGGTGGTCGATTTCGGCGCCGCCTTCTGTTTCGTCATCGGCTCGATCTTCTTCTTCTACGAGAGCCTGATGATCCCGGGGACGTGGTTGTTCCTGATCGGGTCGCTCCTTTTCGCCGCAAAACCCTCGATCCGGCTTTGGCGGGAGTTGAAACTCCTTGAGATGGGGGATTACAAGGACCTCGCGCAGCGCAAGCAATCCTGAGGGAAGTCCGATGAAATTCACCCTGTCCTGGCTCAAGGATCATCTCGAGACCGAGGCCACCGTCGATCAGATCGCCGAGGCGCTCACCGATCTGGGTCTTGAAGTCGAGGAAGTCGTCGATCCGGCGGCGAAGCTGGAGACGTTTACGCTCGCGCGTGTGCAGTCCGCCGAGCAGCACCCCGACGCCGATCGTCTGCGGGTCTGCATGGTCGAGACGGATGAGGGTGTGACGCAGATCGTCTGCGGTGCGCCGAATGCGCGGGCCGGGATCACGGTCGTGCTGGCCAAGCCCGGCGATTACGTGCCGGGCATCGACGTGACGCTGTCGGTGGGCAATATCCGCGGGGTGGAGAGCCACGGGATGATGGCCTCCGAACGCGAGCTAGAGCTCTCGGACGAGCATAACGGGATCATCGAACTGCCGTCGGGCGAGGTCGGGCAGAAGTTCACCGACTGGCTGGCTGCGAACCGTCCCGAGGCGGTCGATCCGGTGATCGAGATCGCGATCACGCCGAACCGCCCCGATGCTCTGGGTGTGCGCGGCATCGCGCGCGATCTGGCGGCGCGGGGGCTGGGCAAGCTCAAGCCGCTGGAGATCCCGGCGGTCGAGGGGGCGTTCGATGCGCCCGTGTCCGTCACCATCGACCCGGCGTTGAAGGAAAAGGGCTGCCCGCTATTTGCTGGTCGCGTGATCCGGGGCGTGAAGAACGGGCCGAGCCCGGAATGGCTGCAAAAGCGGCTCAAGGCGATCGGTCTGCGTCCGATCTCGACGCTGGTCGATATCACGAACTACTTCACCTATGACCTGAACCGGCCGCTCCACGTCTTCGACATGAAGAAGGTGGCGGGCAATCTGGTGATCAAGCCGGCTGAGGGCGGCGAGGAATTCCTCGCGCTCGACGAGAAGACCTATACCGTGCGCGCAGGCGACATGGTGATCTGCGACGACAAGGGCGTCGAGAGCCTTGCCGGGATCATGGGTGGCGAGGAGTCCGGGGCCGACGAGGACACGGTCGATGTGTTCCTCGAGAGCGCCTATTGGGACCCGATCACCATCGCGGCGACCGGTCGCGCGCTGAAGATCAACTCGGATGCGCGCTACCGCTTCGAGCGCGGCGTCGATCCGGCCTTCACGCTGCCGGGGCTCGATTTGGCGGCGAAGATGGTCGTCGATCTCTGCGGTGGCGAAGTGTCGGAGCTGGTGATGGACGGCGCGGTGCCCGATGTCAGCCGCGCTTACAAGCTGGACCCGGCACGGGTGATCTCGCTCGTCGGCATGGACATTCCCGAGACCACCCAGCGCGAGACGCTGGAAGCTCTGGGCTTCACGCTCGACGGCGACATGGCGACGCCCCCGACCTGGCGCCCCGACGTGCTGGGCGCGGCCGATCTGGTCGAGGAAGTGGCGCGGATCGCCTCGCTGACGAAGCTGATCGGCAAGCCGATGGGCCGCGAGACGACCGGCGTGCCCGGCGCGATCCTCACCCCGATGCAGCAGCGCGAGCGGATGGCGCGGCGCACGACGGCGGCTTTGGGCTACAATGAATGCGTGACCTACAGCTTCATCGACGAGGCGTCCGCCAAGCTGTTCGGCGGTGGCGCGGATGCGACGAAGCTGGAGAACCCGATCAGCTCGGAGATGACGCATATGCGCCCCGATCTGCTGCCGGGTCTGCTGCAGGCGGCCGCCCGCAATCAGGCGCGCGGTCTGAACGATCTGGCGCTGTTCGAAGTGGGGCCCGCCTTCAACGGCGGCGAGCCGGGCGAGCAGGTTCTGCAGGCGACCGGGCTTCTGGTGGGGCACTCCGCGCCGCGCGATCCCTTCGGCTCGCGCCGTCCGGTGGACCTCTATGATGCGAAGGCCGATGCCGAGGCCGTGCTGGCCGCGGTCGGTGCCCCGGCGCGTGCGCAGATCAACCGCAAGCTCGATGCGTGGTGGCATCCGGGCCGGGCAGGCAATGTGGCGCTTGGTCCGAACCTGCTGGCGACCTTCGGCGAGGTGCATCCCAAGGTGCTGCGCGAACTGGGCGTGAAAGGCCCGGCGGTCGCCTTCACGATCCGGCTGGCAAACATCCCCTTCCCGAAGAAGAAGGGCGCAACGCGGCCCGCGCTGCAGATTTCCGACCTGCAGGCGGTCGAGCGCGATTTCGCCTTCGTCGTCGATGCGAATGTCGAGGCGCTGACGGCCGTGAATGCGGCGATGGGCGCCGACAAGAAGCTGATCGAGAGCGTCAATGTCTTCGACCAGTTCACCGGCGCCAAGGCCGAGGCTCAGATGGGCGCGGGCAAGAAGTCGATCGCGCTGACGGTGCGGATGCAGCCCGCCGACAAGACGCTGACCGATGCCGAGATCGAAGCGGTGAGCAAGAAGATCGTCGAGAAGGTGAGCAAGGCCACCGGCGGCACGCTGCGCAGCTAAGGTTGCCCGCGAGAGAGTTTGGAGCGCCCGGTCGGAGAGACCGGGCGTTTTCTTTTGTGTGCAGCGGAGGGCGGGCGCTGCCCGGGCCGCTTCGCGGCTGATCCGGGTATTCACTCTGGCACGGGCGACCAGCCCGGGCCGCGCCCGAGCCTCCCCACGGGAGGGCGCATTGGCGATGGCATCGTGAGACCGTATGTCTTCCGGGCTTCTCAGATAAACCGCCAAGCCACCTATCTCGCACAGCGCCCACCCGAGGCTCGGGCGCGGCCCTATGCTATCCGACCCAGCGTAATCCTTCCCTATCTTCCGAAACCCGTTAGGCTTTTCGCGAACGAGGGAAGGAGGAGCCCTTGCGTTTCGATTATCTCATTCTGGGCGGCGGCTCGGCGGGGTCGGTGCTGGCGGCGCGGCTGTCGGAGGACCCGACCGTGACCGTCTGTCTCGTCGAGGCGGGCCGCGAGGCGCGCGACATCTTCGTGCGTGCGCCTGCGCTGGTCGCCACGATGGTCGCGGGGCGACCGCCGATCCACAACTGGGCGCTGAGCACCGTGCCGCAGCCGGGGTTGAACGGGCGGCGCGGGTTCCAGCCGCGGGGCCGGGGGCTGGGCGGGTCGTCGGCGATCAACGCGATGCTCTATGCGCGCGGCCAGCCAGAGGATTACGACGGCTGGGCCGAGGCGGGCGCCGAGGGCTGGGACTGGGAGACTGTGAAGCCGTGGTTCCTCGCCTCCGAGCGCAATGCCCGTGGGGCGTCGGACTGGCATGGCGCGGCGGGACCGTTGCAGGTCGGCGACCAGCGGCGGCCACGGGCGATCAGCCGCGCTTTCATCGAGGCCTGCGCGGCCGTGCAATGCCCGCCGAACGAGGATTTCAACGGGCCGCGGCAGGAGGGGGCGGGGCTCTATCAGGTCACGCAGTTCTGGGACGGTCCGCGCAAGGGCGAACGCTGCTCGGCGGCGGCAGCCTATCTGCATCCGGTGATGGCGCGGCCCAATCTGACCGTGCTGACCCGCGCGCGCGCCGAAAAGATCGAGATCGCGGACGGGCGCGCGACGGGGGCAATCGTCCGGCAAGGCCGCAAGCGGATGAAGATCGAGGCGGCGCGCGAGGTGATCGTCTCGGCGGGGGCGTTCGGCTCACCGCAGCTGCTGATGCTGTCAGGGATCGGGCCTGCGGATCATCTGCGCGAGGTCGGGATCGAACCGCGTCTCGATCTGCCGGGCGTGGGGACGAACCTGCAGGATCATCTCGATTACGTCATCAGCTACACTTCGCCCCGGCGGGACGTGGTGGGGCTGAACCCGCGCGGGCTGATGCGGCTGGCGCGGGCGGCGGGCGCGTGGCGCAAGCATGGCGAGGGGCTGTTCGCCTCGCCCATGGCCGAGGGTGGAGCCTTCCTGCGGAGCGATCCGAGCCTCTCCCGGCCCGATCTGCAAATCCATTTCGTCGTGGGCATCGTCGATCAGCATATGCGCAAACCGCATCTGGCCGATGGCTGGTCCGCTCATATCTGTCCGCTGCGGCCTCAGTCACGCGGGACGCTGCGGCTGGCGTCCAACGATCCGCGCGCGGCGCCCTTGATCGACCCGGACTACCTGTCCGATCCGCGCGATGCTGAGCTGCTGCTGAAGGGCGCGCGGCTTCTGGACCGGATCGCCGAGGCGGAGCCGCTTCGCCCGTGGCGGGGGCGCAGGTTCTATCCGCATGACGGGACGGATGAGGGGCTGCTGGCCGATATCCGGGCGCGGGCCGATACGATCTACCATCCGGTCGGCACTTGCGCGATGGGGCAGGGCGACATGTCGGTGGTCGATCCTCAGCTGCGGCTGCGTGGGATCGACGGGCTGCGCGTTGTCGATGCCTCGGTGATGCCGCGGCTGATTTCGGGCAATACCAATGCGCCGACGATCATGATCGCCGAGCGCGCGGCCGCGTTCATTCGAGCGGATCAGTCGGCGCGATCGGTCGGGTGATTGACGCCGTCATTCCACGGCACCGGGTCCAGATCGCGCGGGTTCACCCCTTCCAGACAGGCGGCATTCACGCCGTATTGGTTCGGGTTCGAGCGGCGCTGGTGATGGGTGTAGATGCCGCAGGTTTTGCAGAAGTAATGCTTCGCGGTCATCGTGCCGAATTGGTAGAGCGTCAGGTTGTCCTCGCCCTTCACGATACGGATGCCCGAGAGCGGGGCCGAGACCGCCACCGCGCCGCGCCGACGGCAGAAAGAGCAATCGCAGCGTCGCTTGGTGTTCAGCCCGTCGGAGAGCGTCACCTCCATCTCCACCGCGCCGCAATGGCAGGTCAGGCGGTGGGGCGATTGAATCTCGGGCAGCATCAGCGTCTCCGTGTGACTGTGGGAATATTTGTCTGGCGCTCGCGCGCCTCGGGGAAGGGCGGGTGGCCATGGGTGAGACGCCAGAAGAGCGGCCCGCCAAGGCGATACCACAGCGGCAGCGTCAGAAGCGCGCCCGCCACGAAACCGCCGATATGGGCCATATGTGCCACCCCGCCTGCCGTGCCGCTAGTGACTTCATTGAACAGCTGAATCACGAACCAGAGACCGAGAACCAGCCAGGCAGGCGTGGCCCAGATCTTGAAGAAGACGAGGAAGTAGAACAGCACGTCGATCCGCGCTTTCGGATAGAGCAGCAGATATCCCCCCATCACACCTGCAATCGCCCCCGAGGCGCCCACCATCGGCACGGTCGCATTCGGGTTCGCGGCGATCTGCGCGAAAGCGGCGGCCAGCCCGCAGGCGAGATAGAAGATCAGGAAGAGGCCACGCCCCATCCGGTCTTCGAGATTGTCGCCGAAGACCCAGAGAAACAGCATGTTCCCCGCCAGATGCAGGATGCCCGCATGCAGGAACATATGGGTGAAAAGCCCGTGCCACGCGACGCCATGCGTGATCGCGGCGGGCCAGAGCGCGTTGTCGAGCCAGAGTTCGCGCATATCGCCGCCCCAGGGCGCGGTCATCACATAGACCACGATATTGATCGCGATCAGGGTCCATGTGACCCACGGGGTGCTGTAAGAGGGGTTGTGATCGCGGATCGGGAACATCGCCCGAGAGGGCCACGCCCCGCACCGCCGGTCAAGGCGCTTATTGCGTGGCTTCGATCACCGTGTCGCCCTGCGAGATCAGCTCCAGCCGGTCCTGCGACAGTTTCACCGTATCGACGCGGGCCATGGCCGAGTGGAAGGCCTTCTCGACCCCCATTGCGGGCTCGGGGCACATCATGCGCGTTCCGGCCAGCTCGCCGACGCGCACCCGGCCATCCTTCTCCGAGATCCGGCCGTTATAGTGATTGCAGCCCGCCTTGCCCGCGATAAGGCCCTTTTCGGGATGGGTCAGGGTGACTTCGACGCCGTCGGGCAGGGGCTTGCCGTCGATCGAGACGACTTCCCAGATCGCGTTCGGGGCAATCGCCTCGAGAGGGTCGCCCGGCTCCGACTGGCATCCTGCCACAAGCCCCAAGGCCAGCAGCGGCCCGATCACGATCGCACGCATTTTCAGCATCCCTTCTGGTCTCACGGGCCTTGCTTAGACCTTGAGAATGGGCTGTGCCATTCACGCCCCCGTGAGTGACTGTCGGAAAGTTGCGACATCGGCGCGCATCCTCCTTGGCCCGAAGGCCGTATATCTCTATGCTCTCGCCCCGCGACAGGAGGAGTCCCATGATCAACGAACTCGGGCATTTTGCCCTGATTCTCGCCTTTGCGGTGGCCATCGTGCAGGCCATCGTGCCCATCGTCGGCGCGCAAAAAGGCTGGCGCGGCTGGATGGCAGTGGGCGAACCCGCAGCGACAGCGCAGTTTCTGCTCATCGCGGTGAGCTTCGCGGCGCTGACCCACGCCTTCGTCGTATCGGACTTCTCGCTGAAGCTGGTTTGGGCGAATTCCCATACCGACAAGCCGATGCTCTACAAGATCACCGGCGTGTGGGGGAATCACGAAGGCTCGATGCTTCTGTGGGTGTTGATCCTGTCGCTCTTCGGGGCGGCGGCGGCTGTGTTCGGTGGCGCTTTGCCGCCGCGGCTGCGCGCCCGCGTGCTGAGCGTTCAGGCCTGGATCGGCGTGGCCTTCCTCGGCTTCATCATCTTCACCTCCAACCCGTTCCTGCGTCTCGCAGAGCCGCCGTTCAACGGCGAGGGGATGAACCCGCTCCTGCAGGACCCGGGCTTGGCTTTCCACCCGCCCTTCCTCTATCTAGGCTATGTCGGTCTCTCGATGTCGTTCTCCTTCGCGGTGGCGGCGCTGATCGAGGGCCGGGTCGATGCGACCTGGGCACGCTGGGTGCGCCCGTGGACGCTGGCGGCCTGGATCTTCCTGACCATCGGCATCGCGCTGGGCTCGTGGTGGGCCTATTACGAGCTTGGCTGGGGCGGTTTCTGGTTCTGGGACCCGGTGGAGAACGCCTCCTTCATGCCGTGGCTTCTGGCCGCCGCGCTGCTGCACTCGGCCATCGTGGTCGAGAAGCGCGAGGCGCTGAAGTCGTGGACCATCCTTCTGTCGATCATGGCCTTCGGTTTCTCGCTGATCGGCACTTTCATCGTGCGTTCGGGCGTGATCACCTCGGTGCATAGCTTCGCTTCCGACCCGCAGCGCGGCATCTTCATCCTCGGCATTCTCGCGCTCTTCGTGGGCGGGGCGCTGACGCTCTATGCGTTCCGAGCCACCTCGATGCAGGCCAAGGGCGTGTTCTCGATGCTCTCGCGGGAAACCGCGCTTGTGATCAACAACATCCTGCTGGCGGTCGCGGCGCTGGTGGTCTTCGTGGGCACGGTCTGGCCGCTGGTCGCGGAGATGTTCTTCGGCCGCAAGCTGTCTGTCGGCGCGCCGTTCTTCGATCAGGCTTTCACCCCGTTCATGGTGATCCTCGCCCTGATCCTGCCGATCGGCGCGATGATGCCGTGGAAACGTGCGCGTCTCGGTCGCGTGGTGAAGCCGCTGATCCCGGCCTTCGTGCTCGCGCTGGCTCTGGGCGGGCTCGCCTGGGCGGTCGAGAGCGGCAATTCGCTGCTCGCGCTTGTCGCGGTGTTCCTGGGCAGCTGGCTGGTCTTCGGGGCCATGACCGAGCTGTGGCAGCGTTCGGCGCGCAATTTCGGGCGCCTGACCCGTCTGCCGCGCGCCGATTGGGGCAAGGCTACGGCCCATGCGGGCCTCGGCATCACCTTCATCGGTATCGGTCTTCTGACCGCGGGCCAGATCGAGGATATCCGCGTCGCCAAGATCGGCGAGCCCTTCACCGTCGACGGCTACCAGATCACCTTGAGCGAAGTGCACAAGGAGAAAGGGCCGAACTATATCACGCAGATGGCGACGATGCTGGTCGAGAAGGACGGCAAGAAGATCGCGACGATGCATCCCGAGAAGCGCACCTACCCGGTGCAGCGGATGCCGACGACCGAGGCTGCGATCCACACCACGCCGATGCGCGACATCTACCTCGTGATCGGCGACCCGCAGGATCAGGGTGGCTACGCGGTGCGCACCTATATCAAGCCCTTCGCGGACTGGATCTGGGCGGGCGCGATCATCATGGCGTTGGGCGGGCTGCTGAGCCTGTCGGATCGCCGCTACCGTGTTGCAGCCGGGGCGCGCAAATCGCGTGCTTCCTCGGCGCAAGCGTCTCCGGCGGAGTAAACGATGCTCAGGAAAACCTTCTTTGCCTTGGCGTTGATGCTTTCGGCGCTCCTCTCGATCGGGCCTGCGCTTGCGGTGCAGCCCGACGAGATCCTGAAGGATCCGGCGCTGGAGGCGCGGGCGCGCGAAATCTCCAAGGTGCTGCGCTGCCCGGTCTGCCAGGGCGAGAATATCGACGACTCCAATGCCGAGGTGTCGCGGGATCTGCGGCTGCTGGTGCGCGAGCGCTTGCAGGCGGGCGATACCAATAGCCAGGTGATCGACTACATCACTGCCCGCTATGGCGAATATGTGCTGTTCGAGCCGGAGAAACGCGGGGCGAACCTGCTGCTGTGGTATCTCGGCCCGGGGGCTTTGATCGTCGCGCTGATCGGCGGGTTCTTCTATGTCCGCTCGCGCCGTGCCGCGTCCGAGGGGCCGGCTCAGCCCGATCTCTCCGAGGACGAGCGCAAGCGGCTGAATGAGCTGATGGGGGAGTAGGGGGCGGGGCACCGTTCTCTAGGTTCGGTCCAAGGCCATCCAACGGTCGTGCAGCGCGGCTGCGCCCGGAGCGCGGCGAAGCCGCAGGGCGCGCGCCGGCCCGTCCCGACGGGCTGGCGCATTGGACAGCTTCCGAGACGTTCGAGCGGCGACAGGGCTTGGCAGGCATAAAGCGCCTGCGTCCCGAGGTCTTGAGGCGCCACCCCACGGTCCGCCGCGCGCCCAGCTACTGTCGATGGCGCAGGCGCTCTTCAGGCCTCTGAAAATGAAAGAAGCGGCGGGAAAGCCCGCCGCTTCTTTATTTCGCCCTGATGTCTCAGGTTCAGCGCTTACTCGATCCCGCCGAGGCACATGTATTTCAGCTCGGTGAAATCCTCGATCCCGTATTTCGAGCCTTCGCGGCCGACACCGGATTGCTTGATGCCGCCGAACGGGGCTACCTCGGTCGAGATCAGGCCGGTGTTCACGCCGACGATCCCGGTCTCCATCGCTTCGGCCACACGCCAGACGCGGGCGAGGTCGTTGGCGTAGAAATAGCCCGCCAGCCCGAACTCGGTCGCGTTGGCCATCTCGATCGCCTCGGCCTCGGTCTCGAAACGGATCAGCGGAGCGAGCGGCCCGAAGGTCTCCTCGCGCGCGACCCGCATCTGCTGCGTCACGCCGGTCAGCAGCGTCGGCTCGAAGAAGGTGCGCCCGAGGTTCGAGCGATGCCCGCCCGCAGCGACCTGCGCGCCCTTTTCGGTCGCGTCCGAGATATGCGCCTCGACCTTGGCCAGCGCGTCCGCGTTGATGAGCGGCCCGGTGGTCACGCCCGGCTCGAAGCCGTTGCCCGGCTGCAGGGTCGCAAGCCGCGCGACCAGCTTCTCGGCGAAGGCGTCATAGACACCGGCCTGCACGTAGATCCGGTTCGCGCAGACGCAGGTCTGCCCGTTATTGCGGAACTTCGCGATCATCGCGCCTTCGACCGCCGCATCGAGATCGGCATCGTCGAAGACGAGGAACGGGGCGTTGCCGCCGAGTTCGAGGCTGATCTTCTTCACCGTCTCCGCCCCTTGGCGCATCAGGATCTTGCCCACGCGGGTCGAGCCCGTGAAGGTGATCTTGGCGACCTTGGGGTTGGCGCAAAGCTCTTCGCCCATGCCCGCCGCATCGACGCCGGGGATGATGTTGAAGACACCCGCCGGGATGCCCGCGCGCTCGGCCAGAACGGCCATCGCGAGGGCCGAGAGCGGCGTCAGCTCGGAGGGGCGCCCAACGAAGGTGCAGCCCGCGGCCAACGCCGGGGCCAGCTTGCGTGCGATCATCGCGTTGGGGAAGTTCCACGGCGTGATCGAGCCCACCACGCCCACGGGCTGGCGGATCACGAGGATGCGCTTATCGCGCTGGTGGCCGGGGATGACGTCGCCATAGACGCGCTTGGCCTCTTCGGCGAACCATTCGAGGAAGCTTGCGCCATAGGCGATCTCGCCCTTGGCCTCGGCCAGCGGCTTGCCCATCTCGGCGGTCAGGATCGCGGCGAGGTCGTCCTGATTTTCCATCATCAGGTCGTGGAAGCGGCGCAGGTAGCCCGCGCGCTCCTTGCCGGTGAGCGCGGCCCAGTCCGGTTTCGCGACATGGGCGGCCTCGATCGCGGCGCGCGTGGCGTCCACGTCGAGATCGGCCACCTCGGCGACGGTCTCGCCGGTCGCAGGATCCTGCACGGCGAAGCGTTTCGCGCCCTCGATCCACTCGCCGTTCACATAGGCGCGGGTCTCCAGCAGGCTCGGGTCGTTCAGCTTGAGCATATCAGCCCTCCTTCGCGGCGGTCATCGCCTCTTCGAGGATGTCGAGCGCCTTGGCCATCTGCTCGTCGGGGATGGTGATCGGCGCGAGGAAGCGGATCACGTTGCCATAGACGCCGCAGGTCAGCAGCAGCAGGCCGCGGTTGAGCGCTTCGACACGGATGCGCTGGGTGAGGGCCGCGTCGGGCTTGCCATCCGACATCAGCTCGACCGCGACCATGAAGCCGGGGCCGCGGATCTCGGCGATCTCCGGCATGTTGGCGCGGATCGCCTCCAGGCGCTGCTTGAGGCGCGAGCCGAGCTCGTTGGCGCGGGCGCAGAGGTCTTCCTCCTCGATCACGTCGAGCACCGCGTTCCCGGCTGCGATACCCAGCGGGTTGCCGCCATAGGTGCCGCCCAGACCGCCCGGGTTCGCCGCATCCATGATCTCGGCGCGACCGGTCACCGCCGCGATCGGAAGACCGCCGCCCAGACCCTTTGCCATCGTGGTGACGTCGGCCGCCACGTCGTAGGCGTCCATGGCGAACAGCGTGCCGGTGCGCGCGAAGCCGGTCTGGACCTCGTCGGCAATCATCACGATGCCATGCTCGTCGCAGAAGGCGCGCAGGCGCTTGACGAAATCATGCGGCGCCGGGTTGAAGCCGCCTTCGCCCTGCACCGGCTCGAAGATCACCGCGGCGAGGCGCGTGGGGTCGAGATCGGTTTTGAACAGGCTCTCCATCGCGGCGAAGCTGTCCTCGGTCGACACGCCATGCAGCGCGTTCGGGAAGGGGACGTGGAACACGTCGGGCATCATCGCACCGAAGCCCGCCTTGTAGGGCGCGACCTTGCCGGTGAGCGTCATCGTCATGAAGGTGCGGCCGTGGAAGCCGCCGCTGAACGCGATGACCGCGTTGCGGCCCGTGTAGGAGCGGGCGATCTTGATCGCGTTCTCGACCGACTCGGCACCGGTGGTGACGAAGATCGACTTCTTGTCGAAATCGCCCGGCACCTTTTCGTTGAGCCGCTCGGCGAGGCGCACATAGGGCTCGTAGGGCATCACCTGATGGCAGGTATGGGTGAAGGCGTCGAGCTGGGCTTTCACCGCCTCGATGACTTTCGGGTGGCGGTGGCCGGTGTTCACCACCGCGATCCCGGCGGCGAAATCGATCAGTTCGCGGCCATCGGCATCGGTGACGGTGGCGTTCTCGGCGGAGACGGCGAAGTTCTGGGTCTGCACACCCACGCCCCGGGCAAGGGCGGCGGCGCGGCGGGTCTCGAGGTCGGCATTGCTGGACATGGGCACTCCTCAGGGGCTGGAGAATCACGGAATGATGTGACGCTAGTGTTTAACGGATAACTGTGCAATGTTTAGTTTGTTAAACGCATGGTGAAAGCGCGCGTGCTGGAAATCCGCCCGGCCGCACTCTAGAACAGGCACAGGACAGGAGGCTTGCGGTGAGCGAATTCGACGTGGGCGGACGGCTTCGGGCGATCCGCGAGGACAAGGGATTGTCGCAGCGCGAGCTGGCGCAGCGGTCGGGCGTGACCAACGGGCTGGTCTCGCTGATCGAGCGTAACAAGACCTCTCCCTCGATCACCTCGCTGCGCAAGATTCTCGAAATCCTCGAGACGACGCTGGCGGAGTTCTTCGACAGCGACACGCCCGCCGAGCCAGGCAAGTTCGTCTTCCGGCATTCCGAGCTTACCGAGATCAACCCGGGCCGGATTTACCGCTCGGGTGGCGCGGCGCTCGATGCGCTTTCGCTCAAGCGGGCGGGCAAGTCGGGGCAGACCAATATTCTGCTGCTCTACGAGACCTATGAGCCCGGCGCCGATACCGGGGCGGAGGCCTATGCCCACGAGGGCGAGGAGGGCGGTTTCGTCATCGAGGGCGAGTTGCTGCTGACGGTGGGCGAGACCACCGAGCTGTTGCGCGCGGGCGATGCCTACCTGTTCGACAGCCGCCTGCCGCATCGGTTTCGCAACGTGGCCAAGGCGCGCTGCGTGGTGGTGTCGGCGGCGACCCCGCCAACCTTCTGAGACGCGCGCTCAGTAATAGGTACGCTCGGCCAGATCGCTCTCGGCCATCATCGCATCGCAGGCCGCGAGAAACGCGGCTTCCGCGCTCGACTGCTTCCGCTGCGGGTTGGTGAGCAGGTAGATATTCACCATCGGCAGCCCGTCATAGGGCGGCAACTGGCGCAGCCGACCCGACTCGACATCGCGATGCGCGACATGCAGCGGCAGCGCGCCGATCCCGACGCCGGCCACGATCATCCGGCGCAGCTCGTGCAGGTTCGACGACACCCCGCGCCAACTCGGCGCGAGCTTGGCCCGTGCGCGCAGCAGCGAGACCGGATGCAGCGGGCCGTGCTCGGTCTCGGTCTGGAACGACACCGACTCCTCGCCCTCGAGCTCGGGCAGCGTGATTTCCTCGCGCTCGAAAAGCGGATGGCGCGTGCCGCAGAACAGGCCGAAATATTCCCGGTAGAGCACCTGCGCGCGCAGGTTCTCGGGCGTCTTGTGCAGAAGGCAAATCCCCAGACTTGCCCGATTCTGCTGCACCCGGCTCACCACTTCCTCGCTCTCGGCCACCGAGATCGAGAAGGTCACCTTGGAATGTTCGGTCGCGAAATCATGCAGCACCGCGTCGTAATGATCGGAGATGACATGCGAGGTGGTGGTGATCGCGATATGGCCGCGCAGCTCCTCCGCGCCGGTCTCCAGCAGGGAGGGGATCTGCGATACCGCACCGAAGATCTGGGCGCATTCCTGATAGAGCAGGTTGCCCGCCCTAGTGACCTTGAATTCGTTGGGTTTTCGGATGATAAGCTCGTGGCCGGTGCGTTCCTCCAGCCGCTTGAGGGCAGCCGAAATCGTGGGCTGTTTGAGCCCCAGCAGATAGGCCGCGCGCGAGATGCCCCGCTGTTCCACCACCACCATGAAAGTGCGCAGCAGGTTCCAGTCGAGATGCCAGGGAAACCGTTGTTCGTAGGGCTTGACCATAATTTCAATCTATATTGAAGATTTCCATTATTTATTTGCGCAATACTCTGCGTCATGCAAGCGTTTCGTTCAACGAGGCTCCGGACGGGGCCCTCGCCGTGGCGGGACGTGCCGGTAAACAAGGCCGCCCGCAGTCATGACCAACAGGAGAGATCCATGACCAACCGCAGAACCGTTCTCAAAACCATCCTCGGGGCTGGCTCGCTCGCCGCGACCGGCATCTCGCTGCCCAGCCTCGCCGCGGCTGACGAGCTGGAGAGCCTCAAGGACAAGGGCGTGATCCGGATCGCCATGTCGGGCGCCTACCCGCCCTTCAACTTCATCAACGAAGAAAACCAGGTGGTCGGCTTCGACCCGGCGATCGGCGAAGAGATCGCCAAGCGCATGGGCCTCAAGACCGAGATCATCACCACCGCATGGGACGGGATCATCGGCGGTCTGCTGGCCAACAAATACGATGCGATCGTCGGCTCGATGTCGATCACGCCCGAGCGTGCCAAAGTCGTGGATTTCGTCGGCCCGTACTACCGGATGCGCCGCGGTATCTTCGTCGCGAAGGACAGCAAGATCACCTCGCTCGACGACCTGAAAACGGCGACCGTCGGCGTGACGCTGGGCGAGACGCACGAGCAATGGGCGCGTGATCAAGGCTACAACGTGCGGACCTACAAGGGTCTGCCCGAACTGATGTTGGAGCTCGAGAACAACCGCGTGGACGCGATCGTCAACGACGACATCCCCGTGCTGCTCGCGATCAAGAAGAAAGACTCGGGCATCAAGCAGCTCAAGGTCGATCTCGGCGGCACCGCCGATCAGGCCGGCATCGCGATCCGTCAGGGCAATCCCGAACTGCACAAGGCGATGCAGGACGCGCTCGACGCCATGATGGCGGACGGCACCTACGAGAAGATCGCGATGAAGTGGATCGGCTCGGACATCCGCTGATCCGACCCGCACATTCGCTGCACTCAGGCACGCGCGCCCAGTGACGACGCGCCCCCGCCGCACCTCCCCGCGGCGTGAGGGGCCTCGGCGCGCGTGCCATTTCCGGACCATCGAAGGAAGGGCCCATCTATGGATGTCGCACTGATCCTCAAGATCTACCCGTATTTCCTGCAGGCCGCCTGGGTCACCATCGAGCTTTCGGTGCTGACCACGATCCTCGGGTTGATCTGCGGGGCGCTGGGGGCCTCGGCACGCCTCTCGCGTTTCTCCGTCCTGCGCTTCATCGGGGCGGCCTATGTCAGCTTCTTTCGTGGCACGCCCGCGCTGATCCAGCTGTTCCTGCTCTATTTCGGCGGCCCGCAGATCGGCATCCAGCTCGATGCCTTCCAGGCCGGTGTGATCGGGCTGGGCGTCAATATCGGGGCCTACATGACCGAGACGATGCGCGGGGCTATCATCGCGGTCGACCGGGGCCAGACCGAGGCGGCGCGCACGCTGGGCCTGTCGAAGGCGCAGGCCTTCCGCAAGGTGACGCTGCCGCAGGCGCTGCGCCTGATGATCCGTCCGCTTGGCGTCAACATCAACGCGCAGATCAAGGGCACGGCGCTCGTCTCCGCGATCTCGGTGGTGGAGCTGACCTACACCGCGCAGCGCTACATCGGTTCGACCTACAAGCCGTTCGAGATGTTCCTGCTCGCAGGGGTGCTTTACCTCGTCATCATCACCGCGGTGGGCAAGGGCGTCTCGTTCCTCGACCGCAAGGTGCGCATCCAATGATCCGCGCATCCGCCCCCCTTTCCCGCCCGCATGAGAAGGAGTGAGCCATGGGTCTCGATTTCTCCGTCATCCCGCCTTTCTACGGCACGCTCGCGCTGGGTGTCCTGTGGACCATCGCCATCACCGCCGCGTCGGCTCTGCTGAGCTTCTTCGGGGGTATCCTGCTCGCGGTGATCGCGCTCTACGCGCCTGCCATCATTCGCCTGCCGGTGCGCTTCATCGCCTGGCTCTTCATGGGCACGCCGCTGCTGCTGCAACTCTTCCTGATCTATTTCGGGCTGGTGCAGATCGGCATCGACCTTCCGGCCTTCGTGGCAGGTGTGATCGGCCTTGGCTTCCACTTCGCCGTCTATAACTCCGAGCTGATCCAGACCGCGATGCTCGCGGTGGACAAAGGTCAGATGGAGGCCGCACGGACGCTGGGCCTGTCGCGCAAGCAGGCGCTCATCAAGGTGGTCGTGCCGCAAGCGGTGCGCGACGTGCTGCCGCCCATCGGCAACAACATGATCGCGCTTCTCAAGGACTCGGCGCTGGTCTCGGTGATCGGGGTGTCGGAACTGACGCTCTCGGCGCAGCGCGCCATCGGCCAGACCTACCGCGCCTTCGAGTTCTACGCGGCCGCTGCCGTCCTCTACTACATCATCAATCTCGGCATGGAGGCGGTGATCCGCTGGTTCGAGAACCGCAACCGCCTCTATCGCTGATCCGGGAGATATCGACATGACAGAGACAAAATCCTTCGTCGAAATCCGTCACGCCCAGAAATCCTACGGCACGCTGGAAGTGCTCAAGGACATCTCGCTCAACGTGGAACGCGGCCAGATCGTCGCCATCATCGGCCCCTCGGGCTCGGGGAAATCCACGCTGCTGCGCGCGATCAACGATCTCGATCCGCTCACCGGTGGCGAGGTCTGGCTCGACGGGGTGCAGGTCAACAAGAACCTGCCGCACAATCAATATGAGAAGCACATCAACGCGATGCGTCAGGAAATCGGGATGGTGTTCCAGCACTTCAATCTCTTCCCGCATCTGAGCGTTCGGGACAACGTCACGATGGCGCCGAAGCTGCTCAAGAAGATCTCCGACAAGGAGGCCGACAAGCTTGCCGAAGAGCAGCTCGATCACGTCGGCATGCTGGAGCGGATCGACTATTACCCGGCGCAGCTTTCGGGCGGTCAGAAGCAGCGTGTGGCGATCGCCCGTGCGCTCGCGATGAAGCCGAAGCTGATGCTGTTCGACGAAGCCACCTCGGCGCTCGATCCCGAGCTGGTGGAAGAGGTGAACCTGGTCATGAAGAAGCTCGCGCAAGAGCACATGACCATGATCATCGTCACCCACGAGATGGATTTCGCCGCCTCGGTCTGCGATCGCGTGCTGTTCATGGACAAGGGCGTCGTGGTCGAAGAGGGCCCGCCCGAGCAGGTCTTCAAGAACCCGACCCAGGAACGGACCCGGAATTTCCTGCGCAAACATCTCGAAGGTGCAAAATGACGACTGAAAAGTCTCACCTGTTCTACCAGTCGCGCCAGCCGCGGCCTTTCCTCGAACGCTCCGAGGGAATCTACCACTACGACGAGAACGGGAAACGCTACATCGACGGTTCCTCGGGGGCGATGGTCTCCAATATCGGCCATTCCAATCCGCGCGTGCTGGAGAAGATGAAGGCGCAGATGGACCGTTCGACCTTCGGCTACCGGCTGCATTTCCGCACGCACCCGTCCGAGGATCTCGCCGCACGGGTCGCCGCGCGGATGCCCGAAGGGCTCGACAAGGTGTTCTTCGTCTCCGGCGGCTCCGAGGCCGTCGAGACCGCGATCAAGCTCGCACGGCAATATGCGGTCACGCAGGGTGAGGAGAGCCGCTACAAGGTGATCTCGCGGCTGCCCTCCTATCACGGCGCGACGATGGGCGCGCTGGGCGTCACCGGCAGCCCGCTCTTCACCGGGAAATTCGCGCCGATGTTCACGGAGATGCCGAAAGTTCCGGCGCCGACCTGCTACCTCGACCGCGACAACCTCACCGAGGAAGAGCGCGGCATCAAATATGCCGAGATGCTGCGCGAGAAGATCGAGGCGGAGGGCCCCGAGACGGTGCTCGCCTTCCTGATGGAGCCGGTGGGCGGGGCCTCGACCGGCGCGCTCGTGGCGCCTGACAGCTACTATACCCGCGTGGCCGAGATCTGCCGCGAATACGGCATCCTGCTGATCTACGATGAGGTGATGACCGGGGCCGGGCGCACCGGCAAGTTCCTCGCGGCCGAGCATTGGGGGATCACCCCCGACATCGTCGCGCTCTCGAAAGGGTTCGGGGCGGGCTACGCGCCGCTGGGCGCGGTGGTCGCGCGCAACGACATGGTCGAGGCGCTGCTCGACGCGGGCGGCTTCCTGCACGGCTTCACCTATGCGGGCAACCCGCTGGCCTGCGCGGCCGGTCTCGCGGTGCTCGACGAGATGGAAGAACAGGACCTGATCGGCAATGCCGCGCGGATGGGCGATGTTCTCAAGGCTCGGCTGACCGGTCTGATGGACCGCTATCCCTTCATCGGCGATGTGCGCGGCAAGGGCTTGCTGCTGGCCTTCGAGCTGGTCTCGGACCGCGACACGATGGAGGTCCTGCCGAAAGAGTGGAACGCCCATACCGAGCTGGTCGAACTGGCCTATGAGCGCGGCCTCATCATCTATTCGCGTCGCACGCGGGGCGGCTACGAGGGCGACCATTTCCTCGTCTGCCCGCCGCTGATCGTGACCGAGGCGCAGATCGACGAGATCATGGCGATCCTCATCGACGCGCTCGATGCCTTCGCCGCCAATCACGACCTGCCGGTGGTCGAGGAGGTCAGCGCATGAAGCTGCCCGACAAATCCATCGCGATGGAAGAGGTGGTCGCGCAGATCCCCGATGGCGCCACGGTGCTGGTGGGCGGCTTCGGCGTGCCCGGCACCCCCTTCGCGCTGCTGCGCGAGCTGGCCCGTCAGGGGCAGCGCGACCTCGTTCTGGTCAAGAACGACGCCAACGAGGCGGGCATGGGCATCGACCACCTGATCGCAGGCGGTCAGGTGCGCAAGCTGATCGTCACCCATCTCGGCCTCAACGCCAACGCCATCGCGGCGATGAACGAGGGCCGTATGGAGGTTGAGTTCTGCGCGCAGGGCATCCTCGCCGAACGTATCCGTGCCGGTGGCGCGGGGCTTGGCGCGATCCTGACCGATATCGGCATCGACACCGAATTGGCGCAGGGCAAGCAGGTGGTCGAGATGAATGGCCGCCCGATGCTGGTCGAACCGGCTCTGCGTGGCGATGTGGCGCTGGTCCATGCCGCGCGCGCCGATTGCTTCGGCAACCTCGCCTATGCCGCCACCGCGCGCAATTTCAACCCGCTCATGGCGATGGCCGCGACCCGCGTGATCGCCGAGACCGAAGAGCTTCTGCCGCTGGGCGGGATCGACCCGGACGCGGCCGAGAGCCCCGGCGCTTTCATCGACCACGTCGTGAAACTCGACGAGATTTCCGAGGAGTATGGCATTGTCAGACGCTAGATCCCGCATGGTGGCCCGTGCCGCGCGCGAAATCGCGCCCGGCATGGTCGTGAACCTGGGCATCGGCCTGCCCACCAAGGTGGTCAACCATCTGCCCGCCGACTTCCCCGTCTGCCTGCATTCGGAAAACGGGCTGACCGGGATCGGGCCGACGCTGCCGCTCGAGCGCGCCGACCGCAACCTGATCGACGCGGGCGGGGCCTATGTCTCGACGATCCCCGGCTCGGCCTTTTTCGACAGCGCGGTGAGCTTCGCGCTGGTGCGCTCCGGGCGGCTCGACCTGACGCTGCTGGGCGCCTTCGAGGTCGCGCAGAACGGCGATCTGGCGAACTGGAAGATCCCGGGCAAGTTCTCCCCCGGCGCGGGCGGCGCGATCGAACTGGCGCAGAAGGCGCGCCGGGTCGTCGTGATGACCACCCATTGCGACCGCAAGGGCAATCCGAAGCTGCTCAAGACCTGCTCGCTGCCGCTGACCGCGAAGGCGCGGGTGGCGCGGATCTATACCGACATGGCGGTCGTGGACGTGACCGCGCAGGGCTTCGCGCTGGTCGAACTGGCCGAGGGCATCTCCGAGACGGAGATCCGCGAGGCGACCGGCGCCCCCCTTGCACTGCCGCAAGGCGACATTCCCAGATTCTGAGGCACCACATGGATACCGAGCTGAAAACCCGCATCCTCTCGGCGGTCGACGCCGCATTCGACGACGAGACCGCGTTTCTCTCCGAGCTGACCTCGCACCCGTCCACCCGTGGGCAGGAGCAGAGCGCGCAGGACTTCATGGCCGCCGCCCTCGATGAGCGCGGCTACGAGGTGGACCGCTGGCAGATCGACGTCGACAAGATTCGCGACATGCCCGGTTTCTCGCCGGTGATCGGCGATTACGAGGACGCG
This sequence comes from Thioclava sp. ES.031, assembly GCF_002563775.1. Lineage (NCBI taxonomy): Bacteria > Pseudomonadati > Pseudomonadota > Alphaproteobacteria > Rhodobacterales > Paracoccaceae > Thioclava > Thioclava sp. ES.031. Next base: position 3,411,761 of record NZ_PDJO01000001.1, on the reverse strand, counting down.
GTGAATGTGGTGGGCACCCATCGCAGCCAATCGCAAAAGGGCCGCTCGCTCATCCTCAACGGTCATATCGACGTGGTGCCCGCGGGCCCTCTGGATATGTGGGACGCGCCGCCGTTCGAGCCGCATGTCGCCGATGGCTGGCTTTACGGGCGCGGTGCGGGCGACATGAAGGCGGGGCTGGTGTCGAACCTCTTCGCGCTCGATGCGCTGCGCAAGGCAGGCTTCGCCCCCGGTGCGGACGTGTTCTTCCAATCCGTCGTGGAAGAGGAATGCACCGGCAACGGCGCGCTGGCCTGCCTTGAACGCGGCTACCGCGCCGACGCCGCGCTGATCCCCGAACCGTTCGAGGAAAAGCTGGTCGGCGCGCAACTCGGCGTGGTCTGGGCGCAGGTGCACCTGAAAGGCCTGCCCACGCATGTGGCCTATGCTGGCACTGGCGCCAATGCGATCGAGGCCGCGATCCCGCTGATCGAGGCGCTGCACGGGCTGGAAGAACGCTGGAACGAACCGGGCTGCCGGCATTCCGACTTCGGTCACGTGCATCACCCGATCAACCTCAATATCGGGAAGATCCAGGGCGGCGACTGGGCGTCCTCCGTCCCGGCCTGGTGCATCTTCGACATGCGCATCGCGATCTATCCGGGTCAGGATATCGCCGCCGCGCGCGCCGAGATCACCGAGACCATCATGGATGCCGCGCGCTCCAACGCTTTCCTGAAGAACTCGCTGCCCGAGATCGTCTGGCACGGGTTCATGGCCGAGGGCTACGCGCTTTCCGACGACCACTCCGCCACCGCGAAGGCCGCGATCGGTGCCCTCGAAGGGGCGCATCGCAGCGTCAACGAGAGCGATCTCGACCGCGTGGCGATCACCGCGACCACCGATGCCCGCTTCTTCGGGCTCTATGCCGACACGCCCGCGCTGGTCTACGGGCCGCGCGCCGAGGCGATCCACGGCTTCAACGAGCGCGTCGAGCTGGAAAGCATCCGTCGCATCACCCAGAGCACCGCCCTGTTCATCGCGGACTGGTGCGGGCTCGAAACCATCTGAGGATTCTCATGCGCGACGCTGTCATCGTCTCCACCGCCCGCACGCCTATCGGCAAGGCTTATCGCGGGGCGTTCAACAATCTCGAAGGTCCGGCGCTGGCCGCCCATGCCGTGCGCGCGGCCGTCTCCCGTGCCGGACTTGAGGGCGGCGAGATCGCCGATGCGATCTTCGGCTCCGCCCTCACGCAGGGCTCCACCGGCGTCAACGTCGCGCGTCATATCGCGCAGGCTTCGGGCCTGCCCGACTCCGTGGCGGGTGCCACGCTGGACCGGCAATGCGCCTCGGGCCTCAACGCCATCGCGGCGGCGGCCCATGGCGTGATGACGGGCGAGATGGACGTGGCGCTTGCGGGCGGGCTCGACTCGATCTCACTGGTGCAGAACGAGCATTGGAACGGCTATCGCTATCGCAGCCCCGGTGTGCCCGACGCCTATTACATGTCGATGATCGAGACTGCGGAGGTCGTAGCCGAGCGCTATGGCGTGACCCGCGAGGCGCAGGACATCTACGCGCTGCAAAGTCAGGCCCGCACCGTCGCCGCGCAGGAGGCGGGCCGCTTCGACGCCGAGATCGTTCCGGTCGAGGCGGTGAAACTGGTGAAGGACAAGGCCACGGGCGAGGTCTCGGAGCAGTCGGTGCGGCTCGAGCGCGACGAGTGCAACCGTCCGCAGACCACGCTGGAGGGGCTTCAAGGGCTCAAGCCGGTGCTGGGCCCCGACAAATGCGTGACCGCAGGCAATGCGAGCCAGCTCTCCGACGGCGCGTCCGCCTGCGTGGTGATGTCCGCCGAGGAAGCCGCGCGGCGTGGGCTGGAGCCGCTGGGCGCGTTCCGGGGCATGGCGGTTGCGGGCTGTGCGCCTGACGAGATGGGCATCGGCCCGGTCTTCGCGATCCCGCGCCTGCTGGAGCGCGCGGGGCTCTCCATCGACGATATCGATCTGTGGGAGATCAACGAGGCCTTCGCCTCGCAACTTCTCTATTGCCGCGACCGGTTGGGCATTCCCGACGACAAGCTCAACGTCAATGGCGGCGCGATCTCGATCGGCCACCCCTATGGCATGTCGGGTGCGCGCATGGCGGGCCATATCCTGCTGGAAGGCAAGCGCCGCGGCGCGCGCTACGGTGTCGTGTCGATGTGCATCGGCGGCGGGCAGGGGGCTGCGGGCCTGTTCGAGATCTTCTGAAGAAAACGAGGCGGGCGTCCTTCGTGACGCCCCGTTCCGCTTTCCCTTCGCGTGACCCGCGTTATCGTGGGCGCGCGACAAAGAGGGAGGCGCGTTTTCCAGATGGTGTTCAAGGTTATCCGGTACGAGGTCGAAGAGCAGGTCGCGGTGATCACGCTCAACCGACCCGATGTGATGAACGCGCTCAACGCGCAGATGCGCGCGGAAATCCTCGAGGCGGTGAAACGCGCCGAGGATGAGGCACGGGTGATCGTGCTGACCGGTGCGGGGCGGGCCTTCTGCTCGGGGCAGGATCTGGGCGACGGGGTCGCGGCGGCCGGGCTCGATCTGGAGCGCGTGCTGCGCGATGAATACGAGCCGATGCTCAAGGCGATCTACGAGAGCCCGCTGCCGGTGGTCTCCGCGGTGAACGGACCTGCGGCAGGGGCGGGGGCGAACCTCGCGCTGGCCGCCGACGTGGTCATCGCCTCGGAAGCGGCGAGCTTCATTCAGGCCTTCACGCGGATCGGGCTGATGCCGGATGCGGGCGGCACCTATTGGCTGCCGCGTCAGGTGGGCTTTGCCCGCGCGATGGGCATGGCGCTGTTCGCCGACAAGGTCTCGGCGCGGCAGGCGGCTGGCTGGGGCATGATCTGGGAAGCGATTGCCGAGGTCGATTTCGACCATCACTGGCGCGCCCGTGCGGCGCATCTGGCCAATGGCCCGACGGCGGCCTATCGCGCGGTGAAGCGGTCGCTGCGTGAGGGCTACAGCAATGATCTGTCGACCCAGCTGGAACTGGAAGCGGAGCTGCAGGGCAGCCTCGGCCAGAGCCATGATTTCCGCGAAGGCGTGACCGCGTTCCTCGAGAAGCGCGCGCCGAAATTCGAGGGGCGCTGAGCGCCTCGCGGCCTTGCCAAGTCGCCGCGCCCGCGCTAGCCAGAGCGCGCTGCGGGCGTGGCGAAATGGTAGACGCAGGGGACTTAAAATCCCTTGGGCATTGCCCGTGCCGGTTCGAGTCCGGCCGCCCGTAGCCTTTTCGGCGAAAATGTGAGCTATCGTGAGGCTGTCCGGGCATGGGCGTGCCACCGCTTTGCCAATCGAGGCTTGCCCGCTGACCTCCCGCCCCCTAAACCCTTGAACCAAGCAAGGGAGAATTCATGGCTCGCAGACCGACGGGACCGGCCGATGACCGGCCGAAGACGAAGAAGATCGGCGCGCTCAAGGGGCTCGGCCCCTTCATCGCACCTTACAAGGGACTTGCCTTCGGGGCGTTGCTGGCGCTGATCGCCACCGCTTCGATCTCGCTGATCCTGCCGCTCGCGGTGCGCCGCGTGGTGGACGGGTTCCAGCAAGGCGCGGCGCTGCTCGATCAGTATTTCTTCGCCGCTCTGGTCATCGCGGGGCTGCTCGCGCTCGGGACGGGGCTGCGCTACTACCTCGTGACGCGCTTCGGCGAACGGGTCGTGGCCGATATCCGCAAGGCGGTGTTCGACCGGGTGATCTCGATGAGCCCGGCCTTCTTCGAACGGATCCTGACCGGCGAGATCATCTCGCGCATCACGACCGACACGACGCTGATCCTGTCGGTGATCGGCTCCTCGGTCTCGGTGGCGCTGCGCAACGTGTTGATCCTGATCGGCGGCCTGATCATGCTGCTCTTTACCTCGGCAAAGCTGACCGGGCTGGTGCTTTTGGTCGTGCCGGTGGTCGTGGTCCCGATCGTGGTTCTGGGCCGTCGCCTGCGGGTGCTGGGCCGCGAGAACCAGGACTGGATCGCGAATTCGTCGGGCTCGGCTTCGGAGTCGCTTCTGGCCGCGCAGACCGTGCAGGCCTTCACCCATGAGGCGATCACCCGCGAGAAATTCTCCGACGTCACCGAGAAAGCTTACCAGTCCGCAAAGAAGCGGATCGGCACGCGCGCGGTGATGACCGTGATCGTGATCTTCCTTGTCTTCGCAGGCGTCGTGGGCGTCCTGTGGATCGGCGCGCGCGACGTGCGCGGTGGCGAAATGAGCGTGGGCGAATTGGTGCAATTCGTGATCTACGCGGTGATGGTGGCGGGCTCTGTCGGCGCGCTGTCGGAAATCTGGTCCGAATTGCAGCGGGCCGCAGGCGCGACCGAGCGTCTGGTGGAGCTGCTGCAAAGCGAGGATTCGGTGAAAGACCCCGAGCATCCGGTGCCGCTGCCGCTGCCCGCAACCGGCGCGATCCGGTTCGAGGATGTGAGCTTCCATTACCCGTCGCGGCCGCAGGCCTCGGCGCTCGATCATGTCGATCTCGACATCGCGCCGGGCGAGACGGTGGCGCTGGTCGGCCCTTCGGGCGCGGGCAAGACGACCGTCGTGCAGCTGATCCAGCGGTTCTGGGACCCCGAGACCGGCAAGGTGACGATCGACGGCTACGACCTGCGCGACATGGCGCGGCACGATTTCCGTCAGGCGATCGCGCTGGTGCCGCAGGACCCGGTCGTCTTCGCAGCCTCGGCGCGCGAAAACATCCGCTTCGGCCGTCCCGATGCGAGCGACCGCGAAGTCGAAGAGGCCGCGCGCGCGGCCCATGCCTATGACTTCCTCGAAGCGTTGCCCGAAGGGTTCGACACCTATGTCGGCGAGCGCGGCGTGATGCTTTCGGGCGGTCAGAAGCAGCGTATCGCGATTGCGCGGGCGATCCTGCGCGACGCGCCGATCCTGCTGCTGGACGAGGCGACTTCGGCGCTGGACGCAGCCTCCGAACGCGAAGTGCAGGCGGCCGTCGATCAGCTGGCCAAGACCCGCACCACGGTGATCGTGGCGCACCGTCTGGCCACCGTTAAGAAGGCCGACCGGATCGTCGTCTTCGAGGACGGCAAGATCGTCGCGCAGGGCACGCATGACAGCCTCGTCTCCGAGGGCGGTCTTTATGCCGAACTCGCGAGGCTGCAATTCACCGAAGGGGCGTGACGGGGCGTTCACGCCTTTGCACCTTGAACCCGGACGCTTGTTTCCCCACGTCAGAATTTGCGTGACGTGACGTTTTGGCGGCGGCGTAACTCTTGCCGTGGCGGGCGCTTTTGCCGCATCCTGCGCATGGCCCGTCAGTGGAGGAACGCGGCGGCCCCGGGAGGAGAATAATGCAGAAATTCGCGACAGTTGCCGACCGTGATGCGGTCGAGGCCGAGAAACCCTGGGAGGCGCGCAACCGCCCCGAAACGCTTTACGGCTTTCTGAGCGAGACCGCCAAGGCCCATGGCGATCGGCCGGCCCTGTCATTCCAGATCATGTCCGGCCCGACCGACAAGGCGGAGACGCTGAGCTGGTCGCAATTGCACGGCAAGGTCACGCAGGCGGCGAACCTGCTGCGCCATCTGGGCGTGGGGCCGACCGACACGGTGGCCTATCTGCTGCCGAACTCGCTCGAGACCGCGACGGTGCTTCTGGCGGGCGCGACGGCCGGGATCGTGAATCCGATCAACCCGCTTCTCGACGCCGAGCAGATCGGCGCGATCCTGCGCGAGACGAAGGCGAAGGTTCTGGTGACGCTGAAGGCGTTCCCGAAGACCGACGTGGCGCAGAAGGCGGCTGAAGCCGTGCGGCTTGCGCCCAATGTCGAGGCCGTGCTGGAGGTCGATCTCAATCGCTACCTCTCGCCGCCGAAAAGCTGGATCGTGCCCTTCATTCGCCCCAAGACCGAGGTGAAGCACAACGCGAAGGTGATGAGCTTCAACGGCGAAGCCAGCAAGATGCCCGGCGACCGGCTGATGTTCGACGATCCCAACGAGGATCGCGTCGCAGCCTATTTCCACACCGGCGGCACGACGGGGATGCCCAAGGTCGCGCAGCACAAGTATTCCGGCATGATCTATAACGGCTGGCTCGGCGGGCGGCTCTTGTTCAAGCAAGACGACGTGATGATGTGCCCGCTGCCGCTGTTCCATGTCTTCGCGGCCTATCCGATCCTGATGTCGGCCATCGCGAGTGGCGCGCATGTCATCTTCCCGACCCCTGCGGGCTATCGCGGGGAAGGGGTGTTCGACAATTTCTGGAAGCTGATCGAGCGCTGGCAGGTGACTTTCCTGATCACCGTGCCGACCGCTGTGTCCGCGATGGTGCAGCGCAAGGTCGATGCCGATATCTCCTCGCTGCGGATCGCGCTCTCGGGCTCGGCGCCGCTGCCGATCGAGCTTTACAACCGCTTCAAGGCGGCAACCGGGGTCGAGATCGCGGAAGGCTACGGCCTGACCGAGGCGACCTGTCTGGTGTCGGTCAACCCGGTGGACGGGATGAAGAAGGTGGGCTCCGTCGGGATCCCGATGCCCTATACCCATGTGCGCATTCTCAAGAAGCGCAACGGCACGTTCGACGAATGCGCGCGCGACGAGGTCGGCGAGATCTGCGTCGCCAATCCGGGTGTCTTCGAGGGCTCGACCTATACCGAACCGGACAAGAACCACGACCTGTTCGCCGAGGAGCGTTTCCTGCGTACCGGCGATCTGGGCCGTATCGACGAGGACGGCTATCTCTGGATCACGGGCCGCGCGAAGGACCTGATCATCCGCGGCGGGCACAATCTCGACCCGGCGGAGATCGAGGACGCGTTGCTGAGCCACCCGGCGGTGGCTTTCGCGGGCGCGATCGGCCAGCCTGACAGTTTCGCGGGCGAGCTGCCCTGCGCCTATGTCGAACTGGTGGCCGATGCCGAGGTCACCAACGAGGAGCTGATGGAGCATGCGCGCGCCAATATCCACGAGCGTGCCGCGGTTCCGAAACATCTCGAGGTGATGGACGAGCTGCCGAAGACGGCGGTGGGCAAGATCTTCAAGCCCGACCTGCGCAAGAAGGCGATCATTCGGGTGCTCAATGCCGAGCTGGAGACGGCGGGCATCAAGGCGCATGTCATCTCGGTCACCGAGGACAAGAAGCGCGGTCTGGTGGCGCATCTGGCGACCACGGGAGACTGCGATCAGGATGCGCTGACCCATAAGCTGGGCGAGTTTACCGTGCCGTGGGACTGGGCCCGGTAACCCATCCCCCACATTACTAGCAACAATCGCGCCGCCCTCCGGGGCGGCGTTTCGATTGTG